>JAUYSB010000271.1 GCA_030696525.1 Hydrogenophaga sp. | reverse complement strand
ACGTGCATCTTCGGCGTGTACATCCTGCACGGCGGCAACATCGGGGTGATCATGAAGGCGCTGCCGTTCGAGATGGTCACCATCTTTGGCGGCGCGTTGGGGGCGTTTGTGGTGAACAACCCGCCCAAGGTGCTCAAGGCCACCCTGAAGATGATGCCCACGGCCTTCAAGGGCTCCAAGTACACCAAGGAGCGTTACCTTGAACTGCTGGCGATGATGTTCGATATCCTGCAGAAGGCGCGCAAAGAGGGCCTGATGGCGATCGAAAAGGACGTCGAGGAGCCGCACAACTCACCGCTGTTCCAGAAGTACCCCACCGTCGGGCACGACCACCATGTGGTGGAGTTCATCACCGATTACCTGCGCATGATGGTCTCGGGCAACCTCAACGCCCACGAGATCGAGGCGCTGATGGACAGCGAGATCGAGACCCACCACCAGGAACACCACGCACCCATCGCCGCGCTCACCCGCCTGGCCGGCGCCTTGCCGGCCTTCGGCATCGTGGCCGCCGTGCTGGGTGTGATCAACACCATGGGCTCGGTGGGCCAGCCGCCGGCGGTGCTGGGCGGCATGATCGGCTCGGCGCTGGTGGGCACCTTTCTGGGCATTTTTCTGGCCTATGCGGTGGCCGAGCCGTTTGCCGGCCTGCTGGAGGCCAAGGGCGAGGAAGATGCCAAGGAGTTGCAGTGCATAAAAACAACGTTGCTGGCCAGCATGCAAGGTTACGCGCCCATGACAGCCATCGAGTTTGGGCGTAAAGTTTTGTTCAGCACCGAGCGGCCCACCTTCAATGAGCTGGAAGCGCATGTGAAGAAGAAGTGAACCAGGATCTCCACCATGGCCGGGCAGGGCAAGCAGCTTCAACCCATCATCGTCAAGCGCGTCAAGAAGGCGGGCCACTCGGCCCATGGCGGCGCGTGGAAGATCGCCTACGCCGACTTCGTTACGGCCATGATGGCCTTCTTTCTGTTGATGTGGCTGCTGGGCTCCACCGCCAAGGGCGATCTGCACGGCATCGCCGAGTACTTCCAGTCCCCGCTCAAGGTCACGCTCATGGGCGGCGACGGCACCGGCAACAGCGACAGCATCCTGCCGGGCGGCGGGCGCGACCTGAGCAAGAACTCGGGCCAGGTGGACGGCGGTGACGCTGAGCGTGCCCAGTCCACCCTGGGCGCGCAGCTGGCGCGGCGCGACGAGCTGCGCAAAGACCAGGCCCGCATCGAAGCGCTCAAGGAGAAGATGACGACGCTGATCACGCAGAACCCCAAGCTGGCCGAGTTTCAAAGTCAAATTCGCATCGACACGGTGACCGATGGCCTGCAGATCCAGATCGTGGACGAGCAGAACCGGCCGATGTTCGATGTCGGCAGCGCGCTGGTCAAACCCTACATGCGCGACATCCTGCGCGAAATCGGCGCTGCGCTGGGCGACATTGAAAACGTGGTCACGCTCTCGGGCCACACCGACGCCACGCCCTACGGCAGCGGCGACCGCGGCTACAGCAACTGGGAGCTTTCGGCCGACCGCGCCAACGCCTCGCGCCGCGAACTGGTGGCCGGCGGCATGCCCGACAACAAGCTCTTGCGCATGCAGGGCATGGCCGCCAGCGACCCGCTGGACACCGCCAACCCGGCCTCGCCCACCAACCGGCGCATCAGCGTGACAGTGATGACACGCGAGGCCGAGGAGCGCGTGCGCCAGAGTTTCAACAACCCGGCCGCCGGGCCGCAGGCCCTGACCCAGGTGCCGGCCACGCCGGCCGCCCCGGTGCCGGCCGCCGCGCGCCCGTCTTTTGTACCCAACCTGGCCTCGCAGGTGTCGCAGCCGGTGCCCGTGCCGGCCACACCGTCCGCTCGCTGAAAGGTAAACAACTTTGCAAGCCTTACACTTGGCACCCTGTTCCTTCGGAGCACTTTATGCCTGAACTGAAATTTTTGATCGTGGACGATTTCTCAACCATGCGCCGCATCGTGCGCAACCTGTTGAAGGAAATCGGTCACGCCGACGCCGACGAGGCCGAAGACGGGGTTGCTGCGCTGCAAAAACTGCGCAACGGCAAGTTCGACTTCGTGGTGAGCGACATCAACATGCCCAACATGAACGGCTTCCAGCTGCTCAATGAAATCAAGGGCGACGAAAAGCTCAAGCACCTGCCGGTGCTGATGGTGACCGCCGAGGCCCGCAAGGAAGACATCGTGATGGCCGCCCAGGGGGGCGCCGCCGGGTACATCGTCAAGCCTTTCACCAAGGCCACTCTCGAAGACAAACTGGCCAATATCTTCAAGAAAATGGGCTGGTCTTAAACGTTCACCCAACAGGACGCCGCGCATGGACAACGCACAGACCAGCGAGGAAGGCAAAGTCACCGAGGTCTACCATCGGCTTGGCGCGATCACGCGCCAGTTGCACGATGCGCTGAACGAACTCGGTTACGCCGACAAGCTCAAGGGCACGGCAGAAGAGCTGCCCGACGCCCAGAGCCGCCTGCAGTACATCGCCCGCCTCACGGGGGAGGCGGCCGAAAAGGTGCTCAACCACGTGGACGAGGCCAAGGCCGAACAGGGCAAGCTCAGCGAGATGAGCCGCGAGCTGGCCGACACCATCCGGCGGGTGCCGGGGCTCAACGCCGCCATGCCCGAGCTGGTGCAGATGGCCGAAAAAATCCAGGCCAGCAGCGAGAAGTCAGACCACCACCTGACCGAAATCATGATGGCGCAGGACTTCCACGACCTGACCGGCCAGGTGATCAAGAAGGTGGTGTCGCTGGCCGCCACCATAGAAGAACAACTGGTCAAGATGCTGCTGGCCACCGCACCCCCCGAGGTGGCCGAGCAGGCGCAGCATGCGCAACATGCCCAGGCCGCGCCCAAAACCATGCCCGCGCTCTCTGGCCCGGTGGTCGACGCCGATGGCCGCACCGACGTGGTGACCGACCAGTCGCAGGTGGACGACCTGCTGGCCAGCCTGGGTTTTTAGCCTTGGACCCGCAGGGCCCGCCCGTGCCAGACGGACTCCCCGCACAGGCGCCCGGCGCCCGGCTGTTTGCGTACCCGCAGGTGGCGCTGGGGCCTAAGTCGCAGGGGCAGTCGGAGCTGCTGCTGGAGTTTGTGGAATGGGCCCGTGAAATCAATGCGGCGATGGCGGCGCAGCGCGCTTTGTTGGCGGCATTGATCGCGACCCACAAGCAGCCTGCCGAGTTGCTGGCCCATTTTCAGCAGGGCATGGACATGGTGGCCGACGCTGTCCCCCCGGATCAGGTGGCGGACTACCGTCGCGAGATGCAGCTGTTGCAGGGGCTGTTGCTGAACGCAGTGAACGGCGGGCCCGGCGCCTGAGCTGGGGGATGCAGACCGGCCTGGATTAGGCTGGCATTCATGGCCTTTATCGCCCTTTAGAAAATCGGATCTCGCCAGACAATGGGCCAACCAAGCTGGATTGACCCATGGATTCGTCGACGCAAGATCGCAACTTACCCGCCTCGGAACGGCGCCTGAAAAAGGCCCGTGAAGACGGGCAAACGCCCCGCTCGCGCGACCTCACGCACCTGGCCGTGCTGGGCGGCGGCATGGTGTTGCTGTCAGTGTTGGCGCCCTGGGGTTACGAGCGTTTGCGCATGGTCATGCGCGCGCGACTGGCCTTCAATCTCACCACGCTGGAGCGGCCCGAGCAGCTGTTGGGCGCCCTCAACGACACCGTGTTGCAAGGCCTGGCCGTTGTGTTGCCGCTGGGGGTGTTGCTGGCGTTGCTGGTGACGCTGTCGTCGGTGGCCTCGGGTGCCTACGCCTACAGTGTCAAGCCCTTGATGCCCGAGTTCTCCAAGATCAGTCCGCTGGCCGGGTTCGGTCGCCTGTTTTCGCGCCAGCAGTTTTTTGAGGTGCTCAAGCTCACCATCTACGCCGCTGTGCTGGCCGTCATTGGCGGCATGTTTTTGTCGTCGCACCTGTTCGACTTTGGTAGCCTGCTGATGCGCCCCCTCGACTCGGCCCTGTCCCAACTGGGCGAGTGGATGACGGTGGGCATCACCGGTCTGCTGGCGGTGGTGGTCCTGGTGGCCCTCGTGGATGTACCGCTGCAAATTCACCTGCACAAACACCGGCTGCGCATGTCCATGCAGGAAGTCAAGCAAGAACACAAAGAGTCGGACGGCGACCCCCACGTCAAGGGCAAGCGCCGGCAGCTCCAGCGCGAATTGGCCCAGGGCAACAGCGTGGGCCGCGTGCCTGGGGCCGACCTGGTGGTGATGAACCCGACCCACTACGCGGTGGCCCTGAAGTACGACGCCGACACCATGGTGGCGCCACGCGTGATCGCCAAGGGCGCCGACTTGGTGGCCCTGCGCATCCGCGATCTGGCGCGCGAATCGCAGGTGCCGGTGCTGCAGTCGCCTATGCTGGCCCGCGCCTTGTACGCCCACACCGAGATCGACCACGAAATTCCATCGGCGCTGTTCACGGCCGTGGCCCAGGTTCTGGCTTACGTCTACCAGGTGCGCGCGGCCATGCGCGGTGAAGGCCCCATGCCGGGTGAGCAGCCCACGCCTGAGGTGCCGCCCGAACTTGATCCCCACTACAAACGCAAGTCCCGGGAGGCCCTGGCATGAACCTCGTGATGCAACGCCTGCAAAACTGGCTGGGGCCGGACCACGGCCTGCACCGCGCCATTGGCGCGCCGGTGCTGGTGATGGTGGTGTTGGCCATGATGGTGCTGCCGCTGCCCACCTGGATGCTGGACGCGTTTTTCACGCTCAACATCGCGTTGGCGTTGTCGGTGATGATGGTCGCCTCCTACATGAAGCGGGCGCTGGACTTTGCGGTATTTCCGACCGTGCTGCTGCTGACCACGCTGCTGCGCCTGTCGCTCAACGTCGCCTCCACCCGGGTGGTGCTGATGGAAGGGCACAACGGCACCGACGCCGCCGGCCATGTGATCGAGGCCTTTGGCAACGTGTTGATCGGCGGCAACTTCGCTGTCGGTCTGATCGTGTTTGCCATCCTGGTGGTGATCAACTTCGTGGTGATCACCAAGGGCTCGGAGCGCATCGCCGAGGTTGGCGCGCGTTTCACCCTGGACGCCATGCCTGGCAAACAGATGGCCATCGACGCCGACCTCAACGCCGGCCTGATCAACGAAGCCGAAGCCAAGAAGCGCCGTGCCGAAGTGGGCGAAGAGGCCGATTTTTTCGGCTCCATGGACGGTGCCAGCAAGTTCGTGCGTGGCGATGCGGTGGCCGGCATTCTCATCCTGTTCATCAACATCATTGGTGGTTTTGCGGTGGGCATGCTGCAGCACGACCTGAGCGCCTCGCAGGCCGCCAGCTCCTACATCACCCTGGCTGTGGGTGACGCGCTGGTGGCACAGGTGCCGTCGCTGCTGATTTCGGTGGCCGCCGCCATGGTGGTGTCACGTGTGGGCAAGGATGAGGACTTGGGCGACCAGATCATGAGCCAGATGTTCGCCTCGCCCCGCATCCTGGGCGTGACGGCGGCGGTGATCGCCCTGCTAGGCAGCGTACCGGGCATGCCCCATCTGGTGTTCCTGGGTTTTGCCGCCTTCATCGGCGGGCTGGCGTTCTGGTTGACGCAGGAAGCGCGCAAGCCCAAGGCCGCCGCCGACGCCCAGGTCGCTGCGGCCGGCGGTGTGGCTGGCGGTGCGGCCGGCGCGCCGCCGGTGGACACCGAAGCCAGTTGGAACGACCTGATGCCGGTCGATCTGCTGGGGCTGGAGCTGGGCTACCGCCTGATCCCCCTGGTGGACAAGAGCCGCCAGGGCGACTTGCTGACCCGCATCAAAGGCGTGCGCAAGAAGTTTGCGCAGGAGGTCGGTTTCCTGCCGCCGCCCGTGCATGTGCGCGACAACCTGGAGCTGCGCCCCAGCGCCTACCGCATCACCCTGCGCGGTGTGGTGGTGGGTGAGGGTGAGGTGTTCCCGGGCCAGTTCCTGGCCATCAACCCCGGCGGCGCCAAAACGCCGTTGATCGGCACCGCCACCACCGATCCCGCCTTCGGCCTGCCCGCCAACTGGATCGACGAGCGCCAACGTGAAAACGCGCAAATGGCGGGCTATACGGTGGTTGATTCCGAGACCGTGCTGGCCACCCATTTGTCACACTTGATGCAAGTGCAGGCCGCAAAGTTGCTCAGCCGCACCGAAACCCAGGAACTGGTGGAACACGTGGCCAAACAAGCCCCCAAGCTGATCGAGGAAGTGGTGCCCAAGATGGTCCCCATCGGTGTGTTCCAGAAAGTCCTGCAGCTTCTGCTGGAAGAAGGCGTGCACATCCGCGACATCCGCACCATCATCGAATCGCTGGCCGAACACGCTGGCCACACCTCTGATCCGGTGGAACTGGCCCGGCGCGTGCGCACCGCCTTGTCGCCGGCCATCGTTCAGCAGATCTATGGCCCGGTCAAAGAGCTTGAAGTCATCGCCATCGAACCCGGCCTGGAGCGTTTGTTGACCCAGGCCCTGGGTGGCGGCCCGACCGCGGCGCTGGACCCCGGCGTGGCCGACATGCTGACCCGTTCTGCCGCGCAGGTGGCCAACCAACAGGAAGAGCAGGGCGTGCCCGCCTGCCTGCTGGTGCCCGATGCCATCCGAGCCGCCATGGCCCGCCTGTTGCGCCGCGCCGCACCCCGGCTGCAGGTGCTGGCGCACAGCGAAATCCCGGAAACCCATTTGATCCGCATCGGCCCCATCCTCGGAGAGGTTGCAGCCTGAGCGCTGCTGGAGACAACCCATGAACGTTCAACGCTTTCTCGCCCCCACCTCGCGTGAGGCCATGGCCAAGGTCCGCAACGTGTTTGGCGACTCGGCCGTCATCCTGTCGAGCCGCTCCACCGACGGTGGCTTCGAGGTGGTGGCCACCGCTGAGGAAAACCTCGACCAACTCTCGGGTGGTCGCACCCAGCTCCGCGCGGCCGACGCCAGCACCCAGGCGCCTCGGCGCAGCTTGCAGGAGCGGGCTCAACTGGAGCGCCCGGTGTTGGGCAACAGCCAGACCAGTGTTGAACAGGACACCGAAACCCTGGCCATGAGCACCTTGTCCTTTCAGGACTATGTGCGCGAACGCATGCTGCGCAAACGCCGCGAGATGCTGGGCGGCGACAAGCCTGCCCAGGCCGCCACACCACAGACGCAGACCCCCGCGCGCTACACCGACGCCGTCAACACGCCCCAGCGCATGGCCCAGCACGCGCCCGAGCTGGTGCGCCAGCCTGCCGCCACACAGCGCCCGGTGGCCGAAGCGCCGGCCCCGCAACACAGCGGCCCCAGCCCGGTGGAGGCCCGCTTGACCGGTGAGCTCAATGCCTTGAAAGACCTGATCGAGGAGCGCTTCAACACCTTGTCGTGGTTGGGCAGTTCGCGGCAAAACCCCATCCAGTCCAACCTCATGCTCAAGCTCTTGCGGGCTGGCTATTCGGCCGCCATGGCGCGCGCCGTGCTGGAGCGCATGCCCCCCGAATTGAACGCCGCCGATGCCTTCAAGTGGACGCAGGATGTGCTGGTGCGCAACCTCAAAACGGCCGATGCCAGCTCATCGTTGTGCGACGAAGGCGGGGTGTACGCCCTGATCGGCGCCACCGGCGTGGGCAAAACCACCACCGCAGCCAAATTGGCCGCGCAGTGTGTCAAGGCCTATGGCGCCAACAGCGTCGGCCTGATCACACTGGACACCTACCGCGTGGCCGGCTACGAACAACTGCGCAGTTACGGTCGCATGCTGGGCGTGGTGGCCCACCTGGCGCACGACCGCGCCGCCTTGCAGGACCTGCTGGCCCTGTTGTCCAACAAGCGCATGGTCATCATCGACACCGCCGGTCTGGGCCAGCACGACCCGCGCATTGAAGACATGTTGGCGCTGCTGGGCTCGAACAAGATCAAGAAGCTGCTGGTGCTCAATGCCGGCAGCCACGGCGACACGCTGGACGACGTCATCAACGCCTACAAGGGCAGCGATCTGTACGGTGTGGTCCTGTCCAAGCTGGACGAAGCCCCCAAGCTGGGCCCGGCGCTGGACGCCCTGATCCGCCATCAAATGGTGTTGCGTGGCGTCAGCACCGGGCAACGGGTGCCCGAAGACTGGCAACGCGCCGATGCGGCCGCCCTGGTGCGCCAGTCCATGTCCAGCACCGGCAAATCGGCCTACGACCCGCAGGCCAGCGAACTGGGTTTGTACTTCTCGCAACCGTCGGTGGCGCCCGTCATCCTGGATGGCTGGAATGCGTGAAGTGTTTGACCAGGCCCACGGCCTGCACGCCTACGCGTCGCTAGCCTTTGTCACCCGCTTCATCGCCGTGCCGGCGATGGTGCAGGGCGGGGTGTCGCACCGGCTGCTGTGGCTGTTGGCGCGCCGGTTTTCCTTGCAGGGCGAGCCGGTGTGTGTGATCGACGGCATGGCCGACGAGGCGCCCGGGCAGGACTTGTTGGCGCGGTTGAATGTGTCGGACGCAGCGCCAGGCGCCAACGCCAACGTCCGTGCCGCCTACCTGGTCGACGAAGCCGCCCCGGGCGTGTGTATTCTGCCGGGCCGGCAAGGCCTGTTGCGACTGGCCAACCAGGCCCACGGTGCCGGTGCGCAGGGGGCGTGGCAGCGCCTGGTGGCCGCTGTCCCAGCCGGATCACATGTGTTGCTGACCGCGCCGGCCGACCTGCTGGCGGTGTGCCTGCAAGGCACGGCGGCGCGCCCGCTGGTGGCGCTGGACGGACAGCCGCGTTCGGTGGTGGAGGCCTACAATGCCGTCAAGGTGCTGCTGCAGGTGGGCGACTTGCACCCCTTGCTGGTGCCCATGGCGCTGGGTGGTGTGCGCTCGCACGGCCACGCGCAAGCGCTGACGCAGGCCCTGGAGGCGCCGGTACAGGCCTTGGCGCGCTGTGCCCAGGCCCACCTGGGCGAGGATTTGCAAATTTGGCCAGTGGCGTATGATGAAAGCCGCGATTCGCCCGCCGACCGGGTGCCCGAGTCGTGGTGGCTCAAGGTCGTTGACAGTGCCATCGCCGTGCCCCAGTCTCCCCACCTGGCGATGTGGGGCCCAACGACTTCGGTAGACACAACCTTGGAGCATCGGAGCAGTTGATGTACACCGCTAAAGGCACGCTCGAACGAGATGACCAGTTGCGCCAGTACAGCCCGCTGGTACACAGGCTCGCCCACCACATGATCGCCAAGCTGCCCGCCAGTGTGGAGGTCGACGACCTGATCCAGGTCGGCATGATGGGCCTGAGCGAGGCTCTGACGCGTTTTGAGCCGTCGCAGGGTGTGCAGTTCGAGACCTTTGCCAGCCAGCGCATACGCGGCGCCATGCTGGACGAATTGCGTGACGGCGACTGGATGTCGCGTGGTTCGCGCAAGCTGCAAAAAGACATCGAGCTGGCCGTCCACCGGCTGGAGCAACGCCTGGGCCGTGCGCCCAAGGAGTCCGAAATTGCGCAGGAAATGGACATGACGCTGCCCGAATACCAACAAACCCTGGCACGGGTGCGCGGCACACAACTCGTTTACCTTGAAGACATTGGCGGCAAGGGCGACGACGAAGACCATTTTCTGGACCGCTACCTGCCGGCCGATGCCCAGGCCGATCCCTCGGCGTTGCTGGGCGACCAGCGCATGCGCCGTTCGCTGGTGGATGCCATCAACAAGCTGCCCGAGCGCGAGCAGCACGTGATGAGCATGTACTACGAACACGACATGAACCTCAAGGAAATCGCCGCTGTTCTGGGCGTGACGGAGTCGCGCATCTGCCAGTTGCACAGCCAGTCGATTGCCCGCTTGCGCGCCAAGCTGCGCGAACACTGAAACCTGCCGACCGGTCAGCCACTCGGGTGGGCGATGAGCACACCCGGGTGCCGGACCTGGCGAATGTGGGGGTGTCTGTCTGGGCGTCAAGCGCCGCTTGGCTCAGAAGCCACAATAACCCAAGCCCGTTTCAAGCCTTGAATGAGGTGTTGTTGCTCACGCGGGGCAGTGCGCCCACGGCAGGGCGACCCGGCTGGCCCAGGCGGGCGTAGGCGTTGGCCTGTTCGGCCGGAAACAGCGTGGTCAAGGCGCGGTTGACGGCTGCGCTGCGGGCCAGCCACTGTTTGTGCAGGTTGTCCAAACGGGCCTTGAGCACCGCCAGACGCGGCTCCCAGGTGGCAGCGTCCTGCGGCGGACTTTCTTGGTAGCTGCGTTGAAAGTGCTGAATCTGCCGCGCCAACTGCTCGGACTGGCCGGGCAGGGCGTCGGCGTTTTGTTCCAGCAGCGCCCGTTCGGTTTGCCCCAACTGTTGTTCAAGCAATACAAAAAGGTCGCTTAAAGCGACCTCTTGGGCGTTGGCCGGGTGGGCCGGTGGCTGGCGGGTCATGGCTGCTCTCAGTACAAAAGTTTCACAGCGAAACCCAAGTGTGCCCCAAGGTGGCCAGCGGTTCAGCGCTTATTTGGCGGCCACACCCAACATGTCGCGGGCGTTGGACAACAGTTTGTCGGCCACCGCTTCGGCGTTGATGCTGAAGGTGCCGTTGGCGATGGCGGTTTTGACGGCTTCGACCTTTTGGGCGTTGAACACGTCGCCGCCGGCTTTGGCCACGCTGGCGGTGATGGTCTGGCTGGCGGGCGACAGGGAGACGGTGACGCCAGCGTCGGGCTGCGCTTCACTGCCACGCTGCGAGTGCGAGGCGGCCAACCTGTCGGCAGGCTTACCCGCCCCGGTGATGGCTCCGGCTGGTTTGTCTGGCAGGTTGTTGATCTTCATGGTGCTCTCCAGGCCCTGAATCGGGCGTCTTGGGAGGTTTATCGACCGCCGTTGCCTGAACTTTACCCCTGTTTGAAAAAAATTTTACGGTTTCACATGTCCACCGCCACCGAGGCGTCGCGCTTGACGCGCCCGGACACCACTTTACCCGAGCCCAGCTTGACGCGCACCGGTTGGCCAACAAAACCGTGGCTCATGGCCCGCCCGCTGGACGCCAAGTGGAAGCGGGCCTGGGTGACCACCACCTTGACCTCGGTGCCGGAGTCGAACACCCGCACCGGGCGCACCATGTTGTGGCGCAACGGCTGCCCCGGCGCCAGGCTGCGCGAGGTCGCCACGCCCAGCCAGTCGCCCTGCTGAACCAGCACGGGCGCCGGGTTCTCGGCCCAGTCGGCTTCACCCAGCTGGGCGTCACCCGGGCCCATCACCTCGCCCGGCGCCAGGGTGCGGGTCACCAGCCAGGCCGGCCCCCAGACTTTGACGGTCACGGGGATGAACACGTTCCACAGGCTGGGGCCTTCAACACAGCGCAGCCCAATGCGGCTGCGCCCCCACAGCTTGGCGCCGTCGGGCAGGTAGGGTTCGACACGGCCACACGGTGCGAGCTGCAAACGGCTGTCGAGCTGACCGAACACGATTTCCGGCCGCAGGGGCGTGTCCTGGCCGGGGGTGTTGCGGGTTTCCAGCAGTTTGTGCGCCCAGCTTTCGGCCAGGGTTTGCAGGGGCGGCTCCGGCGCCGGGTCGGTGCCGGTGGCGTGCGCCGCCTGGGCCATGGCCAGCCACAACACACACATGGCCCAACCCAGCACGGGCCACCACAGCCATGCGTGTGGTGCTTGGGGTGCCAGGGGCGCTGGTTGACGTGGTGGGGCGTTCATGGGGCTTGTAGGGCGGCGGGCAAAAAGACCCGCGCTGTCACTGTACCCAGGTGGCGGCGGGGTAAGCCTTTGAAATGCGCTGCCAGCACCCCGCTTTTTGGGGCATGGCGCACCCTCAAGATTTTCATAATCGATGCACGCCAGGGAATTCCTGGCCCCCGTGTCACCACAACCCGCGAGGTGCGTATGTTCGAGCAATTCACCCAACGTTTGGACGGCATGTCCAACTCGCTGGTGCTTCGTGCGCAGCGCCAGCAACTGATCGCCAGCAACATCGCCAACGCCGACACACCTGGTTTTGTCGCCCGCGACTTCAATTTTGCCCAGGCCTTGGCCGATGCCAATGGCGGCGTGCGCCGCGGCACCGACCCGCTGGCCACCGACGCCCGCCACCTGCGCCTGACCAGCAGCGACACCGGCACCGGCAACCAGCTCGCCTACACGGTGCAGACCCAGCCGTCGCTGGATAAGAACACGGTGGACATGGACCGCGAGCGCGCCAACTTCACCGACAACGCGATCCGCTACGAGTCCACCCTGCGTTTCATCAACGGGCATGTGAAAACCATGCTCAGCGCCATCCAGGGCCAGTGATTTTTGAACGAGCCTGAGGGAGCCACGCCATGTCCATGTTCAACATCTTCAACGTCACCGGCAGCGCCATCAGCTCGCAGGCGCAACGCCTCAACGTGGTGGCCAGCAACCTGGCCAACGCCGACGCCGTGGCCGGCCCCGACGGCAAGGCCTACAAGGCGCGCCAGGTGGTGTTCGAGACACTGCCCATGGGCTCGCAGTCGGCGCAGGGCGTCAAGGTGCAGAACGTGTTTGAGAGCGACGTGCCCAACCGCAAGGTGTTCCAGCCGCAGCACCCCAGCGCCGACGCGCAGGGCTACGTCACCCATTCCAACGTCAACCCGGTCGAGGAGATGGTCAACATGATCTCGGCCTCGCGTTCGTACCAGAACAACGTTGAAGTGATGAACACCGCCAAGAACCTGCTGCTCAAGACGCTGCAGATGGGCCAGTGAGTCGCACTGCCATTCCCAGGAGCACAGCATGGTAGACACCGTCAGCAACACCGCCAGCAGCAATGCGCTGGCCACTTCAGGTGCCGCCAGCGCGGCGTCCAAGCAGACACCGCAGGAAATGCAGGACCGCTTTCTCAAGCTGATGGTGGCCCAGCTCAGCAACCAGGATCCGCTCAACCCCATGGACAACGCCGAGCTGACCACGCAGATGGCGCAGATCAACACCGTCACCGGCATACAACAGCTCAATGACTCGCTCAAGGCGATGACCTCGCAATTTGGCACCTTGCAGGCGATGCAGGGCACCTCGCTGATCGGGCGCACGGCGGTGGTCAATGGCAACACACTGGGTTTTGACGCCGAGGGCGACATGGCCCACGGCGGCGTGCTGCTGCAGGGCGCGGCCGACAGCGTCAAGGTCGATGTGCTGGGGCTGACCGGTCAGGTGCTGGGCAGCGTGGACATGGGTGGGCTGCCCGCCGGCCAGCACCGGTTCGACTGGGACAGTGCCGGTATTGACCGCAGCCTGGTGGGCGGTTTCCGGGTCACGGCCACACGGTCTGGCGAACCGGTGGCGGCCAACCCGCTGGCGATGTTGCGCGTCGAGTCCGTGGGCATGGTGGACGGCAGCATCCGCCTGCGCACCGAAGGCCAGATGGCCTACGCCTACGGCGATGTGCTGGCCTTTCAGTAAGCCTTGAGCCGCTTCATTCGTTCGATCTGACCGACATTCAACGGAGTCCCCCATGAGTTTCAACATCGGCCTGTCGGGTCTGCGTGCTGCCAGCGGCAGCCTGGACGTCATTGGTCACAACATCGCCAACGGCAACACGGTGGGCATGAAGGCCGGGCGAGCGCAGTTCTCCGAGCTGTACGCCACCTCCATGGGCGCGGTCGGTGGCGGCACCGGCGGCATTGGTGTGGAGCTGGCCAATGTGCGCCAGATGTTCACCCAGGGCAACGTCACCATCACCGGCAACGACCTGGACCTGGCCATCAACGGCCAGGGCTTCTTCGAGGTCGAGTTGACCGACGGCACCTCCGCCTTCACCCGGGCCGGCGAGTTCAATCTCAACAAAGAGGGCTATATGGTCACCGCCCAGGGCGCCAAGTTGCAGGGTTATCCGGCACAAGACGGCGTGGTTCTTTCGGGTGCGGTGGCGCCGATCCGGTTTCCGACCAACGAAGGCATAGAAGCCAAGGAAACCGATCAGATCAACGCCCAGCTCAACCTGGACGCCAGCGCCGTGGTGCAGACCGGCGACCTCACCGCCGGTTTCACGCCGCCGCTGCAGACCTATGGCACCTCGCTGGTGACGTATGACACCCAGGGCAACGAAATTCCGGTGAGCCTGTATTTCGTCAAAACCGCCGCCAACACCTGGGACGTATACGCCAAGCCGGCCGATGTGCCCGGCGCCACGGCGGCCCTGCCCACCACCTTGTTGGGCAACCTGGTGTTTGACGAAAGGGGCATCCTGACCGATGCCTCGGTGGACGCGCTGGATACCTGGGCACTGCAAGTGCCCAACCTGGCCGCCACCACCGACCCCGACGCGCCCGTGATGATGGACGTGTCCTTGGCCCGGGGCGGCGGCGTGACCGATATTGGCCTGTCCGAGGTGACCCAGTTCGCCTCGCGTTTTGCGGTCAACCTGCTGGAGCAGAACGGCAACGCGCCGGGCCAGTTCACCGGCATCAGCATCAGCGAGGACGGCACCATCGAATCGCGTTATTCCAACGGCCAGACCAAGGTGGCCGGGCAGGTGACGTTGACCAACTTCCGCAACCTGCAGGCCCTGGAGCCCCAGGGCGGCGGCTACTGGCGCAGCAACTCGGATGCCGGTGCGGCGGTGCGCGGCACGCCCACCACCGCCGGTTTTGGCCTGCTGCGCCAGGGCGCGCTGGAGGAATCCAACGTCGATATCACGGCCGAGCTGGTCAACATGATCACCGCCCAACGCAGCTACCAGGCCAACGCCCAGACCATCAAGACGCAGGACCAGATCTTCTCGACCCTGGTCAACCTGCGTTGAAGCTGCCCACCCCTGACCGACCGCATCCGGAGAGCCCGCCATGGACCGCATGATCTACACCGCCATGACCGGCGCCAACGCCGTCATGAACCGGCAGCAGGCGATCACGAACAACCTGGCCAACGTTTCCACCAATGGTTTTCGCGCCGAGTTGTCGACCTACCGTTCGGTGCCGCTGCAGGGCTCGGGCGCCAGCACCCGGGTGTTTGCGCTGGAGGCCACGGCCGGCCACATGGAGACGCCGGGCACACTCGCCTCCACCGGGCGCAGCCTGGATGTGGCGGCCATCGGCAACGCCTATTTTGCGGTCCAGGGCAACGACGGCGTGGAGGCCTACACCCGCGCGGGCAACCTGCAGGTGGGCCCGGACGGCAGCCTGACCAGCGCCGCCGGCCGCCCCATGCTGGACGACGGCGGTGCGCCGATTGCCGTGCCGGAAAACGCCGAGGTCAACATCGCCGCCGACGGCACGGTGTCGGCCCGCAGCGGCACCGAACCGCCGCAGTTGCTCGGGCGCCTCAAGCTGGTGACTCCCAGCAACGAGCTGCGGGTGCGGCGTGGCGACGACGGCTTGTACCGTGCCCAGGACCGTGCCCCCTTGCCCCAAGACCCCGAGGCCCGCCTCAAGGACGGCATGCTCGAAGGCTCCAACGTCAACGCGGTGGAGGCCATGGTCGGCATGATTGCTGTGGCCCGCCAGTTTGAGCAGCAAATGCGCCTGCTGCAGACCGCAGAAAAGAACGACCAGACCGCCGCCCAGTTGCTTGGCCTCAACGGCTGAACAGGAGTTTCCCCATGATCAATTCACTGCACATCGCCAAAACCGGCATGCAGGCCCAGCAAACCCAGCTGGACGTGATTTCGCACAACCTGGCCAACGTCCAGACCTCGGGCTTCAAGCGCGGCAACGCGGTGTTCGAAGACCTGATTTACCAAAACCTGCGCCAGGTCGGTGCCAACTCTTCCGAACAAACCACCCTGCCCACCGGGCTGCAGCTGGGCTTGGGCGTGCGCACCGTGGCCACGGCGCGTTCGTATGCGCAGGGCAGCCTGCAACAAAGTGGCAACGAGCTGGACGTGGCCATCAACGGCAATGGCTTTTTTCAGATCGAATTGCCCGATGGCACCACCGCTTACACACGCGACGGCACCTTCAAGCTCAGCGCCCAGGGCGAGGTGGTCACGGCCAGCGGCTACCGGGTGTTGCCCGGCATCGCCGTGCAGGACCCGGCCACCCGGTCCATCACCATTTCCGCCGACGGCACCGTCAGCGCGGTGGTGGGCAACAACCCCGATCCCCAGGCCCTGGGCACGTTGGAGTTGGCCACCTTCATCAACCCGGCTGGCCTGGAGCCACGAGGGCAGAACCTGTTCAGCGAAACACCCGCATCGGGCAACCCCATCACCGGTGCGCCCGGCGGCCAGGGGCTGGGCACGGTGATGCAGGGCTACCTGGAACAGTCCAACGTCAATGTGGTGGCAGAGCTTGTCAACATGATCCAGACCCAGCGCGCCTATGAAATGAATTCCAAGGCGATCCAGACCTCGGACCAGATGCTACAGCGTCTGGGTCAGCTCTGATCGTGCCCGGGGCCACGCCTTCAAGAGGATGAGCATGAACACACGTCTGAACCGTGCCAGCCGCCGCGCCGCCCTGAGTGCTGCCGTGCTGTTGTTGTTGGCCACCGGTGGCTGCGCCAATCTGTCGCAGGTGCCCGATGTGGAGGTGGTCAAGGCCGAGCCGATTCGCTGGCCGCAGCCGCCGCGCGCCGGTACGGTGGAGGCCGTGCCCACCGGCAGCCTGTTTGCGTCGGCCAACTACCGCCCCGGCTTTGAAGACCCGCGTGCCCGGCTGGTGGGTGACAGCCTGACCATACAGATCGCCGAGCGGGTGACGGCCAGCCAGAAATCGTCGTCCACCGCCAACCGGGCCTCGGGGCTTGAGGGCAGCGTGACCGCCTTCCCGTTCCTGAAATCGACCTTGCTCGACAAACTCAGCGCCGGCGCCGAGACCAGCAACACCTTCAAGGGCGACGGCGCTACCGACACCGCCAACACCTTCACCGGTGCCATCACCGCCACCGTGGTGGAGGTGCTGCCCAATGGCCACCTGGTGGTGGTGGGCGAGAAGCAGATCGGCGTCAACCAGAACGTGGACGTGCTGCGCTTCTCGGGCACGGTGGACCCGCGCACCATTGCGCCGGGCAACACCGTGCAGTCCACGCAGATCGCCAACACCCGGGTGGAGTCGCGTGGGCGCGGTGCCCAGTTCGATGCGCAGACATTTGGCTGGCTTTCCCGCTTCTTTTTAACGCTTCTGCCCTTTTAAGTTTTTCGACAATCGGTTTCATGGGGTCGGCACAGCCGCCTGGCGTGCCGGACCTCAGGGAAAGGCCCCCATGAAACACGTGTCGAAACTTCGCTGTCTGCCCTTGGTGGCCACGCTGCTGGCGGTGCTGGGCAGCCTGCTGGCCATGCCCGCCCAGGCCATCCGCATCAAGGAAGTGGCGGCCGTGCAAGGCGTGCGCAGCAACCAACTGACCGGCTATGGCCTGATCATTGGCCTGGACGGCACGGGTGACCAGAGCACCCAGATGCCCTACACCAACCAGAGCCTGAACAACTACCTGCAGCAGCTGGGCATCAGCCTGCCGCCGGGCCAGCGCTTGCAGCCCAAAAACATCGCAGCCGTGCTGGTCACGGCCCAACTGCCGGCCTTTGCGCAGCCGGGCCAGGCCATCGACGTGACCGTGTCGTCCATCGGCAATGCCAAGTCATTGCGCGGCGGCACCTTGGTAACCACCCCGCTCAAAGGCGTGGACGGCCAGATTTACGCGCTGGCGCAGGGCAACCTGCTGGTGGGCGGGGCGGGGGCCTCTGCCGGTGGCAGCAGCGTCACCATCAACCACCTTAGTGCCGGACGCATTCCGCAGGGCGGGCAGGTCGAACGCGCCATTGCCACGCCGCTTCAAATGGGTGAAACGCTGGACCTGGGCCTCAACGCCACCGATTTCCAGACCGCGCGCCAGGTGGCCCAGGCGATCAACCAGGCCAAAGGTGCGGGCACCGCCCGTGCGCTGGATGGGCGCCGCGTGCGCGTGAAAGCGCCCACCGATGCCGACGAGCGCGTTGCCTTCCTGGCCGACATCGAGGAGCTGAACCTGCAAGGCAGCTCACCGGCGGCCAAGGTGGTGGTCAACGCGCGCACCGGCTCGATTGTGGTCAACCAGGCGGTGTCGCTGGGCGCGTGTGCCGTGGCGCATGGCAACCTGTCGGTCAGCATCAGCTCCACGCCCCAGGTCAGCCAGCCCAACCCGCTGTCCACCGGCGGCCAGACCGTGGTGACCGAGCAGGCCAGCATCCAGATCAGCCAGGACAAGGGCGCGCTCATCAAGATCGACGCCTCGCCCCAACTGACCGATGTGGTCAAGGCGCTCAACGCGCTGGGCGCCACCCCCCAAGACCTGGTGGCCATCCTGCAAGCCATCAAGGCCGCAGGCGCGTTGAACGCGGAGCTGGAGGTGATTTGATGAACCCCTCAACCGTGTCGCTGGGACAGCCGCGTGGCCTGGCCGCCGACGTCAACTCCCTCAACGGCCTGAAAACCCAGGCCGGCAAGGACCAGAAGGGCGCGCTCAAAGAAGCGGCCAAACAATTCGAAGCCCTGTTCATGCGGGAGTTGCTCAAGAGCATGCGCGAAGCGACCATGAAGTCGGGCTTGATGGAGAGCGAAGCCGGCAACCTGGGCGGCGATCTGCTGGACGACCAGTACGCCAGCCAGATGACCGGCCTGCCTGGCGGCCTCAGCGTCATGATCGAGCGCCAGCTGTCGCAACAAATGTCGCCCGGAGCGATAACGGCCGACGCTGGCAAAACCCCGGCTGTGAACAACCTCAAGACGCCATCCCCGTCCCAGAGCACGCTGGACCGCGTGGGTGCGGCCAGTGGGCGCCAGCAGCAGTTTGTGGCCAAGCTGGGCGCCGCAGCCCAGGAGGTGGCGGCCGAGGTGGGCATACCGGCGGGCTACATGCTGGGCCAGGCTGGCCACGAAACCGGCTGGGGCCGCAGCGAGATCAAACAGGCCGACGGCAGCAACTCTTTCAACGTCTTCGGCATCAAGGCCGGCAAAGGCTGGAAGGGCAAGGTGGCCGAGGTCACAACCACCGAATACGTGAACGGGCAGCCGCAGAAGATGAAGGCCCAGTTCCGCGCATACGACAACTACCAGGACGCGTTCCGCGACTACGCGCGCCTCATCAGCGAAAGCCCGCGCTACGCCAAGGTGATGGACAACCTGCACTCGGCACAGTCGTTTGCCTCGGGCCTGCAGCGCGCCGGTTACGCCACCGACCCGCAGTACGCCACCAAACTCAGCCGCGCCATCAACACTGCGCTCAACCTGCAGCGGGCACAAGCATGAACACCGCCTCAAGCGCCTGCGGCGCAGTGGAGCTTGCGCAATGAGCAGCCTCAACATTGCCAGCCGCGCCCTGACCACCAACTTGGCTGCCTTGCAGGTGGTGGGGCACAACATCGCTAACGTCAACACGCCGGGCTTCTCTCGCCAGTCGGTGCAGCTCACCACCGCCGGTGGGCAAAACACCGGCAGCGGGTTTTTTGGCAAGGGTGTGGAGATGGTGGGCGTGGACCGCGCCTACAGCAGCTTCCTGACCATCGATGCCTTGTCCACTTCGTCGGTGGCGGCCAGTGACGACGCACGTTACCAGCGCCTGCAGCAGCTCGAGGCCCTGTTTCCGCTGGGCGAAAGCAGCCTGGGCGTGACGCTCAACAACGCCCTCAACGCCTGGAGCGCCGTCACCTCCTCACCCACCGATTCGACCGCCCGCACCGTGGTGATCGCCCGTGCCGAAGAACTGGCCGCGCGCCTGCGCGACACCGGCGCCAAGCTGGAGGATTTGCGCCTGACCTCCAGCACCCAGCTGGAGGCCACCCGGGTCACCATCAACACCCTGGCAACCAAGATTGCCGAGGTCAACATGCGCATCGTCGAGGCCTCGGGCGCCGGCCGTTCGCCCAACGATTTGCTGGATCAGCGCGACCAGCTGATGGCCGATTTGAACCAACACGTCCAGACCACCTCGGTGTTGGGCGACGACGGCGCATTGACCGTGTTTGTGGCCGGCAGCCAGCCCCTGGTGCTGGGCGGTCGCGCCAGCGAAATTGTGGTGGCCCGCAGCGACGCCGACCCGCTGCGCACCGATGTTTTCATCCGTCAGGCCGGGCAGGACGTGCCGCTCAACGAGAGTTTCCTCGGCGGCGGCTCGCTCAAGGGCATCTTGCAGTTCGTCAACACCGATCTGCCCAACACCGTCAACGCGCTCGGGCGCCTCACGGCCTCGCTGGTCGCGCAGGTCAACGCGCAGCACCGCCTGGGGCTGGACCTCAATGGCCAGCCAGGTGGCAACATTTTCAGTCTCGCGGCCATGCCCACCGGTGTGGGCACACCCGGCGGCGCGCAGGTCACGCCCACGGTGGTGGATCCCACCGCCCTGGTGGCCACCGATTACGAGCTGCGCTTCACCACCGCCACCGACGGCGTGTTGACCCGCCGCGCCGATGGCAGCACGCAGGCATTTTCCGTCGTCGATGCCACCACACCATCGCCCCTTTTTGTGGATGGTCTGCGGTTTGACTTTGCGGCGCCAGCCAACACACAGGCCGGTGACGTCTACACCCTGCGGCCGTATTCGCGCGCTGCCGCCAGCATCGACGTGGCCATTGCCCAGCCACAAAGCCTGGCTGCCGCCAGCCCGGTCAAGCTGCAAACCAACCTGGGGCTGACCAGCAGCCTGACCGTGGAGTCGCTGCGTTTGACCGGCGGCTCGGCCGCTGGTGTGCCGGTGGCAGGTTTTGGGCTGGCCTGGAACACCGGCACCGGCGCTTTTGACCTGCAGGTGCCACCGCCGCCGAGTGGCATCACCGTGGTCACGCCGCCCGGCCCTTACACGCCTGGCGAACCCATGACCTTCACGATCGACAACAACGGTGTGTTGGCCTCGTATTCGTTGACGCTGCGCGGCGCGCCGCAGGCCGGCGACAGCTTCAGCCTGTCGCGTGGCACCGGCACCGAAATGAACCAGAACTTTGGCAATGCCCAAGGCATGCTGGACCTGCGCGACGTGCCCAGTTTTGGCGGCGTCACGCTGGCCGATGGTTACGTGAGTGTGTTCTCCACCCTGGCCGGCACGGTGCAGGCCGGCAAGTTTGCGGCCGAGTTCTCAACCACCGCCGCCACCAACGCCGAAACCGTGCGCGCGAACTACTCTGCCGTCAACCTTGACGAGGAAGCCGCGCGCCTGCTGCAATACCAGCAGGCCTACCAGGCCGTGGCCAAGTTTTTGCAGACCGCCCAAAGCACCTTTGACGTGCTGATGAACAGCTTCAGCTGAGCCTGAACAAAGGAGCGCCCCCATGAGCCTTTATCGCATCGGTACCGCCAACGCCTACGACCGCACGGTACACAACATCAACCGGCGCCAGTCGGAGATTGCGCAGTCGCAGGAGCAGCTGTCCTCCGGCAAACGGGTGCTGCGCGCCAGCGACGACGCCGTGGCCGCCACGCTGGCCGAGCGGGCGCAGAACCGCCTGGCCCGCACCGAGGCAGACTTGGTCGCGCTGGATTCTTCGCGCAGCGCGCTGGTGCAGGCCGAAAGTGGCCTGGGTGAAGCCAGCGACCTGCTGCACCGGGTGCGTGAACTGGTGGTGCAGGCCGGCGACCCGGTGCTGGCGCCCAACAGCCGCGAAGACCTGGCCAAACAAATCGAAGGCCTGCGTGAACAGATGCTGGCGGTGGCCAACCGCCAGGATGCCAATGGGTTCACGCTTTACGGTGGCCTGGGCGGTGCGGCCAAGCCTTTTGTCGATCTTTATGGCCCGCAGGCAGGTGTGCGGTTTGACGGGCAGGACGGCCAATACGCGGCCACCGAAGATTCGCTGCCCCACAACATCAACGGCAAAACCGTGTGGATGCGGGTGCCCGAAGGCAACGGGGTCATGGTCACCTCGCTGGGCAGCGCCAACACCGGCACCGCCGGTGGCAGTGTGGTGGTCAACACGCCTGTGGGTTTCCCGTCACCCGCACCCACCTACCGGGTCGATTTTGTTGACGACCCCACCAGCACCAACGTGCCGCCGGACAAGCTGGTCAGCATTTACGACCAGGCCAGCGGCATGCTGGTGAGCCCGGCTCAGCCCTATGTGGATGGCATGGTGGTGCCGATTGCGCCCGGTGCGGGTGACATCGACGTCACGTTGACAGGCGCACCCGATGCAGGCGATTCGCTCTACCTGCGCCCGGGACTGCCGCCGGCCTTGCCGGAGAACTACACCGTCGAGGCCGATACCGGCAACACCGGTTCGGTTTGGTCCGACCAGACCGAACTCAGCGGCAACCCCCTCACGGGCGACCGCTACCGGGTGGAATTCTTGTTGAACGGCACCACCATGCAGTTTCGTGTGCTCAACCTCAGCACCGGTGGCGAGGTGGTGCCGCCCACCGACTATGTGGATGGCAAGGCCGTTGACTTGGAAAACGGCGCCATCAGCCTGCAGATGCGGGGCCAGCCGGTGGCGGGTGACAGCATTGAGGTCCAGCCCAGTGTCAACAGCGACCTGTTCAAGACCATGCAGAACATCATCGACGCCCTGCGTTACGACGGCGACAACCAGCAGGGCGAGCTGCCCCACCAGATCAGCCGTGGGCTCAAGGAACTCGACACCGGGCTGGACCGCATCCTGGACGCCCGAGGCCGCGTGGGCGAGTGGCTCAACCGCGCCGACTCCATGGAGACGCTGTTCAACGACAAGGCGGTGTTCTACCAAAAAGAGCAATCGACCCAGGAGGATCTGGACATGGTCAAGGGCATCTCCGAGTTCCAGAGCCGCCAGACCGCGCTGCAGGCCGCGCTGCAGTCGTATGCACAGGTGCAAAAACTCTCGCTGTTTCAGTACATTGCATAAGCTGCGGCACTGCACCTGGGGCGACCGAGGCCCCCGACCATGTCACTGAACATCCTCAATCACCTCGCGCTGGCCTACCAGCCCATCTGGGGCGCACAGCGCCAGTTGGCCGCCGTGCGCCTGCGCGTGCGCGCGCTGCACACCGAGTCGGTCGATGCGGCCCACCTGCTGCAACTGCTGTCCATCGAACGCCAGCCCCACACGCCGCCCTTGCTGGTGTCCTTCGTTGAACGTCCGCTGCTGCTGCAGGCCTTGGCGGTGTCGCCGCAGGAGGGCGTCTGGCTGGAACTGCCCGACGACGCCGCGTTTGCCACCGACGAGCTGCGCCAGCACATCCTGTTTGCCAGGCGCATGGGGCACCAGCTGGTGCAGTGCGGGCCGCTGGCGCGCGTGCCGGCCAGCGAGGCCGGGAATGGCGCTGCGCCCGGCCTGTACCTGCTCGACCTCTGGCCCGAAGACGTGGCGCAGGCCCTGCGCTCGGTGGCCGATCGCGGTCAGCCGGCGTCTCAGCCCCACACCCGCAGCCCGGTGCTGGCCGGGCAGATCTACCAGAACATCGGCAGCAGCGCGCTGGCCGCACACTGCCTCGACGACCGCCGCGCCTGGGGCATTTGTGACTGGCCGATGGACGACGTGCTGCACCAGCACCGCCACCAGCCCATCGCCTGTGACCGCAACGTGGTGCTGCACGTGCTGCGCGCCTTCGAGCAGGACCTGTCCATGGACGTGGTCGAGGACCGCATCTACCTCGATCCGGTGCTGACCTACCGCATGCTGCGCATGGTCAACTCGGTGGCCTTTGGCACCAGCCGCGAGGTGGATTCGGTGCGCCATGCGCTGATGCTGCTGGGCCACAGCAACATGCGGCAATGGCTCAATGAGCAGTTGCTCGCCGCCAGCCTGGAGCCCGCGCTGCGTCCGGTGCGCCACGCCATGGTGTTGCGCTCGCACCTGATGGACTTCCTGATGGACGCCGGGCGCGAACACGACCTGCGCGCCGAGATCCACATCACCGGGCTGTTCTCGCGCATCGACGGCCTGTTGCAGGAGCCGCTGCCCGACGCGCTGGCCCGCATCCCCTTGTCGGGCCGTGTCACCGATGCGCTGCTCAACCACCACGGACCCTATGCAAGCTACCTCGATGTGGCGCGCCACATGGAAGACCTGCAGGCCATGGGCGACCTGCCGCTGATATGCCACACACACGAGTTCAGGCTCGACGACGTGAACCGCGCGCTGATCCGCATGTTGTGCCAGGTGAAGCACAACCCGGTGTGAAAATCGGGGCATGACCGCCATCCACACCCGCGCCCTGGTTTTGTTCTCGGGCGGCCAGGACTCCACCACCTGCCTGGCGCACGCGCTGCAGCGCTTTGAGCACGTCGAAACACTGGGCTTTGACTACGGCCAGCGCCACCACATCGAGCTCGACGCGCGCCTGGTGGTGCTGCAGCAACTGCGCGAACAATTCGCGCCCTGGCGCGCGCGCCTGGGCGAAGACCACCTGCTGGACGTGGCCGTGCTGGGCCAGGTCAGTGAAACCTCGCTCACCCGCGACATGGCCTTCGAGATGGAGAGCAGCGGTCTGCCCAACACCTTTGTGCCGGGGCGCAACCTGCTGTTCCTCACCCTGGCGGCCGCGCTGGCCTACCGGCGCGGGCTGCAGGTGCTGGTCACGGGCGTGTGCGAAACCGATTTTTCGGGCTACCCCGATTGCCGCGACGACACCATGAAGGCCATGCAGATCGCCTTGTCGCTGGGCATGGACCGGCGCCTTCTGATCGACACGCCGCTGATGTGGATAGACAAGGCCGAGACCTGGGCGCTGGCACACACGCTGGGCCAGAAAAGTGGCGTGGCAGGTGGCGGCCAGGCGCTGGTGGACCTGATCGTGGAGCACACCCACACCTGCTACCTGGGCGACCGCACGCACCGCCACGCCTGGGGCTACGGCTGCGGCAGCTGCCCGGCGTGCGAGCTGCGCGCGCGGGGTTGGGCCGGTTTTGTGGCTGCGTCACCGGTCTGACGCAGGAGCGTCACGGAAACTTCATCAAGCGTCGGCACAGTCGCCGGGTCGGGGCAGTTCCCCGTCCTGATTCACATACGACTGGAGAGTTTTGATGTCCGATTTCATCCGCGACGACGACGGTGTGTCCAACACCTCGTCCAACCCCCATCTGCACCAGCTGATCGAACGCGAGATCGCGCGCAACCCGGCGCGCCGCAGCTTCCTCAAGTCGGGCGCCAGCCTGGGTCTGCTCGGCATTTTCGGCAGCACGCTGGCCGCTTGTGGCGGTGGCAGCGATGCGCCGGCCGCCGGCTCGATCGGCTTCAAGGCCGTGACCGCCAGCAGCGGCAGCACGGTGGTGGTGCCTGAGGGTTACACCGCCGACATCCTGTACCGCTGGGGTGACCCATGCGTGGCCGGCGCACCCGAGTTTGCCAACGACGCCTCGCAGAGCTGGGAGGCGCAAGAGCTGCAATCGGGCGACAACCACGATGGCATCAACTACTTCCCCATCAACGAGACCAGCGGCCTGCTGGCGATGAACCACGAGTACATCAACCCCGAGTACTTCTTCGCCGTCACCGGCAGCGAAGACTGGTTCCACCCCGAGGTGGCCGCCAACACCAAGAAGATGATCGCCGGCCATGGCGTGTCCGTGATTGAAGTGCGCAAGGGCAGCGACGGCAAGTGGGCCTATGTGAAGAGCTCCACCTACAACCGCCGCATCACCGGCTACACGCCCATGACCCTGAGCGGCCCAGCCGCCGGCAACGACCTGCTCAAGACCGCCGCCGACCCGGCCGGCACCGAGGTGCTGGGCACGCTGAACAACTGCGGCGCTGGCCAGACGCCGTGGGGCACCTTCATCACCTGCGAAGAAAACTTCAACGGCTACTTCGGCACCGACGACGCCACCTTCACGCCCAACACCCTGCAAAACCGCTACGGCCTCAGCGCTGGCGGCTTCGGCTACGGCTGGCACAAGGGCGACCCGCGTTTTGACCTCGCCGTCAACCCCAACGAACCCAACCGCTTTGGCTGGATCGTGGAGATCGACCCCTACTCGCCGGCCGCCAAGCCCAAGAAGCGCACCGCCCTGGGTCGCTACAAACACGAGAACGCCGAGTGCGTGTTGTCCAAGAACAACCGCGCCGTGGTGTATTCGGGCTGCGACGAGCGCAACGAGTACCTCTACAAGTTTGTGAGTGACGGCACCTACAACCCGGCCAACAAGGCCAGCGGTGCCGACCTGCTGGACAGCGGCACGCTGTACGTGGCGCGTTTCGATGCCGGCGCCGTCAACGGCGACAACCAGGGCAGCGGCGTGTGGTTGCCGCTGGTGTTTGGCCAGAACGGCTTGACGCCCGAGAACGGTTTTGCCAACCAGGCCGAGGTGCTGATCAAGGCCCGCCAGGCGTCTGACCGCGTGGGTGCCACCATGATGGACCGCCCGGAATGGGTGGCCGCCAACCGCACCAAGGCTGGCGAGATGTTTGTGGCCTGCACCAACAACAACCGCCGCGGCAGCAACGACGCGCCCACCAGCAACAAGGTGGACGGCACGACCACGGCCGGCAGCGCCCGCCCGGCCATTGACGAAGCCAACCCGCGCGCCGTCAACAACTGGGGCCACGTCATCCGCTGGAACGAGGCTGGTGCCGACGCTGCGGCCACCACCTTCACCTGGGACATCTTCGTCATCGCCGGCAACCCGGCGCTCGAAGGTGCCAAGAAGGGTTCGGCCAACATCAACGCCGCCAACACCTTCAACTCGCCCGACGGCATCCAGGTCGACCCCGAAGGCCGCCTGTGGATCCAGACCGACGGCAGCTTTGCCAACACCGGCGACTACGTGGGCCAGGGCAACAACCAGATGCTGGTCGCCGACATCAACACCAAGCAGATCACACGCTTCATGGTGGGCCCGGACGGCTGCGAAGTGACCGGCGTGTGCTGGACCCCCGATGGCAAGACCATGTTCATCAACATCCAGCACCCGGGCGAAGTGGGCAGCCACCCGAACCGGCCTGCCAGCACCGGCAGCTACGGCAACATGGACGCCTTCATCGCCAACAACCCGACGGCCTTCTCCAAGTGGCCTGACGGCGCGACCTCCGGCCGCCCGCGTTCGGGCACGGTCGTGATCCGCAAGAACGACGGCGGCGTGATCGGCACCTGATCAGCACAGCCCCAATGGCCTGGCATGGTTGCCAGGCCTTTGTCCGGCCCGGCCTGCATGGCCCGGCCGGATTTTCGTTCTTGCGCGTCCGTCGCCGTCGGGGAGAGTCACCCGCTGATCGACTTCAACGCCGCGGTGGCATCAGAGCCTGATGGCTACTCGCCACAGGCCTTGGTGAAGGGCACGTTCACCACCTGCAAAGTCGTGTGGGTGATGTCGAACCGCTCATGCAGCTGATCGGTGGCGCCTTCCAGAAACCCGTCGTCGGCATGGCCACTGGGCGTGACGAGGTGCGCCGTCAAGGCCACCTCAGACGTGCCCATCGCCCAGATGTGCAGGTCGTGCACGCGGCTGATGCCTGGCAGGCTCAACAGGTAGTCGTGCATCGCCTGGGGGTCCACGCTGTCGGGCACACCGTCAAACAGCAGGTGCAGCGACTGCCGGAACAGGTTCCAGGTGCCCACCAGACTCACCGCAGCGATCAGCAGGCTGACCACCGGATCGAGCCACACCCAGCCCATCCACAGAGTGAGTGCGCCAGCCACCACCACACCGGCCGACACCAGCGCGCCGCCCCAGGCCAGCACCAGGCCGGCCACGTCGCTGAGGTTGTGGCCGGCGTCGGCCAGCAGCGCCAGCGAGTTGATCTTCCAGCCATAAACGCCTCGATCGCCACGAAGGCGATGTTCAGAGCGATGTCCAGGGCAAAGCCCGGTTGAAGTTGGCGGGGGCGTGGCTGTGGGCGTGTGCATCGTTCATGGGTGTTTGATGATGCATTCAGGCGCAGGCCATCGCGCCTTGAGGCACGCGGCTCACTCCTGTTCCATTTCGAGGTAGGTGCGGTTGGCCAGCTGGGGCAGCCAGACGTCCACGTGCTGGAGGTGTTTGAAGGGCGCCGCATCAAACCCCTTCACGGCAGCGGCCAGGTCGGTGCCATCTTCCACCGCTTTGCCCATGTGCGCCCGCAAGGCCTTGAGCAGGGCGCCCGTGTCTTGCTGGGCTTGTGCCAGCGTGGTCACGCGGCCGTGGCCGGGCACCACGACCTTCGGGCCCAAGGCCTCCAGGGCCGCAAAGCTTTGCACCCAGGTTTTGGTTTTGCTGACCGGGTGCAGGCCCAGGATGCGGTCCACATAGACCACGTCGCCGGTGAACACCACGCCGCTGTGTGGCAGCCAGACCATGCTGTCACCCGGTGTGTGGCCACCGCCCCGGTGCACCACCTGCACCACCACCCCACCCAGGTCGAGCCGGGAGTCGGCGTCTTTGAGCCAGCGGGTGGGCAGCACCACCTCGGTGCCTGCCAGCTTCTCCTTGAGCACTGGCGCGTTGGCCTGGATCTGCTCCGCGCCGCGCGCCCGCATGTCGCTCTCGGCGTTGGCGTGCGCCATGATCTCGGCGCCCTGGCTCTTGAAGAAGCCATTGCCCAGCCAGCGGTGGTCTTGTCCGCCGGTGTTGATGACCCACTTGATGGGCAGCGGCGTCACCTGTTTCACCGCTTCGGCAATCTGCTTTGCCCCCTGCAGGCTGGCGCCACTGTCGATCAGCAGTGCGCCCGCCGGCGTGACCACCAGGCCGAGGTTGGCGTTGAGTGCTTCGTTTTCGTAGGTGCGGCCTTCGGTGTCGCCCACGTAGGCATAGACGTTGGGCGCCACCGGTTCAAAGCGGATGTCCAGCGCCCAGCTGGCGGCGGGCCAACCGAATGCCAGCGCCGCGAGCGTGTGCAGGCAGTGCCGTCGGGTGGTATATCTGGGTCGCATGGGGGCTCCTTGACGCGCAGCGGGAGTTGTCGCTCGTGTGTCTATTGTCGGCCCGCGTGTTGGCGTGTGTTGACAAAAGCCACCAGCGACAGCATCACCGGCACCTCGACCAGCACGCCCACCACCGTGGCCAGCGCAGCGCCCGAGTTGAGGCCGAACAAGGAGATGGCCACGGCCACCGCCAGCTCGAAGAAGTTCGACGTGCCGATCAGGCAGGCCGGGCCCGCCACCTCGTGCGGCAGCTTGAGCCATCTGGCACCCCACCAGGCGATGAAAAAGATGCCGTAACTCTGCAAGATGAGCGGCACGGCGATCAGCGCGATCACGCCGGGCTGCGCCACGATGGTCTTGGCCTGTACGCCGAACAGCAACACCACGGTCGCAATCAATCCCACCACCGACCAGGGCTTGAGTGCGGCCACATAAGACGTCAGCGCCTGTTGCGAGCGCCTGAGCAGCAGGTGCCGCGTCAGCATGCCGGCGGCCAGCGGCAGCACCACGTAGAGCACGGTGCTCAGCACCAGGGTTTCCCACGGCACGGTCACGTCGGTCACGCCCAGCAAAAAGGCGGCAATGGGCGCAAAGGCAAACACCATGATGATGTCGTTGACCGAGACCTGAACCAGCGTGTAGTTGGCGTCGCCTTTGACCAGCTGGCTCCACACGAACACCATGGCGGTGCACGGCGCCACGCCCAGCAAAATCATGCCGGCGATGTATTCGCTGGCCGTTTGGGGGTCCACCCAGGGCGCGAAGAGGTACTGGAAGAACAGCACGCCGAGCGCGGCCATGGTGAAGGGTTTGATCAGCCAGTTGACCACCAGGGTGAGCAGCAGGCCCTGCGGGCGCTTGCCCACATCCTTCACGGCGTGCCAGTCGATCTGGATCATCATCGGGTAAATCATCACCCAGATGAACACCGCCACCACGAGGTTGACCTGCGCGTATTCCAGCGCCGCCACCGACTCGAACAGGCCGGGCAGCCACAGGCCCAGGCCCACACCCGCACCGATGCCGAGGGCGACCCACACCGTCAGAAAGCGTTCAAACAAACCCATGGTGTGTGCCTCAATCGCCCTGGCGCGCGATGCGATGGAGCTCCTGGTGCAGCGACAGGTGGTTGAGTTTTTCGATGGGCAACTCCAGCAACAGGCCAATGCGGGTGCGCAAGGTGATGAAGGCGTTCAGGAAGGCCTGGTGCACCACGGACTCGCTGCCGCGCACGGCCGACGGGTCGGCCACGCCCCAGTGGGCCGAGACCGGTTGGCCGGGCCAGAGTGGGCACACTTCGCCGGCGGCGTTGTCGCACACCGTCAGCACGAAATCCATGGCCGGCGCCTCAGGCTGGGCAAATTCGTCCCAACTTTTGCTGCGCAGGCCTTCGACGGGGAAACGGTTGCGCACCAGCAGGTCCAGCGCCTGCGGATGCACCGTGCCGGCGGGCGTGCTGCCCGCGCTGTAGGCGCGAAAACGCCCTTCGCCCAGGTGGTTCAACAGCGCTTCGGCCATGATGCTGCGCGCGGAATTGGCGGTGCAAAGAAACAGAACGTTGTAGGTGTCCATGGTGGGGTGTTTCGGTGTGTTGTGGGGTGGGTGTGGTGGATCAGCAGTTCACACAAGCGGTGTTCTGTATGTCCAGGCAGGGTTCGCCCTGGCAGCACTCGGCGCTCAAAAAAACCAGCAGCTGGTTCATGGCGGCAAACTCGGCCCGGTAGACGATGTGGCGGCCTTCGCGCTCGGTGCTCACCAGGCCCGCGTGGCTGAGTTCCTTGAGGTGGAAGGACAGCGCGGCCGGTGCCACGCCCAGCGCCTCGGCGATCCGGCCCGGTGTCATGCCGGCGTGGCCGGCCACCACCAGCAGGCGGAACAACCGCAGCCGCGTCTCCTGCGCCAGGGCGCTGAGTGCCTTCACCACGTCGGTTTCGTTCATGTTTTTTTCTCCGGCAAAGACAGCGTGAACACCCAGCACAACACCAGCATCACGGCCGAACCCAGCAGCGCGTACAACAGCCCGCCCCACTGGTACAGCAGGCCCGACATCAGCGTGCCAAAGAAGCGGCCCAGCGCGTTGGCGGCGTAATAAAACCCCACGTCCTCTGCCGCTTTTTCTGAGCCCGCGTAGGCCAGCACCAGGTAGGAGTGCACCGACGAGTTGACCGCAAAGGCCACACCGAACAGCCCCAGACCGCCCACCACCACCCACTGCAGGTGGGGCACGTCCAGCGCCACGGCAGCAGCAATGCCCATCGGGACGACCGCCAGCAATGCCGACCACAGGCGTGCGGCCGGCACCTCGGTGCTCAGGCCGTCGGGGCTGCGCCTGACGATGTTCGGCGCCAGTGCCTGCATCAGGCCGTAGCCAATCGTCCACGCCGCCAGAAAGCCGCCCACCATGGTGAAGGTCCAGCCCTGCGAATACAAAAACACCGGCACGCCCACCACAAACCACACGTCGCGCGCGCCGAACAGCACCACCCGCGCCGCAGCCAGGGCGTTGATGCCGGCGTTTTTGGCGAACAGCTCCTTTGCGCTTTTGGAAGCCTTGCTCTTGCCCATCATCGTGGGCAGCGAGGTGACCACGCCCAGCAACACCACGGCCAGCAAGGCGGCCATGGCCCATAAGGCGTGTTGAAAACCCAGCGCCTGCAGCAGCAGCCCACCCAGGAAAAAGCCCACACCTTTCATGGCGTTCTTGCTGCCGGTGAACCAGGCCACCCACTTGAACAGCTGGCTGTTGTCCTGCTCCTTGGCCGCCGCCTGTGTGACCTTGATGGCCGACTTGCTGGCGGTTTTGGTCAGGTCTTTGGCCACGCCGCAAACGCCTTGCGACAGCACCACCCAGGCCACCGACATGGTCACCGTCCAGGCGGGGTCGAGTTGTGAGAGCAAGGTGAAGCCGATGATTTGGGTCACCAGCCCCACGGTCAACATGCGGGTGATGCCGTAGCGCGTGGCCAGCCAGCCGCCAATGAGGTTGGCCAGCACACCGGCCGCCTCGTACAGCAGGAACAAAAAGGCCAGCGTGAACGGCGAATAGCCCAGGCGGTAGAAGTGCAGCAGCACCAGCATGCGCAGCGCGCCGTCGGTGAGGGTGAACCCCCAGTAGGCGGCGGTCACGATGGCGTAGTTGCGCGCGGCGTGTTGCATGGTCAGATGCCCACGTCGCCCATGTGGCAGGCCAGGTCCACCATGCGGCAGGCGTAGCCCATCTCGTTGTCGTACCAGGCATAGACCTTGAGCAGCGTGCCGTCGGTCACCATGGTGGACAGCGCATCGACGATGGACGAGCGCGTGTCGCGCGCGTAGTCGGCGCTGACCAATGGGCGCTCCTCGTAGCCCAGGATGCCGGCCAGGTAGGTGTCGGCCGCCTGCTTGAACAAGGCGTTCACTTCCTCGGCGGTGGTTTCGCGCTGCAGCTCGAACACGCAGTCGGTCAGCGAAGCGTTGAGCACCGGCGCGCGCACCGCGTGGCCGTTTAGCTTGCCCTTCAACTCCGGGTAGATGAGTGCAATGGCGGTGGCGCTGCCGGTGGTCGTGGGCGCCAGGCTTTCCATCGCGCTGCGGGCGCGGCGCAGGTCTTTGTGCGGTGCGTCCACCACGAGGTTGGTGTTGGTGGGGTTGTGGATGGTGGTGATTTGGCCGTGTTTGATGCCAATTTGCTCATGCACCACCTTCACCAACGGCGCCAGGCAGTTGGTGGTGCAGGACGCGGCCGTGACGATGCGGTGTTGCGCAGGGTCGTACAACTCGTGGTTCACGCCCACCACGATGTTGAGCACACCACCCACCTTGACGGGTGCCGCCACGATGACGCGCTTGGCGCCGCGGTCCAGGTGGCCTTGCAGGGTTTCGGGCGTGAGGAACTTGCCGGTGCATTCCAGCACCACGTCCACGCCCAGATCGCCCCAGGGGATGTCGGCCGCCGTGGCGTGGGCGCTGAACGACAGCCGCCGGTCGCCTATGCGAATGGCTTCGTCGCCTTCGGCACGGATGTTCTCGCGCCATTTGCCTTGCACCGTGTCGAACGCCAGCAGGTGCGCCGTGGCCGCCGCACCGCCTTTGATCTCGTTGAGGTGCACCACCTCCAGCCGGTGGCCCGCGCGCGGATCGTCGCTCTGGCGCTCGGCCGCGCCCATGGCGGCACGCAGCGCCAGACGGCCGATGCGGCCCATGCCGTTGATGCCCACTTTCATTTGCAATGCTCCAACTTCAATATTTAAAGAATAGTTGAAATATGGTCGGAATCCGTGACGGTTTCATGACAACCCACCCAGCCTGCACAGACACGGCGGCTGGTGATAATGGGCCGATGTTCTCAGTTCGAAACCCCTACGCGGGGCTGGCGCTTGTCGCACTGGCCGCCGCCTTGAGCGCCTGTGGTGGTGGCAGCGATTCGGCCAGCCCCGATCCGGTGGGCCCCACACCCACCGAGCCCACCGGCCCCGACCCTTTGCTGGCCCAACAGTGGCACCTGTTCAACAGCGGGCAGAGTGGCGGCACACCCGGTGGCGATCTGGGCCTGGCCAGCCTGGCCGAGCGCGGCGACGGCATCAAGGTCGCGGTGGTGGACGGCGCGGTGCAGACCACCCACCCCGACCTGGTGCCCAACCTGTTGCCAGGCCTGAGTTACAACTACGCCACCGGCAGCACCGACCCCAGCCCGGCCCCGGCCACCACCGGCCAGCCGCAAGACGACAGCGTGGGCGGGCCGGACGACGCCCACGGCACGGCCGTGGCCGGCATCCTGCTGGCCCGCGACAACAACGCCTTCGGCGGGCGCGGCGTGGCGCCCCGTGCGCAACTGATGGCGTTCAACCCGCTGATCCAGAGCACCGACGTCAACATGGCCGACGCCATGGCCCGCGCCTGGCAGGGCGGGGCAGCGGTGGTCAACAACAGCTGGGGCCCGCCCGACCCGGCCAGCGGCGGCAGCGGCTCCTTCTACCGCTCGTCCTCGGTCTGGCAGCAGGCCGTGTTGCAAGGCGTGGCGCAGGGCAGAGGCGGCCTGGGCACGGTGTACCTGATTGCCGCGGGCAATGGTGGCGCCAGTGGCGATGATTCCAACCGCGACGGCTACGCCAACTTCCGCGCCATGCTGACGGTGGGCGCGGTGGACGACCACAACCGCCCCACCAGCTACACCGAGCCCGGCGCCAACGTGCTGGTGGCCGCGCCCTCGGGCAACGTGGTGGGGCGTTACCAGTCCACGGCGGGTGTGGTCACGACCGACATCGCCGGCCCGCGCGGCTACGCCGATGTGTCCTCCTCGCTGGGCGCCGACCACACGGCCTTTTTCGATGGCACCTCGGCCACCACACCCATGGTGTCTGGCGTGGTCGCACTCATGTTGCAGGCCAACCCCAAGCTGAGCTGGCGCGACGTGCGCTGGATTCTGGCGTCCACGGCCTTGCCCGCCACCCTGGAGGCCGGGCAGCCGGTGGCCTTGCCCTCGGCCATGAACGGCCACGGCTTCCAGCCCCAGGTGGGCTTTGGGCGCGTGAGCGCCAGTGCGGCGGTGAACATGGCTCGCAGCTTTGCCGCCCTGGGCGCGGAGAAATCCTGCAGTTCGGGCGTGCTGCCGGGCAGCGGCGTGCTGGCCGACGATTCGACCGCAGCCCAATCGCTGGCCTGGAACGGCGGCAGCTGTTCGCTCAGTGTGGTCGAACACGTGACGGTGCGGCTGCTGAGCAACCACACGTATTCGGGCGACCTGCGCATTTCGCTGCGCAGCCCCGCTGGGCGCGTCAGCGAGCTGAGCACGCCCCACAGCTGCGCCGGCTCGGTCTGCACCTCGCTGGTCAGCGGCCACAGCTTTGGCAGCGTGCGCCACATGGGCGAGGCCGCGCGGGGCAACTGGACGCTGCTGGTCAGCGACGAACAGCCGGACGACACCGGCCGGGTGACTTCATGGGAGGTGGTGTTGTATGGGCATTGAACACAAGTGGAAGCGGCGCGCCGCCGTGTGGGCCTTGTTGGCCTCGATGCTGATGGCGGCCGGTTGTGCCCAGGCGCAAAAGGCGCCGCCGTTGCAGTGGTTTGATGGTCAGCAGTGGCAAAGCAGCACCGACGCCCAGGGGCCGGCGCAGGCGGCCGGTGGTGTGGTCGTGATGGTGCCGGTGGCGCAGGCTGCAGCGCTGCAGGCCGCGCTGGTGGCCAAAGGCCTGAGCCCGCGGCCGCTGGCCGTGGCCGGTGCTTACGAACTGGCCACGCCGGCCGGCGCTGATGCCTTGTTGCTGACCCACCGCCTGGCCGACCTGCCGGAACGGCTCAAGGTGCCGGTGCAGGTGGCGCCCAACTGGCAGGCCGGCCTGCGCAAGCGCTGAACGTCGGCTGAACCGTCAACGGATGGCCCACACGCGGTCGTGGAAGGCCGCCACGCTGGGCCGGTGGGCGATGGAGATCAGTGCGCCGTTTTCGGCTGCGGCCATGGCGCGCAAGCGCTCGTAGAGCGTTTTTTCAGCGGCTTCGTCGAGCGCGCTGGTGGCCTCGTCGGCAAACAGCCAGCGGGGCCGTTTGAGCAGCGCACGGGCGATGGCCAGGCGTTGCTGTTCTCCGCCCGAGAGCTTCTGACCCCAGGTGTTGTGTTCGTCCAAACGCCCGGCCAGCTGGGGCAGCAGGGCATCCACCAAGGCCTGTTTCAAGGCCTCGTCGCCGTACTCGCTGGCTTGGCCGGGGTAGGCCAATGCCTCGCGCAGGCTGCCGTTGGGAAAGTAGGGCCGCTGGGGCAGGAACATCGCGCGCTGCTCGAAATCGGCCGGCCGCTGCACGGCGCCACGCGCCCAGGGCCAGATGCCCGCGAGCACCCGGAACAGCGTCGATTTGCCGCTGCCGGAGGGGCCTTGCACCAGCACGCTGTCGCCCGGCGCGGCCGACCAGCGCAGGCCGTTCAGCAGCTCTTGGCCTTGGGGCAGCAGGATGTCCAGGCCGTCGGTGGCGAAGCCGTCACCGGTGGTGTCTGTCAAGGCGCTGGCGTCGGTGCCCGCCGACAGGCGGCTCAGGCTCAATTCGAAGCTGGTCAGGCGGTCGGTGGTGGCGCGCCAGCTGGCCAGGCGGTCGTAGTTGTCCACGAACCACGAGAGCGAATCCTGCACCCGGCCGAAGGCGCTGGCGATCTGCATCAGCTCGCCCAGCTGGATGGCGCCACTGAAAAAGCGCGGCGCCGCCACGATGAAGGGGAACACCACCGCCGCCTGGCCAAAACCCACGGTGAACCAGGTCAGGCGCTTTTGCGCGCGGATCAGGGCCAGGTAGTTGCTCAGCACATCGCCAAAACGCTGGCCCAGGTGGCGGCGCTCCACCGGTGCGCCTTTGTCGAGCGCGATGGATTCGCTGTACTCGCGCACCCGCACCAGGTGGTGGCGGAAGTCGGCTTCGCGGCGCTGCTGCTCGAAGTTCAGGCCGATCAGCGGGCGGCCGATGTAGTGGGTCAGCACACTGCCCACCAGGCAGTAGATCACCGCCATCCAGACCATGAAGCCGGGGATCTCGAAGGACGAGCCGTTGAAGTCGAACGCGAAGGCGCCCGACAGGGCCCACAGGATGCCGACAAAACTCACGAGCGTGACCACCGCGTTGAGCAGCCCCATGCTCAGCGACACGGTGTAGCCGGTGAACAGGTTGAGGTCTTCCTGTATGCGCTGGTCGGGGTTGTCGGGCGGGCTGTCGGCGCCCTGGGCGTAGCGCATCAGCTCCAGCTGGTAGAAGGCGCGGTGCTGCAGCCAGCGGTCCATGTAGTGGCCGGTGAGCCAGTTGCGCCAGCGCACCTCCAGCAGTTGCGTGAGGTAGAACTTGTAGACCGCGATGATGATGAAGGCGAAAGCCAGGTAGGTGAAGCGACCCAGTTCGCGCCAGAACACCGGCTGGTCCTTGTTCTGCAGCGCGTCGTAGAACACGCGGTTCCAGTCGTTGAGCAACACCAGCATGTAGACCGAGGCCAGGTTGAGCGCCACGATGGCCGCGAGCAACAGGCGCGCTTTCCACTTCTGGTCGGACTGGAAGTAGGGCAGGGTCAGGCGCAGGGCCTGGCCGGCAAACTGCCGGAACATCTGGCGTTTGTTGAGCGCTGTCATGGATTGGAAATGCCGCTGGCCACGTGCCCGGCCGGCACGTGGCGCGATGCCGATTCGATGTGGCCGGTCTGGTCGTCAAAAAAGAAGTCGGGCTCGAACTCGCGCAGGAATTCGCCCTTGTCCAGCCCGCCCAGGAACATGGCCTCGTCGACCTCGATGTTCCAGTTCATCAGCGTGCGGATGGCGCGTTCGTGGGCCGGTGCGCTGCGCGCGGTCACCAGTGCGGTGCGTATGCGCATGTGCGGCGTGCCTTCCTGCTGCAGGCGGTGCAGGGCTTCGAGCAGGGGCTTGAAGGGGCCGCCGGCCAGCGGTTGTGACGCCTTGCTGGCCTCGTGCGCCTGAAACGCGCCCAGGCCCTGCGCCTGGTACACGCGCTCGGCCTCGTCCGAGAACAACACGGCGTCGCCGTCGAAGGCGATGCGCACCTCGTTGGGGTGGCTGTCGCCGGCGTGCACCGAGCGCGGATAGACCTGGGCGGCAGGCACGCCTGTGTCCAGCGCCGCACGCACGTCGCTCAGGTGGGCCGACAGAAACAGGTTGGCCTTGAGCGGGCGCAGGTAACGCCAGGGCGGCTGGCCGCGTGTGAAGCTGCCGCGCTCGATGTGCAGGCCGTAGTGTTGCGCCGAGCGGAACACCCGCATGCCCGAGACCGGATCGTTGCGCGACAGGATCACCACCTCCACCCGCTGTGTGCTGGCGTCGTTGAAGCTCAGCAGCTTGCGCACCATGGAGAAAGCCACGCCCGGGCGTGCGGGCTGTTCCACGCGTTCAAGTTGCAGCTTCATGTAGGCGCGGTCGTCGGTCTGCTCGAACACCGTGTTCTCCTCCTCGAAGTCGAACAGGGCGCGCGAGGAAATCGCCACCACCAGCTTGCCGTCGAGGGTTGCACCCATGTTTGTCTACTTCACGAGTTGGTTGAGTTCGATGATGGGCATGAGCACCGCCAGCACGATGAGCATCACCACCATGCCCATGCCGACGATGAGCAGCGGCTCCAGCAAGGTGGCGAACTGCATGGCGCGGCGCTGCACCTCTTCGCCCAGTTGTTTGGCCGCGCGGTCGAGCATGACGGGCAACTGCCCGGTCTGCTCGCCCAGGCGCGCGAACATGGCCACCAGGCCCGGGAAGCGTTTTTTGCCGCCGATGGCCGCCGCCAGCGGCGCGCCTTCGCGCACCAGCACCAGGGCGTCCAGCGCGTCGGCGCGCATGGCCCGGTTGCCCAGGGTTTCGGCCGCCGTCTGCAAGGCTTTCAAAATCGGCACACCCGCGCCGGCCAGCATGGCCAGGGTGGCGGCGAAACGCGCGGCGTTGTAGCTGCGCGCCAGCCGCCCGACCAGGGGCAGGCGCAGCCAGGCGGCGTCCAGTTTTTCGCGCAGCGCGGGCTGGCGGCGCGCCCACCACAGGCCCCCCACGGCCGAAGCCGCGATCAGGGCCAGCAGCCAGCCGTATTCGCGCACCGCCGCGCTGATGCCCAGCATGATGCGGGTCAGCAGGGGCAGGGCGCGCTGGCTGCCCGAAAACACCGCTGCCACCTGCGGCACCACGTAGGCCAGCAGAAACAGCACGATGAGCACCGCCACCGCGCTCACGATGGCCGGGTACAGCGCCGCACCAATGAGCTTGTTGCGCAAGGACTCGCGCGATTCCAGGTCGTCGGCCAGGCGCTCCAGCACCGTGCCGAGCTGGCCGCTCTGTTCACCGGCCGCCACCACGGCGGTGTAGGTGGCCGAGAACTCGCGCGGGTGCTGGCCCAGCGCGCGGGCAAAGGCCGAGCCGGCGTTGACTTCGGCGCGCAACGTGGCCACCAGGCGCTGCTGGCGCTCGTGGTCGGCCTCATCGGCCAGCGCGGCCAGCGCGCGCTCCAGCGGCAGGTCGGCCGCCACCAGGCCGGCCAGCTGCCGCGTCCACACCGCCAGGCCGGTGCTGCTGAACACGCGCTGTGTCCACCAGCCGGTGGCGGGTGCGTCCAGCGCGCGGGCGTCGGCCATGGCCGGTTCCACCTTGAGCGGCACCAGGCCGCGCGTGCGCAAGGCGCTGCGCGCGGCACGCACGGTGTCTGCATCGAGCAGGCCTTTCTGCGCTTTGCCGTCGGCGTCTATGGCTTCGAAGGTGTAGGCGGGCATGGGGTGGCAGGTTCCGGGGGGCGATGGGTGAAGAGGCTTAGGCGGCGGCCGATCACCGCGTGTCCTTGCGCATTGTCATGGCTTCACCCAGTGGCTGACCGGCTGCATCAGAAAATCGTCCAGCGCGATGCCGTCGCCACCCACCAGCAAGCAGCGTTGTGGCTGGAAGGCCTCGGCAAATGCCTGGGTGCCGGCATGCGCCAACGGCGCACGGCCGCTTTTGACTTCGATGGCGGTCAAGCGCTGGGCGGCCAACACGATGAAATCCACTTCCCGGTTGCCCTCGCGCCAGTAGTGCAGCGTGTTTTCGCCGCGCATGGCAGCGTTGGCCAGATGGGCGCCCACGGCAGATTCGACCAACCGCCCCCAGAATTCCCGGTCTGCGCGAGCCTCCTCCAGCGACATGCCGCTCATCACGCTCATCAGCGCCGTGTTGAGCACCTGCAGCTTGGGGCTGGACCCACGGCTGCGCGCCACATCGCCCGCGTATTTGGGCACACCACACACCATGCCCGCGCCGGCCAGCAAGTTCAGGTAATGCGCCAGCGTGGTGGTATTGCCGGCATCCTGCAACTGCCCCAACATCTTGGTGTAGGACAGCACCTGCCCCGAATAGCGGCAGGCCAGCTCGAACAGCCGCCGCAGCAAAGCGGGCTTGTCCACGCGGGTCAGCAGGAGCACGTCACGCGAAATCGAGGTTTCGATCAGGCTGTCCGCCACATAACGCCGCCAGCGCTCGGGTTCGCCGATCAGCGGCGCGGCTCCCGGGTAACCGCCGTAGAACACAAACTCGTCCAGTGACCAGCCAAATGCGGCGCGCATTTCCGCCAGCGACCAGTGCGACACCGGTATCGTTTCGAAGCGGCCGGCCAGGCTTTCGGTCAAGCCCTGGGCGATCAGCAACGGCGCCGAACCGAGCAACACCACCTTGAGCGGGCGCTTGGCGCGGGTGTCTTCGTCCCACAGGCGCTTCACGGTTTCCGACCACGCGGGGATTTTCTGGATTTCGTCCAGCACCAACACCGCGCCCTCAGGGCCGGCAATGGCGAGCCGCGCGGCCTCCCACTGCTGGGCCATCCAGTCTGCGCTGCGCAGCGCGGGTTCGTCGGCGCTGGCATGGCGCACCGGCTGCGCCAGCGTGTCCGTGGCTTGTTGTACCAGGGTGGATTTGCCCACCTGGCGCGGCCCGGCCACCACTTGAATGAATCGGCGCGGCTCGATCAGGCGTGCGGCCAGGGTGTTCACCTGGGGGCGAAGGTAGGGCGACGCGGACGTGCTCATTGTGTTGAGTATTTTTACTCAATGTATTGAGTAAAACAAATCAAGCCACCTCTCGTGTGCTCGGCCGTCAATCGCGGGTCACGCGCAACAGTTCTTCGCGCGTCGTCACGCCACTTTGCACCAGGCGCTCGCCGTCGTCGCGCATCAAGACCATGCCGGTGGCCAGCGCGGCGTCGCGCAGTTCGGCCTCGGCCGCCTGGCGGTGGATGAGGGCGCGCAGGTGCTCGTCGGCCACCAGCAGTTCGAACACGCCGGTGCGCCCCGCATAGCCGGTGAGGCCGCAGGCCTCGCAGCCCTTGCCCTGGCAAGCCGTGCAGGTCTTGCGCACCAGGCGCTGGGCCAGCACGCCCAAAAGCGACGATGACAACAGGAAAGGCTCCACGCCCATGTCGGTCAGGCGCGTCACGGCACTGGCCGCGTCGTTGGTGTGCAGCGTGGCCAGCACCAGGTGGCCGGTGAGCGAGGCCTGGATGGCGATCTGCGCGGTCTCGAAATCGCGGATCTCGCCGATCATGATCACGTCCGGGTCTTGCCGCAGGATGGCGCGCAGTGCCTTGGCGAACGTGAGGTCGATCTTGGCGTTGACCTGGGTCTGGCCCACGCCCGCCAGCTCGTATTCGATGGGGTCTTCCACCGTCATGATGTTGCTGCGGGTCGCATCGAGCCGCTGCAGTCCGGCGTACAGCGTGGTGGTTTTGCCCGAGCCGGTGGGGCCGGTGACCAGGATGATGCCGTGCGGCTGGGCGATCAGGTGTTCAAAGCGCGACAACACATCGCCCTGCATGCCCACCGACTCCAGGCTGAGCTTGCTTTCGGACTTGTCGAGCAGGCGCAGCACGGCGCGTTCGCCATGGGCGCTGGGCAGGGTGGAGACACGCACGTCGATGGCGCGGGTGCCCAGGCGCAGGCTGATGCGACCGTCCTGCGGCAGGCGCTTTTCGGCGATGTCGAGCTCGGCCATGATTTTGAGGCGCGAGATCAGCGCGGCGTGCAGGGCCCGGTTGGGCTGCACCACCTCGCGCAGCGTGCCGTCGACCCGGAAGCGAACGCTGGAGTGGCGCTCGTAGGGCTCGATGTGGATGTCGCTGGCGCCGTCGCGTGCTGCCTGCGTGAGCAGCGCGTTCAACATGCGGATGATGGGCGCGTCGTCGGCGGTTTCGAGCAGGTCTTCGATGGCCGGCAGCTCCTGCATCATGCGCGCCAGATCGGCGTCGTCCTGCACCTCGCTTATGACCGCCGCCGCGCTGGACTCGCCCTGGGCGTAGGCGGCGCTGATGCGCTGGGCCAGGGTGGTGGCGTCCAAGGCTTGCAAGGGCAGCGGGCCGTGGCGGCGCTGCACTTCAGACAAGGCGCTCAGGGTGTTGGCCTGGGCAGGCAGAGGCGTGCGGTGCAGCAGCACCTGCTGCTGGCCGTCGTCCTCCAGCAGCAGCTGGTGTTCGCGCGCAAAGGCGTAGGGCAGCGGGTATTTCAAAAAGCCCCCGTCACTGTTCGCCGCGCGCCGGTGCGGCGGTGGGCTCGGGTGGTCGCGGCAGCGGGTTCTCGATCAGCGGGCGGTTGGGCGCCGGCATCTGGGCCGGCAGCACCGGGGCTTCGTTCACGCTGAGGATGCTGCTGGGCTTGGGCTGCACCACATGTTGCGCCGCGCGCAGCATGTCGTAGCGGTCCTGCGCCAGCGAGTCGGCCTGGCGGCCGTCGCGCAGCACCACCGGGCGCAGAAACACCATCAGGTTGCTTTTTTTTCGGGTGCGGCGGTCGTTCTTGAACAGGTTGCCGAAGATGGGCACGTCGCCCAGCCCGGGCACCTTGTCCACCTTGCCGTCGTAGCTGTCCTGCAGCAGACCGCCCAGGGCGATGATGGCGCCATCGTCCACCACCACGGTGGACTCGATGGAGCGTTTGTTGGTGGTGGGGCCAGCGGTGGAAGTGATGCTGGTTTCCACCACGCTGCTGACTTCCTGGAACAGCGTCATCTTGACGGTGCCGTCTTCGCCGATCTGGGGGCGCACGCGCAGGGTCAGGCCCACGTCCTTGCGCTCGATGGTCTGGAAGGGATTGACCGAGCCGTTGCCGCCCGAGTTGTTGTTGGTGTACTGGCCGGTGACGAAGGGCACGTTCTGGCCGATCACGATCTTGGCTTCCTCGTTGTCCAGCGTCAGCAGGTTGGGCGTGGACAACACATTGGCGTCACCCTCGGTCTCCAGAAACCGTGCCAGGGCGCCCAGGTAGTAGGTGCCGTTGATGCGCGGCACGAGGGCGATGTTCATGCCGGTCTGCGGCAAGTTGGTGATGCTGCCGCTGCCGCCTTGCGCCGCCAGGCTGAGGATGTTGCCTGCAGCGCCGAAGTTGGTGCCGATGGCGCCGATCACGCCGCTGCCGGCGCGCCCCACCAGGCTTTGCCACTGGATGCCGAACTCGGCCGCCTTGTCCACGTTGACTTCGGCGATCAGGCTTTCGACGTAGACCTGGGCGCGCCGGGCATCGAGTTTGTCGATGACGGCGCGCAGCTGCCGGTATTGCGGCTCGGAGGCCGTGAT
>JAUYSB010000268.1 GCA_030696525.1 Hydrogenophaga sp. | reverse complement strand
AGCTGGAAACGCTTGACCAGGCTGGCGCGCGCCTCGTCGCTGCCGGCCACGCGCTCGGTGGTGTAGAGCGCCACCGACATGCCGGCAGCGGGGCAGCCATTCATGGTGTCCAGTACGTGCGTGCTCAGGCCCATGGATCTTCCTTTGCTCTAGGTGTTAATACGGTCGACCAAAAGTGTATACAGTTTTTGGATTTGTGGCTATGATGAATCCATGGAATCGTCCAGCACACGCCACATTGTTGAGTCCCTGAGCCGCGCCATTGTCGAGCACCGGCTGCACCCCGGCACCAAGCTGGCGGAGCAGAAACTGGCCGACCATTTTGGTGTCTCGCGCACCCTCGTGCGGCAGGCGCTGTTTCAGCTGGCGCAAAACCGCCTGGTCACCCTCGAACCCGCGCGTGGCGCCTTTGTCTCCACCCCCTCGGTGGACGAAGCGCGCCAGGTGTTTGCGGTGCGCCGCATGCTGGAGGCGGAAATGACGCGCGAATTCGTGCGCACCGTCACCCCCGCCAAGATCAAGGCACTCAAAGCCCACGTGGCCGAGGAGCGCAAGGCCGTGGACGGCACCGACGTGGCCAGCCGCACCGAGCTGCTGGGCGACTTCCACGTGCGCATGGCCGAACTCATGGGCAACCACGTGCTGGCCGAGCTGCTGGGCGAACTGATTTCGCGTTGCGCCCTGATCACCCTGATGTACCAGAGCAGCAACGCGGCCGGGCACTCCAACGAGGAGCACGCGGCCATCGTCAAGGCGCTGGCCGACAAGGACGCCGAACTGGCCGTGCAGCTGATGAACCTGCACCTGCAGCATGTCGAGGAGAACCTCACCTTCGACCGCAAACAACCCTCCAACAACCTCTCCATGGCCCTTTCCTGAGCGCTCCATGACCACTTACGACAGCACCCTGCCCTACCCCCGCGACCTGATCGGTTACGGTCGCGACGTGCCCCATGCCCAATGGCCGGGCGGCGCCCGCATCGCGGTGCAGTTCGTGCTGAACTACGAAGAAGGCGGCGAGTACTGTGTGCTGCATGGCGACGCCGGTTCCGAGCAGTTCCTGTCCGAGATGTTCAACCCGGCCAGCTACCCGGACCGCCACATCAGCATGGAAGGCATCTACGAATACGGTTCGCGTGCCGGTGCCTGGCGCATCCTGCGCGAGTTCGAAAAGCGAGGACTGCCGCTCACCGTGTTCGGCGTGTCCATGGCGCTGCAGCGCCACCCCGAGCTGACGGCCGCGTTTGTCGAGCTGGGCCACGAGATCGCCTGCCATGGCTGGCGCTGGATCCACTACCAGAACCTGGACGAAGCCACCGAGCGCGAACACATGCGCCGAGGCATGGAGATCATCGAGCAGATGACGGGCAGCAGGGCCCTGGGCTGGTACACCGGCCGCGACAGCCCCAACACCCGCCGCCTGGTGGCCGACTTTGGCGGCTTCGAATACGACAGCGACTACTACGGCGACGACCTTCCCTTCTGGATGAAGGTCAAAAAGACCGACGAGAGCGTGGTGCCCCAGCTCATCGTGCCCTACACGCTGGACTGCAACGACATGCGCTTCGCCCTGCCGCAGGGCTATTCACACGCCGACCCGTTCTTCCAGTACCTCAAGGACACGTTCGACGCGCTCTACGCCGAAGGCGACCCCAGCGGCGACAACGCGCCCAAGATGATGAGCATTGGCATGCACTGCCGCCTGCTGGGCCGCCCGGGCCGCATCACCGCGCTGCAGCGCTTCCTCGACCACATCCAGCAACACGACCAGGTCTGGGTGTGCCGGCGCCTGGACATTGCCCGCCACTGGCGCACGACCCACCCCTACCAAGACAAGGCCTGAGCCATGCCCCTGACACTCGCCCAACTCAACACCGCACCGCCCGCCGAGCTGCTGGCCGAGCTCGGTGGTCTGTACGAACACTCGCCCTGGTTCGCCGAGGCCGCGCTCAAACAACGCCCCTTTGCTTCGCTGGCCCACCTCAAGCACGCGCTGGTGCAGGCCGTGGACGCGGCCGGCCGCGAGGCCCAGCTGGCCCTGGTGCGCGCCCACCCGGAGCTGGCCGGCAAGGCCATGGTGGCCAAGACGCTGACCGCCGAATCGACCAACGAACAGGGCAAGGCCGGCCTGACCGCCTGCACGCCCGAGGAATTCGCCCGCATCCAGCAGCTCAACGCCGACTACAACGCGCGTTTCGGCTTTCCCTTCATCCTGGCGGTGCGCGGCCCGCGTGGCCTGGGCCTGAACAAGGCGCAGATCATCGAGACCTTCGAACGGCGTGTGCACCACCACCCCGACTTCGAGCTGGCCGAGGCGCTGCGCAACATCCACCGCATTGCCGAGATCCGCCTGAACGACAAGTTCGGCGTCGAGCCCACCCTGGGCCACGAGGTGTGGGACTGGCAGGAAAAGCTGTCTCAGCACAGCGACCCCGGCTTTGCCGAACTGGGCCAGCTCACCGTCACCTACCTCACCGATGCCCACCGCGCCTGCGCCCAGCGCATCAGCCACTGGATGCGGGATTGCGGCTTCGACGAGGTGGAGATCGATGCCGTGGGCAACGTGGTGGGCCGTTACCACGGCGCCACGCCCGACGCGAAATACCTGCTCACCGGCAGCCACTACGACACCGTGCGCAACGGCGGCAAGTACGACGGGCGCCTGGGCCTCTTCGTGCCCATGGCCTGCGTGCGCGAACTGCACCGCACGGGCCGCCGCCTGCCCTTCGGCTTTGAGGTGGTGGGCTTTGCGGAGGAAGAAGGCCAGCGCTACAAGGCCACCTTCCTGGGTTCGGGCGCGCTGATCGGCGACTTCAAGCCCGAGTGGCTCGATCAAAAGGACGCCGACGGCATCACCATGCGCGAAGCCATGCAACACGCCGGCCTGTGCATTGACGACATCCCCAAACTGCAGCGCGACCCGGCGCGCTACCTGGGTTTTGTCGAGGTGCACATCGAGCAGGGTCCGGTGCTCAACGAGCTCAACCTGCCGCTGGGCGTGGTCACCTCCATCAACGGCAGCGTGCGCTACCTGTGCGAGGTGATCGGCACGGCCAGCCACGCCGGCACCACGCCCATGGACCGCCGCCGCGACGCCGCCTGCGCCGTGGCCGAACTCGCGCTCTACATGGAACAACGCGCCGCGCAGGACGGCGATTCGGTGGCCACCATCGGCCAGCTGAACGTGCCCAGCGGCTCCATCAACGTGGTGCCCGGCCGCTGCAGCTTCAGCCTCGACCTGCGCGCGCCCACCAACGAACAGCGCGATGCGCTGGCGCGCGACGTGCTGGCCGAGCTGGCCGCCATCTGCGAGCGCCGGGGCGTGCGCCACACGCTGGAAGAAACCATGCGCGCCGCCGCCGCGCCCAGCGCGCCGGCCCTGCAGCAACGCTGGGAAGCCGCCGTGCGCGCCCAGGGCCTGCCGGTCTTCCACATGCCCAGTGGCGCCGGCCACGACGCCATGAAGCTGCACGAGGTCATGCCGCAGGCCATGCTCTTCGTGCGCGGCGAAAACAGCGGCATCAGCCACAACCCCCTCGAATCCACCACCAGCGACGACATGCAGCTGTGTGTGCAAGCCTTTGCCCACCTGCTCGACGACCTGGCCGCCCACCCCCTCTGAACGCCACCATGACAAGCTCTTACGCCGCCCTCGACCAATGGATCGCCGACCACTTCGATGACGAGGTGGCCTACCTGCGCGAACTCGTGCGTGTGCCCACCGACACGCCGCCCGGCAACAACGCACCCCACGCCGAACGCACGGCCGAGCTGCTGGCCGCCATGGGCTACACGGCCGAAAAACACGCCGTGCCCCAAGCGGAGGTGTTGGCCGCCGGCCTGCAGACCATCACCAACCTGATCGTGCGCCGCCGCTTCGGTGACGGCGGCAAGACCATCGCGCTCAACGCCCACGGCGACGTGGTGCCCCCGGGCGAGGGCTGGACCCACGACCCCTACGGCGGCGAGGTGGCGAACGGCCAGATGTTCGGCCGGGCCACGGCCGTGAGCAAAAGCGACTTCGCCAGCTTCACCTTCGCGTTGCGCGCGGTGGAAGCCGTGGCCCAGGCACAGGGCCTGAAACTCAAGGGCGGCGTGGAACTGCACTTCACCTACGACGAGGAATTCGGCGGCGAGGTGGGCCCGGGCTGGCTGCTCAAGAACAAACTTACCGAGCCCGACCTCATGATCGCGGCCGGCTTCAGCTACCAGGTGGTGACGGCCCACAACGGCTGCCTGCAGATGGAGGTGACGGTGCAAGGCGAGATGGCGCACGCCGCCATCCCCGACAGCGGCACCGACGCGCTGCAGGGCGCGGTCCACATCCTGACCGCGCTGCACCGGCTGAAT
>JAUYSB010000255.1 GCA_030696525.1 Hydrogenophaga sp. | reverse complement strand
GCTCACATACCCCCAGATGTCGCGCGAGAGGTCGATCAGGATGGTGTTGGCGCGCGCCGTGGCATCAAACAGCTCGGCCATGTAGTCGTGTGGTTCGATCTGGATGCTGTAAGGCTGGAAGGTCAGGCCCAGGCCCCAGGTGGCGCCGGCGGGCACGTCTTGCGGCTCGGGGGTTTCCACCACGCGGCGCGCAAAGGCTTCCCAGTCGAATTCGGGCCAGGCGCTCAGGTGGGCGTTGTAGTTGCCCACGGCGCCGTTCATCTTGCCCATCAGCTTGACGTCGGCGATCGCGGCGCGCACCTTGTTCAGGCGCACCACCACGTTGGCGAATTCCTTGCCCACCGTCGTGGGGCTGGCGGTCTGGCCGTGGGTGCGGCTGAGCATGGGCACGTCGGCAAAAGCGTGCGCCATGTCGCGCAGCTTGGCGATCACGGCGTCCAGGCCCGGCAGCAGCACCTGGTTGCGGCCCGCCTTGAGCTGCAGCGCGTGACTGGTGTTGTTGATGTCTTCGCTGGTGCAGGCGAAGTGCACGAACTCCTGCACCGCCGCCAGCTCGGCCTTGAGGTCGGCCGGCAACGCCGCGTCGGCAAAACGCGCCTTGATCCAGTACTCCACCGCCTTCACGTCGTGGTTGGTGGTTTTTTCGATGTCCTTGATGGCGGCGGCATCGGCTTCGTCGAAACGCTGCACCAGGGCCAGCAGGTGGGCGCGCGCGGCGCTTGAGAGCGGCTTGAACTCGCTGAAACCGGCATCGGACAAGGCGATGAACCAGGCAATCTCCACCTGCACACGGCGGTGCATGTAGCCAAACTCGCTCATGAAGGGGCGCAACTTGGCCAGCTTGGGCGCGTAGCGGCCGTCCAGCGGCGAAAGGGCGGTGAGTGCCGACAGGCCCATGGCGGCGGCGTTGGGGTGGGATGGTTCTTGCATCCCCGAATTGTAGGGAAGCCCGTGGGTCAGCATCCTGCAGGCGCCGCTGGCTAAAATGCACTTCCCTCACCGCAACCCGCTCCCACACATGAAACTCATCGGCGCCCTCACCAGCCCATACGTGCGCAAAGTGCGCGTCGTCATGGCGGAGAAAAAGCTGGACTACCAGCTGGTGCTGGAGGACGTGTGGGCGGCCGACACCACCATCGCCCAGGCCAACCCGCTGGGCAAGGTGCCCTGCCTGGTGATGGACGGCGCCGAAGCCATTTTCGATTCGCGCGTGATCGTCGAATACCTCGACACCCTCTCGCCTGTGGGCAAGCTCATCCCCACCACCGGGCGCGAGCGTACCGAGGTCAAGACCTGGGAAGCCCTGGCCGACGGCCTGATGGACGCCGCCATCCTGGCGCGCCTGGAAGCCACCTGGCCGCACCGCGAAGCGCAGCAACGCAGCGTGGCCTGGATCGAGCGCCAGATGCAGAAGGTGCACGGCGCGCTCAAGGCCATGGCGCACGGCCTGGGCGACAAGGCCTACTGCCACGGCATCCACCTGAGCCTGGCCGACGTGGCCGTGGGCTGCGCGCTGGGCTACCTCGACTTCCGCTTCCCCGAACTGGGCTGGCGCACCGAGTACGCCAACCTGGCCAAGCTGGCCGACAAGCTGGCGCAGCGCCAGAGCTTCATCGACACCAAACCTCCGGTCTGATCAGCTGTTCGCGCGCCGCTTGAGCCAGCGCATCAGCCCGCCCACGACCGGCAGTTTTTCGTACAGCTCCTCGGCCGCGTCCCAGTAGTCGCGGTGCAGTTCGATGCGGCCATCGGTCGCAAAACGCAGGTGGGTGGCGCCGCGCACGGTCTGTGGCGTGCGGGTGTCGAAACGCTTGAAGCGGAACACGAAGTCCCAGGTCAGAAAGGCTTCGTCGCCTTGCGCAAAACCACCCGTGACGACAAAACGCGGTTCGTGCAGTGCCACAAACATGTGGGCAAAAATCGCGCGGATGGCGGGCAGGCCTTGCACCTCGTTGAACGGGTCTTTGAAACGCGCTTCGGGCGCGTAGAACGCGCCAATGCGATCGAGATCGGCCGGCGACAGCGACTCAAAAAAATCGGCCACCGCCTGCAGCCGGGTGTCGTGGGTGGTGAAACTCATAGTCCGGTGAACCGTGCCACGGCCGCGAAATACGGGCGCGAGGGCAACAGGCGCAGCAGCCGCATCCAGAAGGTGAAGCGCTTGGGGAAGTCGATCTCGAAATGCCCCGCCGCCCAGCCACGCAGAATGGCCTGCGCCGCCTGGTCGGGCGTGATCAGGCCCGGCATGGGGAAGTTGTTGTGTGCGGTCAGCGGCGTTTCCACAAACCCCGGATTGACCACGCTCACGCCCACACCCTCGTGGCGCAGGTCCAGGTACAGCGTTTCGGCCAGGTTGATGAGGGCGGCCTTGGTCGGGCCATAGGCCAGCGACTTGGGCAGGCCGCGAAAACCCGCCACGCTGCTGACCACGCTGATGTGGCCGCGCCCCTGGCGGCGCAGCACCGGCAGCAGCGCGTCGAGCACGTACAGCGCGCCGTCAAAGTTCACGCGCCAGTGGCGCTGCACCTCGGCCAGGTCAAAGGCGTCGGCGCGCATCTCGCGGTAGTGGCCGGCGCAGTACATCACGAGGTCGATGCCGCCGCTGGCCAACAGCGTGCGTGCCGCGTCGGCCACGGCGGATGCATCGGTCACGTCCAGCGCCAGGGCCGTGGAGCCTGGGTGTCTGGCCGCCCACGCATCCAGGGCCAGCGTGTTGCGGGCCGACACCACCACCTGCGCGCCTTGCGCATGCAGCGCACGCGCCGTGGCTTCGCCAATGCCGGAGGACGCGCCGATCAGCCACACGCGCTGGCCGCGCCAGTCGCGCATGGGGGGGTTGATGGGGCGCCACCACATGCCGCTCATCCCGCGCGCTTCACAAAACTCAGCGTCACTTCGCCGAGCTTGAAGCCGAACTTGCTCATCACCGCCTTGTTGAGCATGACGCGGTCGTCCATGAGGTACATCCAGTCGTCGAACTGGACTTCGTAAACTTTTCCATCCACCGGTAGGTTCAGTGTGTAGCCCCAGCGGAAGGTGTTGCCCGCCACCTGGCCCAGGGCTTCGCCTTTCACGTCGTCGGCGGTGCCGGTGTAGCGGCCGTCGGGAAGCTTTTTCAGGCGCCAGATGCGGCGCTGCTTTTCGCCGTCCGAGTAGGTGAAGTCCTCATCGAGCACACCTTCGTTGCCGTTCCAGGTGCAGACCATCACCACGGTGAAGCGGCGCACCACCTTGCCCGAGCGGTCGGTGAAAACGCCATAGGCATCGAGCGTGCCGTTGAAATAGGTGGCCAGGTCAAGCACCGGTTTGTCGGCAGCGTAGTCACTCACCTGCGGGCCGGCGCAGGCGGCCAGTCCGCCAGCAGCGGCCAGCACCACGGCGCTGAGGGCGGCACGTCGTTTCATGTTCGGTTTTCCTTGTTGATGATGAAGTGCTGCAGGCCGGCCGCCGCGGCCAGCTTGAGCGCACAGGGCAGGATGCAGTAGGCCCAGGTGAGTGCGCTCAGCGCCTGCGGGTCACGCTGCCCCGGCGCGTAGCCCCACCAGCCCAACAACGGCAAGGCCAGGCCGGCGGCCAGGGCCAGGTTGAGCTTGGTGGCAAAGTTCCACCAGCCGAAGTAGCGGCCCTCACCCCGGCCGCGTTCGCCCATATCGCCCACCACGCCGGCCAGCAAGGCGCCGGGCACGGCCAGGTCGGCGCCCAGCGCCAGACCCGAGAGCGCACACACCGCCAGAAAAGCCCACACATCGCCCGGCCCCAGAAAGGCCGCCCAGGCAAACACCCCCACGCTCAGACCCATGCCCAGGCGCCAGGCCCGGGCCAGGCCCAGTCGCGCCACCACACGCAGCCACAGCGGCATGGACGCGGCGGCACAGACAAAATAGGTGCCCAGAAACGCCGGCTCCATGGCGGCCGGCGCCTGCAGCTGGTCTTGCACAAAAAACAGCACCAGCGTGGCCGGCACGGCACTGGCGATGCCATTGACCAAAAACACACCCAGCAGCCGGGCAAACGCCGGCTGGCGCAGCGGCGCCCACACCGAGGCCACCGGGCCGGCGCGCGCCGCCAGATCGGGCTGCGGCCTCAAGGCCATCGCCCAGGCCCAGCAGCCCAGCGCCAGCAGCACCGCAAACAGCGCCACCGTGGCGCCCAGGCCGGCCAGCGTGGGCAACACCGCCGCCAGCACCACACCCACCAGGCCCAGGGCCTCGCGCCAGGCCACCACGCGGGCGCGCTGTGCCTCGGTGCCGCCCAGCATGGCGCCCCACGACTGGTGCGCCACACTCACCACGCTGTAGGCGGTGTAGGTGATCAGCAGGCCGCCCACGGCCCAGGCCAGCAAGGCGGTGCTGGCGCCCAGCGCGGCGGGCGGAAAAAACAGCGCGGCGAAACCCAGCGCCAGCACCACGCTGGCCCCCGACCCCATCACCAGCACGCGGCCCACCGAGCGGCGGAACGCGGCGTCGCACCAGCGGCCGATCAGGGGGTCGATGAAGGCGTCGAACAGGCGAGCACCCAGCAGCACCGCCCCCAGTGCCGCCAGCGACACGCCGTATTCGCGTGCGTAGTGGTTGGGCCACACCACGTACAGCGGCAGCGCGGCAAAGGCCAGCGGCAGGCCGAGCAGGCCGTAGCGCAGTCCGTGCCACCAGCCGCCAGGCTGGTCCAGCAGAGCCGCCCGGCTGGCGGTGGCGGTGTTCATGGAGGGGTGCCGGCCTGGGCCAGCAGCTGAACGCGCATCTGCGGCTCGGACGTGGCGCTTGAGAGCCAGATGCCAAAAAACAGGCGCGCGAAATCGGGGTCGGGCACGTCGCCCAGCGGCTTGTCGTTGAGGCTGAAACGCGCGCCTTCGCCCGGCAGGTGCAAACCGGCAATGTGGTCGCCGTCCTTCACGTCGGGGAACAGCCGGGTCATCGCCTCCAGCCAGCGCGTGGCCTGTGCCTCGCTCACGCTGCCCACGCCGCGCATCTCCTTGAGCGAGCGCTCGGCAATGGCCTTGCCGTACAGCGTGCGCAGGTAATGCAGCTCCAGCACGAAGCGGTGGCGCTCGAACTGCGCTGCCTCAAAACCTGGCTCGGCCCACAGCGTGGCGTCGTACACCGACAGGCCAAAAAAGCGCAGCCGCGCCTGGCCCAGCCGCCGGCCGGCGGGCAGCAGGCCGGGCGCGCCCGCGTGGGTGGCGCGCGCCAGGCCAGCGCACACAACAGCGGGCGCGGCGATGAGGAGTTGGCGGCGCTGCATGGTGTGTCAGCCTGGCTTGTGCAGGGTGAATTGCATGACGTCGGTGCTGCCTTCGTCGAAGGCCGCTTCGCAGTAGGCCAGGTAAAACTCCCAGATGCGCAGGAAGTTTTCATCGAAGCCCAGCTCGCGCACGCGTGGCTCTTCGTGCAGGAAACGCTCGCGCCAGCGGCGCAAGGTTTCGGCGTAGTCGCGACCGAACGAGAAGGCGTCTTCCACCACCAGGCCAGCCGCTTCGGCCTGGGCGCGGAAGGCCGTTGGGCTGGGCAGGCAGCCGCCCGGGAAGATGTACTGCTGGATGAAGTCGGTGCCGCGGATGTAGCGCTCGAAGTGCTCGTCGGCGATGGTGATGCTCTGGATGTTGGCGCGGCCGCCGGGCTTGAGCAGGCGGGCCACGGTCTGGAAGTAGGTCGGCCAGTACTCGCGGCCCACGGCCTCGACCATTTCGATGGAGCAGATGGCGTCATAGGGCCCGTCGTTGATGTCGCGGTAGTCCTGCAGGCGCAGGTCGGCGCGCGCCGATGTGCCCAGGCGCGCCATGCGCTCGTTGGCCCAGGCCAGCTGCTCCGTGGACAAGGTGACCCCCACCACCGAGGCATCGAACGTGGTGGTGGCCGCTTCGGCCAGGGCACCCCAGCCGCAGCCGATTTCCAGCACGCGGTCGCCGGGCCGCACCTGTGCCATGGTCAATGCCCGGTGCACCTTGGCCCACTGGGCACTGACCATGTCCTGGCCGGGGTGCTCGAACAGGGCCGACGAGTAGTTCATGGTCTCGTCCAGCCACAGGCGGTAGAAGCTGTTGCCCAGGTCGTAGTGGGCGTGGATGTTCTTCTTGCTGTTGGTCTTGGTGTTGCGGTTCAGCAGGTGGCGCAGGCGGTAGGCCATGCGGCCGAGCCAGGTGCCGTAGATCACGTCCTCGATTTCATGCCGGTTACGCAGCAGCAGGCGCAGCAGGTCGGCCAGTTGGGGCGTGCTCCAGTCGCCGGCGATGTAGCTTTCGGCGAAACCGATGTCGCCCGACTTGAGGGCGGCGCCGCACACGTTCCAGTTGTGCAGGCGCAGCGTGGCATGCAGCCCCCCAGCCTGGCCAAATTGCTGGAAGGCGCCGTCGGGCAGTTGCACCGTGAGCTGGCCGTGGCGCAGGCGCTGCAGCAGGCGCAAGGTGGCGCTGGCGGCGGCGGGCGCGCCGGCGGGCAGCGCAAACGGGGCGGTGGTGCTGTTGGTCATGGGCGTGGCAAAAAGGTGGCTGGGCAAAAAATCAACCGGCACCGTGGCCGTGGGTGACCAGGGTCTGTGGTGGTTCGGGCTTGCGGAAAAAGGGCACACGCTTGAGCGCCCACAGGCGCAGCGCCTGCCAGTGGATGCGCGCGACCACGCCCAGCGTCATGGCGGGGTGGTTCAAGAGCGCGCGGCGCGTGGTGGTGGCGTCCAGCGGCAGCAGTTCGCCACTCACGCTGGTCTGGATCAGCGGCCCCAGGCCGGCCTGCGGCGCGTCGTCGTGGTCGATGCGCACCACCGTGTGTTCGCGGCCGTCGCGGGAGCAGCGCATGAACACAAAACGGTACTCGCCCTGCACGCTGCAGAACGGCGAGACATGGAACACCTTGTCGGCCGTGACCGGCACGCCGTAACGCGGCGCATCCAGCAGGTAGCAGTGGCGCTCACCAAAGGTGTTGTTGACCTCGGCCAGCACCGCGCGCAGCGTGCCGTCGGCGCGGTGCGCGTACCAGAAGCTGACCGGCTTGAAGGTGTGGCCCAGCACACGCGGGTAGGTGTGCAGCCAGACCTCGCCGTCGGCATCAAGAATGCCGTGGGCGCGCAACGTGGCGTCGAACCAGGCCAGGCAGTCGGCGCCGCCCTCGCCGTGGTCGCGGTCAAAAAAAGCCAGGGCGGCACGGCGGTTGCGCGCGAGCGCGCCGTTGCCATCCGTGCGCAGGGCGCGCAGCGGCAACATCAGGAAATACGTGGGGTAGGCAAAGGCGTTGCGGCGCGGGCGCAGGCGCGTGTGGCGCACCTGGCCAAAGCCGATCTGGGCCTGGCTCACCGGGTCACCTCATTGCGCGCGCCGACGGCGCGCAGGATGCCAGCCGCCGCCTGCAGCCCGGCCTTGAGGCCGTCTTCATGGAAGCCATAGCCACACCAGGCGCCGGCAAAGTGGGTGTGCAACACACCTTGCAGTTCGGGGATGCGCTGCTGCGCCTGCATGGCCGCCAGATCGAACACCGGGTGGGCGTACTCGTATTCGCCCAGCACCTGGCGCGGGTCGATCTCGCGCAGCGGGTTGAGCGAGACCACCACCGGCTGCTCGAAAGGCAGCGGCTGCAGCTTGTTGAGCAGGTAGTGCAGGCAGACACGCGGGTGTTCGTCGCGGGCGCGCGCAGCGCGTTCGTAATTCCAGGCCGCCCAGGCCTTGCGGCGCGTGGGCAGCACCGAGGCGTCGGTGTGCAGCACGGCGCGGTTGGGCTGGTAGCGGATGGCGCCCAGCACCGCGCGCTCGTCGGCCGTGGCGCCTTCGCCCAGCAGGGCCAGGGCCTGGTCGCTGTGGCAGGCCAGCACCAGGTGGTCAAAACGCTCGGCGCGGCCGTCGGTGACCACGCGCACGCCGTCGCCGTCCCGCTGCAGGGCACGCACGGGGCTGTTCAGGCGGGCGTCGGTCTGCTGGGCAATGATCTTGTTGACGTAGTGACGCGAGCCGCCGCGCACGGTGAACCACTGCGGCCGGTCGCTGACCTGCAGCAGCCCGTGGTTGTGGCAGAAGCGCACCATGGTGGCCACCGGGAACTGCAGCATCTGCTCGGCCGGGCAGCTCCAGATGCAGGCCATCATGGGCAGGAAGTAGTCGTGGCAGAAGGCGTCGCTGAAGCGCTCGCGCTTGAGGAAGTCGGCCAGCGGCATCCACAGGCGGCCGTCGGGCGCCTGGTCTTGCTGGCTCACCGCCAGCCGGGTGCACAGGCGGTTGAAACGCAGGATGTCGGCCAGCATGCGGAGGAAGGCCGGCTTGAGCAGGTTGGCGCGCTGGGCAAACACGGTGTCCAGGCTGCTGCCGCTCCACTCCAGCGGCGGCTCGGTGCCCGCGCCGGGCGCCTGCACCGAAAACGACATGTCGGACAGCGCGATGTCCACGCCAAGTTCAGAGAACAGGTTGAGCAGGTTGGGGTAGGTGCGTTCGTTGAGCACCAGAAAACCGGTGTCCACGCCGTGTGTCACCGCGCCCTGGGCCGTGGGCAGGGTGATGTCTACCGTGTGGGCGTGGCCGCCAAAGGTGGCGCCGGCTTCAAACAGGGTGACCGCCGCGTGGCCGCGCAAGGTGTGGGCGGCGGCCAGACCGGCAATGCCGGCACCGATGACCGCCACGCGGGGCTGCTTGCCCGCGGGCTGGGGAGGCGATTGGCGGGGGTCTGCGTACATGGTCAGACCCCCCGACCGGAAGAGAGAAGTACCGCGCAGCGCCCCGAAACGAAGGAGGGAGGGATGGAGGAGGAGAAGAAGCGCCCCGGGATTGCACCACCTGGGTGGCGTCTGCGCGGTACAAAAACCGTTTCGCTGGTGTTGAGCCGGACCGTGCCCGCAAAGTTCCCTCGATTCGCGCTCATGTGCAGCTCCAATGTGACCAATCAGCCTTGAAACAAACTATCAAGACAAAAAAATACTGTTCGGTCACATTTTGACCTTTCGGTCACTTCGCTGTCGACAACATTCGCTCAATGTCCCTCAGCAGCATGGGGTTTTGGGGCTCGACCGCACTGGCATACGCCTTGACCTGCTGGTCATCGCGGCCGACCAGGTACTTGTGGAAGTTCCAGCGCGGCCACTCGCCGGTGCGCTGGGCCAGCTCCCGGTACAGCGGGTGGGCGGCACGCCCCACCACCGTGGTCTTGACGAACATGGGGAACAGCACGCCAAAGGTGTTTTCGCAAAAGTCGGCGATGGCGGTGTTGGCGCCCGGCTCCTGGTTGCCGAAGTCGTTGCTGGGGAAACCCAGCACCACCAGGCCACGGTCGCGGTAGCGCCGGTGCAGCGCCTCCAGCCCCTCGTACTGACCGGTGAAGCCGCAGAAACTGGCGGTGTTGACCACCAGCACCACCCGACCCGCGTATTGGCAGAGGTTTTGCGGCTTCTCGTCCTGCAGGCGCGGCACGCTGTGTTGCCACAGCGCCGGGCAGGCGGCGGGGGCCGGGCTGGGCGCGGGGTTCTGCGCCTGCGCAGCCGCTCCGAGCATCAGGCCGAACAGCGCAACGCCGACACGCCGGCGGGTGAACATGGAAAAACAATTCCGCATGGCAGGGCCCCCACATCAAAGCCGCAATGGTGGCAGCACCGCTGCGCCACCGCTCAAGCCCGCTGGCCTGCACCGGGGCGCAGAAGGGTTTTAGCTGAAGGGTTTTTGGGGTGCTGCCACTAAAATCGAAAGCTGTACGGTGCCTGCACCGCAATGAGGCCTTCATGCTTTACCCCGAACTCTTCAAGCAACTCGAATCCGTCCGCTGGGACATGGACAAGGACATTCCCTGGGACCAGTTCGACGCCAGTCTGCTGAGCGACGAACAGGCGCAGACCATCAAGATGAACGCCATCACCGAGTGGGCGGCGCTGCCGGCCACCGAGATGTTCCTGCGCGACAACCGCGACGACTCCGATTTTTCGGCTTTCATGTCGATCTGGTTTTTTGAAGAGCAGAAACACTCGCTGGTGCTGATGGAATACCTGCGCCGCTTCCGGCCCGAACTGGCACCCACCGAAGAAGAGCTGCACGAAATCCGCTTCGACTTCGACCCCGCGCCCGCGCTGGAAACCCTGATGCTGCACTTCTGCGGCGAGATCCGCCTCAACCACTGGTACCGCCGCGCGGCCGAGTGGCACACCGAGCCGGTCATCAAGCTGATCTACACCACCCTGAGGCAGGACGAAGCGCGCCACGGCGGCGCCTACCTGCGCTACATGAAACGCGCCATTGGCAAGTTCGGCGACGAGGCCCGCGCCTCGTTTGCCAAGGTGGGCGTGCTCATGGCCAGCGCGCGGCGCACTGCCCAGGCGCTGCACCCGACCAACCTGCATGTGAACAAGACCTTGTTCCCTCGCGACACCATCCAGAGCCGCCTGCCCAACCCCGAGTGGCTGGAGCACTGGCTGGACAAGCAAATTGCGTTCGATGCCGCCTGGGAGACCAAGGTGGTCGAACGCATCCTGCACAACATGAGCCTGCTGATGGACCGCAGCTTCAAGAGCGTGCAGGAGCTCAACCGCTTCCGCAAGGAAATGACCGCCCACCTGGCGGCCGCCCCCACGCCGGGCACACCGGCCTGAACGCTGCGCGGTCAGGGCCGGGCGCGGGCCCGTTCCAGCAGCCGAGCGCCCCACGCGGTCAGGCCGCCCAGCAGGCCCCCGGCCAGCGTGCCGCTGAACCACGCGGCCTGGACCACCGACATGTCGTTGACGCCGTCCCACACCACGGGGCGGTTCCAGGCCTGCTCCAGCGCCAGCTTGCCCAGCAGCAGACCGCCCAGCAACAAGCCCCAGCGCCGCGCCTGCGGCACTGGCAGGCGTTGCAGGAAGAGGTGCACCGCCACCACCGCCAGCGCGGCGTGAATCAGCCCTGACAGACCCGTGACGTGGCCCACCTGCGGCCAGCCCGCCACGGCGAGGTAGGTGATGGGCCAGGCCAGAAACCAGGCGACGGCGCAGGCGCGGTCGGGGCGCACCACCCACGAAAACGCGGTCAGCAGGCCCAGCGCCATCTGGTTGGCAATCAGGTGCGGCGTGTTGACATGCACCCAGGCGGTGGACCAAACCGTCCACCAGCGCTGGTCCCAGTCTTCGACGCGCCAGACCAGCGGCTGCGCCAGCTCCGGCCCCCACCAGCCCAGCATGCTGGCCACACCGTGCAGACCACACAGCACCAGCCAGTCGCGGCCGGGCGTCATCAGGCGCCCAGCACGTGCTGCCACAGGGTGCGCACCGCCGCCGCTTCGGTGGCCACGTCGGCCAGCTCCACCTGCGTGGGCGCTTCGTCCAGCCGCGCGCGGTGCTGCATCTGCCGCAGCTGGCGGTAGGCGGTGGCCGCAGCTTCGCCCACACCGGGCAGCAGCAGGCCGGCCTGCTCGGCCATCTGCAGCAGCGCGATGTTGCCGCGGTTGGCCCGCAGCGCCGGGTGGTCGGCCGACCGCGCGAGCACCAGAAACTGCACCACGAACTCGACATCCACCATGCCGCCGGGGCTGTGCTTGACGTCGAACATCTCGCCGCGCACCGGGTGGGCGCTGCGCACCTTCTCTCGCATGGCGCGGATCTCGTCGGCCAGCGCCGCCACGTCGCGCGGCGCGGTCATCACCGCTTCGCGCACGGCGTCAAAGCGGGCGGCCATGGCGGCGTCGCCCACCACATGCCGCGCCCGCGTGATGGCCTGGTGTTCCCAGGTCCAGGCGGTGTTGCTGCCGCGCTGCTGCTGGTAGTTGGCGTAGGCCTCGAAGCTGGTGACCAGCAAGCCGGAGTTGCCATTGGGCCGCAACGCGGTGTCGATCTCGTACAGGTCGCCCTCGCCGGTCTTGACCGTGAGCCAGTTGATGAGTTTGCGCACCAGCGCCGCATAAACCTCGGGCGCGCGCTCGTCGGCATCGTCGTAGACGAACACGATGTCGAGGTCGCTGCCGTAACCCAGCTCTTTGCCGCCCAGTTTGCCGTAGGCAATGATGGCGAACTGGGGCGTGTCGCGGTGGCGGTTTTTCAGCCGCGCCCAGCACCAGCGCACCGTGGTGCGCAACACGGCGTCGGCCAGAGCACTCAGGTCGTCGGCCACGTCTTCCACGGTCAGCACACCTTCGACGTCGCGCGCCAGGGTGCGAAAGACCTCGGCATGGCAGGCACGGCGCAGCAGGTTGAGCAGCGCCTCCTCGTCGTCTTCGCCGGTGCTGCGCAGCGCGTCCAGCCGCGCTTCGAGTTCGGCCTCGAACTGCGGGCCGTCGAAGCGGTCGGTCAGCAGTTGCCGGCTGGCCAGCTCGTCGATCACACCCGGGTGTTTTTGCAAGTAGCGCGCCGGCCATTTGGCCGCGCCCAGCAAGCGCAGCAGGCGCTCGTGCACCGAGGGACGTTCCTGCAGCAGCGCCAGGTAACTCTCGCGCCGCAACAGGGCTTCAAGCCAGTCCACCAGGCGCAGCGCGGCCTCTTCGGTCACGCGGCCTTCTTCCACCCAGGCGCCGGTGCGCTGCACCAGCCGCACCAGGCGCTGGCGGGTGTCTTCGCGCAGGGCGGCCACGCGCGGCTGCTCGCACCACTGCGCCACCCGGGCCGACAGGCGCGCGGGCAGCTGGGGCAGCACCGCCTGCAGGTCGTCGGCAGCGGCACGGGGGCCGCCACAGCCTTTGCCGTTGCAGGTTTTGCCGGCACCGCCCAGCAGGGTGTCGAACTCCTGCGCCACGGCCTCGCGGTGGGCGTCGAGCTGGTGCAGAAAGGCGCAGGTGTTGGCAAAACCCAGGGTCTGCGCCAGCCACGCAAGGTCGTCGTCGCGCTCGGGCATCAGGTGGGTCTGCTGGTCGTCCAGGTACTGGATGCGGTGCTCGACGCGGCGCAGGAACACGTAGGCCTCGGTCAGGGCCGCAGCGGTTTCGGCCGGCATCAGGCTGGCGCGCTGCAGGCGGCCGATGGCGTCCAGCGTGGGCCGGGTGCGCAGCTCGGGGAACTGCCCGCCACGCACCACCTGCAGCAGCTGCACGGTGAACTCGATCTCGCGGATGCCGCCGCGCGAGAGCTTGACGTCGTTGGCGCGGCCCGGGTTGCCGGCCGCGCGCTTGGCCGCGTGTTCGCGGATCTGCCGGTGCAGGGTGCGCAGCGAATCGAACACGCTGTAATCGAGGTAGCGGCGGAACACGAAGGGCAGCACCACCCCGCGCAATGCGCTGGCGCTGCCGTCGCGCACCGCCGCCTGAGGCGCCACCACGCGGCTCTTGAGCCAGGCAAAACGCTCCCACTCGCGGCCCTGGACCAGGAAGTATTCCTCCAGCGCGCCCAGCGACACCGCCGGCGGCCCGGAATTGCCGTTGGGCCGCAACGCCAGATCGACGCGGAACACGTTGCCGTGTTCGGTGGTGTCGCCCACCAGCTGGTAGATGCGCTTGACGGCCTTGCCGAAATACTCGTGGTTGGAAATGCGGTTGCGCCCGGCCGCGTTGCCGGCGGTCTCGCCGTCGTGGTCGTAGACGTAGATCAGGTCGATGTCGCTGGAGACGTTGAGCTCGCGCGCGCCGAACTTGCCCATGCCGATGATCCACAGCCGTGCGCGGGTGGGCGCGGTGGCCGGCGGCGCCTGGTGCATGGGCGCGCCGTAGAGGCCGTCGAGTTCACTTTCGGCCTGGGCGCAGGCGCGGTCGAGCGCGATTTCGGCCAGGTCGGTCACGGCCCCGGTGACCACGGCCAGATCGGCGCCCTGTTCGCAGTCGAGCACCACCAGGCGCTCCATGACCAGCTGGCGCAACACACGCAGCGCCGCACCCAGCTCCATCCCGCGCGCCAGCAGGCGCTCCAGCGTGGCCAGCTGGGCCTCGCGGGTGGGCGCACCGGGGTCGAGCAAAAACGCGTCGGCGTCGTAACGGCGCCGCAGCCGCTGCACAAAACGCGAATGATCGGCACGCGCGGGCGTGATGAACGTGGCGTGGGCGCCAGCGGCGTGATCTCCGACCGTCATAATTTGAGTTGGTGATGAAACATGACTCGACCCCTCCTCCCCCGCGCACGCTCAAGGCCCTGAGCTGGACCGCGCGCGCCCTGTGGTGGACGGTGTTGGCGGGCTGGGGCCTGTTTGCGCTGAGCTGGGGAGCCCTGCACGGCTGGATTGTGCCGCGAATCGGCGAATGGCGCCCTCAGCTGGAAAGCGCCGCCACACAGGCATTGGGGACGCCCGTGCGGGTGGGCGCCATCCGCGCCATCAGCACCGGCGCCATCCCCGCCATCGAGCTGGTCGATGTGCGCCTGTTCGACCGCGAAGGCCGCGAGGCCCTGCACCTGCCGCTGGTGCAGTCGGCGCTGTCGGTGCGTTCGCTCTGGCGCCTGGGTTTCGAGCAGCTGGTGATCGACAGCCCCAGCCTGGACGTGCGCCGCACCCGCGACGGCCAGTGGCGCGTGGCCGGCCTGGACATCGCCAGCGCCAACGCGCAGGACCAAAGCGCCTTTGCCGACTGGTTTTTTTCGCAGACCGAATTCGTGATCCGGCGCGGCCAGATCCGCTGGCAGGACGAGCGCCTGGACCAAGCCCCACTGGAACTCAGCAACGTGGACCTGGTGCTGCGCAACCCGGGCCGGCGCCACCTGGTCCGGCTGGACGCCACACCACCGGCCGAATGGGGCGAACGCTTAAGCCTGCGCGGCGATTTCAGCCAGCCTTTTTCGCTGACCCAAAGCCGCCACTGGGCGCACTGGAGCGGCACCGCCTACGCCGACTTTGCGCGTGTGGACCTGCAGCGCCTGCGCGCGCAGTTTGTGCTGAGCGACCTGCCGCTGCTGCAGGTGCACCAGGGCAACGGCGCCCTGCGCCTGTGGGCCGATCTGCAGCGCGGCCAGCTGAACGCGCTGACCGCCGACACCGCGCTGGCCGGCGTGCGCCTGCAGCTGGGGCCCCAGTTGCCCGCGCTGGACCTGCCGGGGCTCAGCGGCCGCGTGAGCGCCAGCTGGCGGCCCCAGCAGTGGGAGGTGGCCACGCGCGACCTGCAACTGCAAACGGCCGACGGCTCCGCCTGGCCCGTGGGCAGCGTGCGCCTGACCCACCAGTTGCCCGGCCGGGGCCGCCCACCCGAGAGCGAACTGAGCGCCGACCGCATGGAACTGGCGGCCCTGCACGAGGTGGCGCAACACCTGCCCCTGCCCCAGGCCTGGCGCACCGAGCTGGCCGGCGCCCGCCCCGCCGGGTTGCTGAGCGGACTGAAGCTGCGCTGGCTGGGCCCCCTGCAGAGCGATGCCGTTCCCACCGAGTGGCAGGCGCGGGGACAGATCGAGGGGCTGAGCGTGGCGCCGGGCCGGCTCGCCTTCGACGCCTCGACCGAGCTGGCGCGACCGGGCATAGACGGCGGCACGTTGGACTTCGATGTGGGCCCTGCCAGCGGGCGCCTGCAGCTGGCGCTGGCCCAGGGCGCGCTGACCTGGCCTGGCCTGTTCGACCAGCCGCGGGTGGAGGTGGCGCGGCTGCAGGGCGAAATGAACTGGCGCCTGGAAGGCGACAAGCTCGACCTGCGCATCCCTCAGCTGAGCTTTGCCAACGCAGATGCCGAAGGCGAAATGAACCTGCACTGGCACACCGGGCGCGGCACGGCACGCCAACCGCGCCTGCCGGGTGTGCTCGACCTGACGGCCCAGCTGAGCCGCGCCAACGGTGCCCAGGTGCACCGCTACCTGCCGCGCGGCATCTCGGCCGACGCCCGGCGCTATGTGCGCGAAGCCGTCACGCGCGGCGAAGCGCGCGACGTGCGTTTCCGCGTCAAGGGCGACCTGGAGCGCTTTCCGTTTGCGCACGCGGCCGACGGCGAATTCCGCATCAGCGCGCAGATGAGTGGCGTCGATTTCGACTACGTGCCGCCTTTTTTGGCGGCAGCGGGCGACCCGCCCTGGCCCGGCCTGCGCGACCTGCAAGGCCGCTTCCAGATGGACCGCCACAGCCTGAAACTCAGCGACGTCAAGGGCGTCGTCGTCGGCCTGCCCGGCGTGCGCCTGAGCGGTGCGCAGGCCGACCTCGATGACTACACCCGGCTCGGCACGGTCAGCGTGAGCGCGCCACTGGCCGGCGCGGCCGGCGACATGCTGGCCTACGTCAACCGCTCGCCGGTGTCGGGCTTCATCGGGCAAGCGCTGGCGCAGGCGCGGTTTGGCGGCAACGCCGACCTCGCGCTCAAGCTCAGGCTGCCGCTGGACGCCCTGGCCACCAGCACGGTGCAAGGCACGCTCAACCTGCCAGGCAACGACCTGCAATTCACGCCCGAGACGCCACTGCTCGCGCGCACCGTGGGGCAGCTTCAATTCACCGAAAAAGGATTCACCGTGCCGCAAGCGGTGGCGCGTGTGTACGGCGGCGAACTGCGTTTTGACGGCGGCATGCGCCCCGACCCGCAAGGCCGCAGCGACATCACCTTCCAGGGCCAGGGCGTGGCCAGCGTGGACGGTCTGCGCCAGGCGCGTGAGCTGGCCGAACTGGCGCCCTGGCTGGCGGCTGCCAGTGGCAGCACGCCCTACCAGGTGCAGCTGGCTTTCCGCCAGGGCCGGCCCGACCTGACCGTGACCAGCAGCCTGCAAGGACTGGCCCTGGCCTTGCCGGCACCGCTGGACAAAGCCGCCGCCACCGCCCTGCCAGTGCGCCTGCACAGCGGGCCCACCGACAACACCGTCGCCGCACACGACCGCCTGGCGCTTGACCTGGGCACAGCGGCCAGCCCCTTGCTGGCGCTGCGCTTCGAACGCGATGTGTCGGGCCCGGCCGCGCGGGTGCTGCGCGGCGCCATCCAGGTGGGCCCCCCAGGCACAGGCACAACCCAATTGCCCGCCAGCGGCGTGGTGGCAGAACTGAGCCTGCCGGCGCTCGACGTGGACGCCTGGGACACCTGGCTCGACCGTTTCGGCCAGGCCAGCACCGTCGGCACAGCGGCCGCCCAGGCTTACTGGCCCAGCCAGATCGCGGTGTCGGTGGACCGCTTCACGGTGGCGCAACGCGTGCTGCACAAGCTGCGCGCCCAGGCCAGGCGCGAAGACAAGCTGTGGCGCACCCAGGTGGCGGCCGACGAGCTGACCGGCCGCATCGACTACCGCCCGGCGCAGGGCCAGGCCGCCGGCCAGGTGTTTGCGCGGCTGTCGCACCTCAAGCTTGAACGCAGCGCGGCGGGCAACGTGGACCAGCTGCTGCGCCAGCAGCCCACCAGCGTGCCGGCCCTGGACGTGGTGGTCGACCGGCTGGAGCTGGGCGAGCGCGAGCTGGGCCGGCTGGCGCTGGAGGCCGTGAACCGCAGCACCGACAGCGGCAACGAATGGCGGCTCAACCGCATCGAGCTGGCCGTGCCCGAGGCCCGGCTGACCGGCAGCGGGAACTGGGTGACGGTGGGGGGGACGGTGGGGGCCAGCGCCGGTGGCACGGCGGCCCAGCGCCGCACGGTGCTCAACTTCAAGCTCGAGGTGGACGACGCCGGCCAGTTGCTGGAGCGTTTTGGCATGTCGGGCGTGGTGCGCGGCGGCAAAGGCCAGCTCGACGGCAGCCTGGGCTGGCTGGGCTCGCCGCTGGCGCTGGACCACCCCAGCCTGACCGGCCAGATGCAGCTGGACATCGAGCGCGGCCAGTTCCTCAAGGCCGAACCCGGCCTGGCCAAGCTGCTGGGCGTGCTCAGCCTGCAAGCCCTGCCACGGCGCCTGCTGCTGGACTTCAAGGACGTGTTCAGCGAGGGCTTTGCCTTCGACTTCGTGCGCGGCGACGCGCGCATGGAAAAAGGCGTGCTCTTCACCAACAACCTGCAGATGAAAGGCGTGAACGCGGCCGTGCTGATGGAGGGCAGCGCCGACATCGCGCGCGAGCGGCAGGACCTCAAGGTGGTGGTGGTGCCCGAGATCAACGCCGGCACCGCCTCGCTGATCGCCACCGCCATCAACCCCGCCATC
>JAUYSB010000231.1 GCA_030696525.1 Hydrogenophaga sp. | reverse complement strand
ACCGGTGGCGATGTTGCCGCCGATCACGTCCACATGCGGGTAGTTCTGCTTGACCCAGCGCACGCGCTCGATCACGCCCTTGCTGTGGCCGTGGGCGGTGTCCACCACGATGGCGTCCACACCGGCTTTCACCAGCGCTTCCACACGCTCCTCGGTGCCCTCGCCCACCCCCACCGCCGCGCCCACGCGCAGGCGGCCAGCGGCATCGCGCGCGGCGTTGGGAAAGTTGAGCTGCTTGGTGATGTCCTTCACCGTGATAAGGCCCTTGAGCTCAAAGGCGTCGTTGACCAGCAGCAGCCGTTCCAGCTTGTGTTTGTTGAGCAGCTTCTTGGCTTCGGCCGGCGTGGTGCCGTCGGGCATGGTGACCAGGCGCTCGCGCGGCGTCATGATTTCGCTCACGGCTAGGTCGTAGCGGGTCTCGAAACGCAGGTCACGGCCGGTGACAATACCGACCACCTTGCCGGCGTCCACCACCGGAAAGCCGGACACGCCCAGGTCGTCCGACAGCTTCATGACCTGGCGCACCGTGGTCTGGGGGCTGATGACCACGGGGTCGCGCAGCACACCCGACTCGTAGCGCTTGACCTTGGCCACGTGGGCCGCCTGCTCCTGGGCCGACAGGTTTTTGTGAACGATGCCGATACCGCCCTCCTGGGCGATGGCAATGGCCAACCGAGCCTCGGTCACCGTGTCCATGGCGGCAGACACCAGGGGCAGGTTGAGGGCGATGTTGCGGGTGAACTGGGTGGCGAGGGATGTGTCCTTGGGCAGGACTTGGGAGAACGCGGGCACCAACAAGACGTCGTCGAAGGTGAGCGCTTTTCCGAGCAGGCGCATGTGAAAGCTCCAAAAAACGTATTGTACTGGTGCGCCGCCGGGCTATGCGGCGGCGCAGCAGCGGCGCTAAACTCCGGCGCATGAAGACCCTTCAAGCGCCCTCGTCACCCCTCGCCCGCCGCCTGGGCTCTGCGTTGATCGTGCTGGCCTGCGTGGCCGGCGCCAGCGGTGCCTGGGCCCAGTGGCAGTGGCGCGATGGCAGTGGCCGCCGCATCTTCAGTGACACGCCGCCGCCCGCCTCGGTGGCGGACAAGGACGTCCTGCAGCGGCCCAAGGGCGCCGCGCCGCCGGCCGCCGCAACAGACGCGACCGCCAGCGCACCTGCGGCGCCAGCCAGGGCCGCAGCGCCCGCGCCCGACGCACAACTGGAGCAGCGCAAGCAGCAGCTCGAAAAAGCGGAAGCCGACAAGCGCAAGGCAGAGGAAAAGGCCAACGAGGAAAAGGCGGCCAAGGTGCGGGCATCGAACTGCGAGAACGCGCGCAAGAACAAGGCCATGATCGAATCGGGCGTGCGGGTGACGGTGGCCAACAGCAAGGGCGAAGCAGAGTACCTGGACGAAGCCGGGCGCGCGGCCCAGTTGCGGCAGGCCAACGACATCATTCGCGACAACTGCCGCTGAACAGCGGCCGGCTGCCGGCCCTCAGTAGCCCGACTTGGCGCCCGGCCGCTTGCGCGCGAAAAGTCCGGTGCTGCGCGCGCCCTGGCGGTTGAAGCGCTCGCGCCGCGCGACCTTGGGGTCCACACGCAAGGGCCGGTGAACCTCGACCCTGTCGCCATCGCGCAGCACATGGTCCAGTGCGTGCCGGCGGCCCCAGATGCCCACCAGCGGCGCCTTGCCCCAGTCGCACGTGGCGGCGTCGGCTGGCCAGCCCGCCGCTCGCAGCGCATCCTCCACGCGGGCGCCTTCCGGCAGCACCAAGTGGCGACAGAACACCTCGCGAGGACCGGGGCAATAGACCAGCTCGATCTGCATCAGACGCTGCCGTACACCTGATCGGCGCGCTTCACGAATGCGTCCACCAGGCTGCCAGCGATCTTGTCGAACACCGGTCCGACCAGGGTGGCCAGGGTCTGGCTGGAGAAGTCGTAGTCGAGCGAAAACTCGATCTTGCAGGCGCGTTGCGTGCCGTCACCCAGGGGAATGAAGCGCCAGTGCCCTTCGAGCAGGGAAAACGGGCCATCCACCAGGGCCAGATCGACACGCTCATTCTCGACGTGCGTGTTGCGGGTGGTGAAACTCTGGCGGATACCGCCTATCGAGATGCCGACCTGCGCGACCACGCCGTCGGCCGTGGTGTCGAGCACCGAAGCACGGTCGCACCAGGGCAGGAACTGGGGGTAATGGTCCACATCGGTCACCAGCGTGAACATCTCGTGCGCGCTGTGCCAGAGGAGGACCGACTTGTGAACACTTTTCATTGAAGCCAGTGGCTTTCATACAATCGACGGTTGCGTGCGCATTGTATTCGGCACGCCGCGCCCCAGATTGCCTACATGAACAAGCCAGCCGCCAAGACCAAGCCGACCGACAGCCGCATTGCCGACAACAAGAAAGCCGTTTTCAATTACGCCATCGAAGAGCGTTTCGAGGCCGGCGTCGTGTTGCAGGGCTGGGAGGTGAAGGCGCTGCGCGAAGGCAAGGTGCAGCTCACCGACGGCTATGTGCTGATCCGGGGCGGCGAGCTGTTTCTGATCGGCTGCCAGATCAACCCGCTGCGCACCACCTCCACCCACATGAGCGCCGATGCCGCGCGCACCAAGAAGCTGCTGCTGCACAAGGCCGAGATCGGCCGCCTGGTGGGCAAGGTGGAGCAGAAGGGTTACGCCCTTGTGCCGCTGAACCTGCACTGGAAAAACGGCAAGGTCAAGTGCGAAGTGGGCCTGGGCCGAGGCAAGGGCGAACACGACAAACGCGACACCATCAAGGACCGCGAGGGCAAGCGCGAAGTCGAGCGCGCCATGAAGGTCCATCGCCGCTGAACCGCCGCTGGGCCAGCTTGGCCGCTGGCGCTTTCAGTCGAGGTGGCGCAGCGGGTGCATGTGGGCCGGCCAGGGGCTGTCGAAAAACGGCGCCACCATCTCGGGCGTCACATCTTCAATGCGGGCCGGGTTCCAGCGCGGGGTGTGGTCCTTGTCCACCGCCAGCGCGCGGATGCCTTCCACCGTTTCGCTGGCCGCACCGCTGCGGCCCAGGTGGCGGGTGAAGAAACAATGGCGCACCAGGTCGCGCTCCATGCGCAGGTCTTCGGCCAGCGTCAAACCGCGCGCGCGGCGCAACTGCTCCAGCACCACGTGAAGCATCAGCGGGCTGCGGTGGCGCAACATGCCGGCGGTCTCGGTGGCGGCCTGCGTGCCGGCGGCTTCCAGCGCGGCCACGATGGCGCCCACCGTGGGCAGCGCGAATGCGGCTTCGAGCTCTGGGCGCAGGCCTTCGGGTGCCTGCGAGGGCACGTTCCAGTGGGCTTGCTCGCACCAACGGCTCCACAGCTGGCGCAGTTCCTCGGGCGATGAGGGGCGGAAATGCTCCAGCGCCTCCCAGGCCTGGTGCAGGTGCTGTGAAGGCACGATGAGGTCGGCCAGGTTCCAGGCCACGGCCTGGGCGCCGCCGATCACATGGCCGGTCAGCGCCATGTACTCGCCCACCCGGCCCGGGCAGCTGCCCAGAAAGTGGCCACCGCCCACATCGGGGAACAGGCCGATGTTGGTTTCGGGCATGGCCATCTTGGTGCGCTCGGTCACCAGGCGCACGCTGGCACCCTGGCTGATGCCCATGCCGCCGCCCATGACGATGCCGTCCATGAAGGCGATGTAGGGCTTGGGGTAGCTGAAGATCAGGTGGTTGAGCGCGTACTCTTCGGTGAAGAAGTCTTCCAGCGCGGGGTCGCCGGCCGTGGCCGCCTGGTGGAAGAAGCGGATGTCGCCACCTGCGCAGAAGCCGCCAAAGGGGCCCTCCTTGTGGGTGCCGCGGATGGCCACACCGTGCACGTTTGTGTCCGAGCGCCAGGCGAGCAAGATTTCCGTCAGGCGGCGCACCATGGGCAGGTTGAGTGCGTTGAGCGCGCGCGGCCGGTTCAGGGTGATGAACCCCACACCCGCCACCACCTCCGACAGGATGTCGGGCGCCAGCACCCCGTCAACGCTGCTTGCTGTCATGTCTTCTCTCCTAGATCGGTTTCGGTCTGTCGAATCTGAAAGTGCCCTGCCCGCTCGCGCCAGCCCAGCCATTCGTTGGCCACCAGCGCGCCCATCACCAAACCACCGCCCAGCAGGATTTGCCGCGAGGGCACCTCGCCAGCCCCCAGCCAGGCCAGCAAAATGCCGAAAAGCACCTCCAGCAAAGCCAGCAAAGAGACCTCAGGCGCGCTCAGAACGCGTGCACACACCACGGCAAGCACACAGGGTACCGCAAGCTGGCCAAAACCCAAGCCTGCCAGCAAAGCAATGTCGTGCGCACTGGCTGACAAGGGCCAGGCCAGCGGCAGCGTCACGAGCGTGGACAAGACCGCGCCCACCAGCACGGCGGGCACCAGATCAACCACATGCCCACTGCGCTGGCTGCGTTGCACAAGCGTCCAATTGATGGACGCGGCCACCGGCACGCAGAATGCCACCACGGTGCCCAGTATCCCGCCCTCGCCCAGCTGGCTGCCGAACATGTAGGCAATGCCCAGGCCGGCCACCACAATGGCCACCCAGGTGCGCGTGGGCAGCTGGTGGCCGATGAAAAAACGCGACGTCAGCGCGGTCAGCAGGGGCCCGGCTGCGAGGGTGATGAGCACGTTGGCGACCGAGGTGAGCGTGAGCGCCACCATGAAGGCGGTGAACATCACACCCCAGCACAGGCCCGAGGCCAGCAGCGCGACGCGCTCCTGCCACATGCGCGCCCACACGCCCCGGCCCTGCCACAGCGGCAGGATGACCAGCAGCGACATGGCGGTGAAAAAGCTGCGCCAGAAGGTGATCTCGAAGGCGCGCGCGTGCTCCAGCTGGCGCGTGACGACCCCTGCGGTGGACCACAAGAGCGGCGCCAGCACCATCAACCAGACAGCGTGGGTATGTTTCAGCTTCATCGCAAACACAGGCCTGTAACAACGGCGCCGACCCACCCAAAGTCCGGCCCCAAGAAGCTGCAGCCCCCGAAGGGGCTGCAGCGCTCAGATCATGGAAGTATGCCCGCCGATCACGCGTCGCGCGAAGCGCGCTTGCGGTCGTGTTCCTTCAGGTGGCGCTTGCGCAGGCGCACGCTCTTGGGCGTGATCTCGACCAGCTCGTCGTCCTCGATGAACTCCACGCCATATTCCAGCGTCAGCAGGATGGGCGGGGTGATCTTGATCGCGTCTTCCTTGCCGCTGACGCGGAAGTTGGTCAGCTGCTTGGTGCGGGTGGCGTTGACCACCAGGTCGTTGTCGCGGCTGTGGATGCCGACGATCATGCCCTCGTAAACCGGATCGTTGGCCTTGACGAACATGCGGCCGCGATCGTCGAGCTTGCCCAGGGCGTAGGTGAAGATTTCACCGTCGTCCATGGAGATCAGCACGCCGTTCTTGCGGCTGGCGATCTCGCCCTTGTGCGGCTCGTAGCCGTCGAAAATGTTGGAGATCAGGCCCGAACCGCGCGTGAGGTTGAGGAATTCGTTGGTGAAGCCGATCAGGCCACGCGCCGGAAAGCGGTACTCCAGGCGCACGCGGCCACGGCCATCCGTGTCCAAGTTGACCAGTTCGCCCTTGCGCTCGCCCAGGGCCTGCATCACGCCTCCCTGGTGCTGCTCTTCGATGTCGGCCGTCACCAGCTCGATGGGCTCGTTGCGCTCGCCGTTGATGTCCTTGAACACCACACGCGGCTTGGACACGGCCAGCTCGTAGCCTTCGCGGCGCATGTTTTCCAGCAGGATGGTCAGATGCAATTCACCACGGCCAGCCACTTCGAACACGCCGTCTTCGTCGGTTTCCTTCACG
>JAUYSB010000143.1 GCA_030696525.1 Hydrogenophaga sp. | reverse complement strand
TGTTCAACGTGGTGCAGGGCGACAAGGAGGCGGTGGACGCGCTGCTGGTGCACCCCGACGTGTAGGCCATCAGTTTTGTGGGCTCCACGCCGATTGCCAACTACATCTACGAGACCGGCGCCCACCACGGCAAACGCGTGCAGGCCCTGGGCGGCGCCAAGAACCACATGGTGGTGATGCCCGACGCCGACCTCGACCAGGCGGTGGACGCGCTGATCGGCGCGGCCTACGGCTCGGCAGGCGAACGCTGCATGGCCATCTCTGTTGCGGTGCTGGTGGGCGACGTGGCCGAACGCATCATGCCCATGCTGATCGAGCGCACGAAGTCGCTCAAGGTGCTCAACGGCACCAACCTGGCGGCCGAGATGGGCCCCATCGTCACCGCTGCGGCGCACGCCCGCATCACCGGCTACATCGAAGAGGGCGCCCAAGAAGGCGCACAGCTGCTGGTGGACGGCCGCGGCTTTGACGGCGCGCAAGCCGGCGACGGCTGCGGTCAGGGCTTCTGGCTCGGCGGCACGCTGTTCGACCATGTGGCGACCGACATGAAGATCTACAAGGAAGAGATCTTCGGCCCGGTGCTGAGCTGCGTGCGTGTGCCCGACTTCGGCCAGGCGGTGCAGATCATCAACGACCACGAGTTCGGCAACGGCGTGAGCTGCTTCACGCGCGATGGCAACGTGGCGCGCGAATTTGCCCGCCGCATCCAGGTGGGCATGGTCGGCATCAACGTGCCCATCCCTGTGCCCATGGCCTGGCACGGTTTTGGCGGCTGGAAGAAGAGCCTGTTCGGCGACATGCACGCCTACGGCGAAGAGGGCGTGCGCTTCTACACCAAGCAGAAATCCATCATGCAGCGCTGGCCCGAATCGATTGGCAAAGGCGCCGAGTTCGTGATGCCCACGGCCAAGTGACTGCCATGAGCGATGTGACCTTCGACTACATCGTCATTGGCGGGGGCACGGCCGGCAGCCTGTTGTGCAACCGCCTCAGCGCCGACCCCGGCAAGCGCGTGCTGCTGATCGAGGCCGGGCAGAAAGACGATTACCACTGGGTCCACATCCCCGTGGGTTACCTGTACTGCATCGGCAACCCGCGCACCGACTGGCTGTACCAGACCGAGCCCGACGCCGGCCTCAACGGCCGCCGCCTGCGCTACCCGCGTGGCAAGGTGCTGGGCGGCTGCTCCAGCATCAACGGCATGATTTACATGCGAGGCCAGGCGCGCGACTACGAGCAGTGGGCGCAGATCACCGGCGACGACGCCTGGCGCTGGGACGCCTGCCTGGCCGATTTCAAAACCCACGAGGACCACCACCTGGGCGCCAACACCCACCATGGCGCGGGCGGTGAGTGGCGCGTGGAGAAACAGCGCCTGCGCTGGGACGTGCTGGACGCTTTTTCGCAAGCCGCGCAGCAGGCCGGCATTCCTGCCAGCCGCGACTTCAACACCGGCAACAACGAGGGGGTGGGCTACTTCGAGGTCAACCAGAAAGCCGGCTGGCGCTGGAACACGGCCAAGGCCTTTTTGCGCCCCACCTGCTACGGCCGCAGCAACTTCGAGATGTGGACCGGCGCCCAGGTGGCGAAGCTGCTGCTGGAGACACAACCCGACGGCAGCCAGCGCTGCGCGGGCGCCCAGGTGTGGAACGGCACAACCATGGTCACCGTGCGGGCCAGCGCCGAGGTGCTGCTGTGCGCCGGCAGCATCGGCTCGCCGCAGATCTTGCAGCTCTCGGGCATCGGCCCGGCCGACCTGCTGCACCAACGCGGCATCACACCGCAGGTGGACCTGCCCGGCGTGGGCGCCAACCTGCAGGACCACCTGCAGATCCGCGCGGTGTTCCAGGTGCAGGGCGTGAAAACCCTCAACACCCTCGCCAACAGCCTGTGGGGCAAGGCCATGATCGGGCTCGAGTACGCGCTCAAGCGCAGCGGCCCCATGAGCATGGCGCCCAGCCAGTTGGGCGCCTTCACCCGCAGCGACCCGGCCCAGCCCCACCCCAACGTGGAATACCACGTGCAGCCCCTGAGCCTGGAGGCGTTTGGCGAGCCGCTGCACAGCTTTCCGGCCTTCACCGCCAGCGTGTGCAACCTCAACCCCAGCAGCCGGGGCACGGTGCAGATCAAGAGCGCCGACTTCCAGGACGCGCCGGCGATTGCGCCCAACTACCTGAGCACCGCCGACGACCGCCAGGTGGCCGCCGACAGCCTGCGCCTGACCCGGCGCATCGTCGGGCAATCGGCGCTGGCCAAGTACCAGCCCAAGGAGATCAAGCCCGGCGTGCAATACCAGAGCGACGAAGACCTGGCCCGCCTGGCTGGCGACATTGCCACCACCATCTTCCACCCGGTGGGCACCACCGCCATGGGCCGCGACGGCGACCCGATGGCGGTGCTCGACAGCCACCTGCGGGTGCGCGATGGGCGCGGCGGCCGCATTGGCGGCCTGCGTGTGGTGGACGCCGGCGCCATGCCCACCATCACCAGCGGCAACACCAACAGCCCCACGCTGATGATGGCCGAAAAGGCGGCCAGGTGGGCTCGCGAGGGCCGATGAACGGTTAAGGTGCCTCGGGTATTCCCTATGCCCACTTACGGTGCATATTTTTTACAATTTGCGCACTCGCAAACGGCGTGGCTTGAAAAAGCGCACCGTTGTGCCGCGAGGGACCGAGGAGACAACCGAAGTCGAACAACAATTTCCCCAGCGTCCCCAAGAGATGCAACCGATTCAACCGCGCCGGCACTTGCCGGCGTTTTTTTTGCCCTGCCCAAACACAGACTGACCCAAGTCAAGCCGCTGGCGTGCGCCGGCCCGGATACTCCCGCGCGTACACACCAACCGGAGATGGGAATGGGACTGTTCGACCACACCGGCCTGATGGCCGAGCTCAACCAAAGCCTGGGCAGCTTTCGCCAGGCGCAACCCGAAGCCATGGCGGGTTTTGGCCAGCTGGCCCGCGCGTCCATGGCGCCCGGTGCCATGGACGGCAAACAAAAAGAGCTGATCGCGCTGGCCATCGGCATCACACAACGTTGCTCGGGCTGCATCGGTTTCCACGTGAAGGCGCTGCACAAGCTGGGTTGCAGCCGCACCGAGCTGGAGGAGATGCTGGCCATCTGCGTCTACATGGGCGGTGGGCCGGCGCTGATGTACGCCGGCGAAACCCTCAAGGCCTGGGACGACCTCGACCCCGCCAAGGCCTGACCTCAGCGGGGCGGCGCGGGCTGGCATGATGCGGCCAGCCCATGCCCGCCGAACCGTCTTCCGAAACGCCCACCACCTACACCGTGGCGGTGCGCACCCTGTGCGACTTCGCCGCCCGCCAGGGCGACCTGGACACCCGCTTCACCCCCGGCCCCACGGCGGCCCAAGGCCAGGAAGGGCACCGGCTGGTGGCGGGTCGGCGGCCGGCGCACTTCCAGACCGAGGTGAGCCTGAGCGGGCGCTGGCGCCACCTGCTGGTGCGCGGTCGTGCGGATGGCGTGGACACACAGGCGCGGCGTGTGGAAGAAGTGAAAACCCACCGTGGCCCGGTAGAACGTGTGCCCGAGCACCACCGCGCCCTGCACTGGGCGCAGGCCCGCACCTACGGCTGGCTGCTGTGCGCGCAAGAAGGCTGGGACCAGATCGATGTGGCCCTGGTCTATTTCGACCTCGACCAGCAAACCGAAACCGTGCTGAGCGAGCCCCACAGCGCGGCCGAACTGCAGGCCGCCTTCGAGGCCTTGTGCGAGCGCTTTCTGCACTGGGCCGATCAGGAAAGTGAGCACCGCGCGCGGCGCGACGCGGCACTGCGTGAACTGACCTTTCCGTTTGGCGACTTCCGCGCCGGCCAGCGCGAACTGGCCGAAGCCGTTTACCGCACCCACACCCACCGCCGCTGCCTGCTGGCGCAGGCGCCCACCGGCATTGGCAAAACCGTGGGCACGCTGTTCCCGGCCCTGCGCGCAATGCCGCCCACCGACACCACCGTCGGCACCGACCAGCTCTACGCCCTGAGCGCCAAAACCCCCGGCCGCCAGCTCATGCTCGACGGCCTGGCCCGGCTGCAGGACCACACGCCCCGCCTGCCCCTGCGCACGCTGGAGCTGGTGGCGCGCGACAAGGCCTGCGAGCACCCGGACAAAGCCTGCCACGGCGACGCCTGCCCGCTGGCCCGGGGCTTTTACGACCGCCTGCCCGCGGCCCGCATCGCCGCCGTGAACGCCGCCCGCATGGACCGCGCCCAGGTGCGGCAGATCGCGCTGGCGCATCAGATCTGCCCCTACTACCTGACGCAGGCCCTGGTGCGCTGGAGCGATGTGGTGGTGGGCGACTACAACCACTTCTTCGACCCCTACGCCATGCTGCACGCGCTGGTGGCCAGCGATGAACGCAGCGCCGCCCTGCTGGTGGACGAGGCCCACAACCTGGTGGAGCGCGCGCGTGGCATGTACAGCGCGGCACTGGACTTTGCCAGCTTCCGCGGCATGCGCCTGCTGGCGCCCAAGGCACTCAAGCGCCCACTGGGCCGCCTGAACAAGGCCTGGAAGCAATTGCTGGACACGTTTGACGCGCCCTACCAGGTGCTGGACGCCTTGCCCGACGACTGGACCGGCGCCCTGCAAGGCGCCGTGGCGGCCGTGGCCGAGCACCTGGCCGAACACCCGACTGAAGCGCCCGGCAGCCCGCTGGTGCGCTGGTACTTCGACGCGTTGTTTTTCCAGCAACTGGCCGAGTCCTTCGGCGCCCATTCGCTGCTGGATCTCAGCGATGAAAACAGCGGCACGCTGAACCTGCGCAACGTGGTGCCCGCGCCCTTTTTGCGCGAGCGCTGGCTAGTGGCCCAGGGCGCCACCCTGTTCTCGGCCACGCTGAGCCCGCCCGACTTTGTGCGCGAACTGCTGGGCCTGCCCGAGAACACCGCCTGGCGCGACGTGCCCTCGCCGTTTGCTGCCACGCAGTTGCAACTGGAGGTGGCGCGCGACATCTCCACCCGCTACACCGACCGCGCCCAATCGCTGGACCGGCTGGTGGACCGCATCGCCCAGCATTACAAGCAGCGCCCCGGCAACTACCTGGCCTTCTTCAGCAGCTTCGACTACCAGCGCCAGGCCAGCGAACGCCTGGCCGAACGCCACCCCGGCGTGCCCCAGTTTTCACAGGCACGCGGCATGAGCGAAGCCGAACGCCAGGCCTTTGTAGACCGCTTCACGCCCCACAGCCAGGGCGTGGGTTTTGCCGTGCTGGGCGGCGCTTTCGGCGAAGGCATCGACCTGCCCGGCGCCCGCCTCATCGGCGCGTTCATCGCCACCCTGGGTTTGCCGCAAGTCAACCCCGTCAACGAGCAGATGCGCGCGCGCCTGCAAACCCTGCTGGGCGACGGCTGGCGCTACACCTACCTCTACCCCGGCATACAAAAAGTGGCCCAGGCCGCCGGGCGGGTGATCCGCACGCCCGAAGACCAAGGGCTGATCGTGCTGATGGACGACCGGTTTGAGCAGGATGATGTGAAGGCCTTGTTGCCGGGGTGGTGGCCGGTGGCGCACATGCGATAGGGCACCAACCGGGCCAATCACCGGCCAAAAGTTTGTGACTGCTGACCAGGAACATCCGTACTTCGAGGCTGTAGCAATAAGGTCGTCGCCAACCATAGAGATTGGTGTGCAGCGTAAGTTCTTTCAACAGCAGCGACTTGACGGTCTTGTTGAGGTAGTTGCCGTACTCGCGGTGCACCTCACCCGACATCGCGCGAATCACGGCTGTCTGTGTGGTCACCAATTGCTGAAACAGGTTATCGAACCTCACCGCAGAACGAGCAGCGTTGTCACTCACCTCGGCCGAGCTGTTCCAGCGGAAGCTGTAAGCGGGATAGCTCATGGCGAGCTCTTGGTAGGTTTGCCGCGAATTCAACAACCAGCGGCCATGGCTCAGATAGAAAGCGATCCCCTCGACCTGCGTCAGCAGGGCAGACACTGAGCCTGTGGTCGTGACCGGCAGCCGCGCTTCGTCGTATTCCCGACAAGCGTGACCCACCATCCCAAGCGAATCACCAGCGCTCAGCTTTCCATTGCTGTCCGTGTCACGGTAACTGTCTGTGATGGACCCAGCCAGCTCGCAATCGCCAGTGGAATCGTCTGATCCCCCAAGCGTGTAGTTCTTGACAAGCCGCTCGGAAACGACTGAAACGGTTTGCGCAAGCCCCCACAAATTCCCCACGCGGCCCGCCAACAAGACTGCCTGATCCAGATCGAGGGCGGCTGGCACGACCGGTGTTGGCGGACTTGGAGCCGCAGGCTGTTCTGAACGGCATCACCGTGGCGCAAGCATTTTGGTCGAAGGGACTGGCGCGAAAACCAAAGATTTGTAAGGAGCAGCCCTGCGCACGAAGAACCGTAAAATCAAAGTATTCCCGGTTACCAGGCGGTTACATGCGCCAGGCCCTTGTGGCCTGAGAGCGGGCGTCGGGCCGAATCTGCATCTTCATTCCCTCAGGAGAACCCCCATGGCGCTCGTTTCCATGCGCGAACTGCTCGACCACGCTGCGGTCAACGGTTACGGCATTCCAGCTTTCAACGTCAACAACCTGGAGCAGGTGCAGGCCGTGATGGCGGCGGCCGACGAAGTGGGTGCGCCGGTCATCCTGCAAGCCAGCGCCGGGGCGCGCAAGTACGCGGGTGAGAGCTTCATCAAACACCTGATCCAGGCCGCCACCGAGGCCTACCCGCACATTCCGCTGGTGATGCACCAGGACCATGGCACCAGCCCCAAGATCTGCCAGGGCGCGATCGACCTCGGGTTTGGCTCGGTGATGATGGACGGCTCGCTGCGTGAGGACGGCAAAACCCCGGCCGACTTTGGCTACAACGTGGACGTGACGCGCAAGGTGGTCGAGATGGATCACAAATATTGTTTGTGCGTGGTAGGCGAGTTGCTCTGCCTGGGCATCCTGGAAACCGGCTAAGCCGGAGAAGAACAC
>JAUYSB010000137.1 GCA_030696525.1 Hydrogenophaga sp. | reverse complement strand
GGGACCGCTGCATCAACACCAGCGAACGCACCCGTACCGTGGCCGACTTCAGTCAGCGTTACCCCACGCCGTTTCGAGAGGCCGTGCTCAAACGCAGTGCCGAGATCGGCCTGGACCCGGCCTATGTGTACGGGCTGATCCGCCAGGAGAGCCGCTTCGTGATGGACGCGCGCTCGCACGTGGGCGCCTCGGGCCTGATGCAGGTGATGCCGGCCACCGCCAAATGGACCGCGCGCAAGATCGGCCTGGACGGCTTCCAGCCCCACCACATCAGCGACCGCGACACCAACATCGCCATCGGCACCGCCTACCTCAAGCTGGCGCTGGATGATTTCGAAGGCTCCATGCCCCTGGCCGCCGCCGCCTACAACGCCGGGCCAGGCCGGTCGCGCAACTGGCGCAACGGCCCTTCGCTCGAAGCCGCCGCCTGGGCCGAATCCATTCCTTTTGACGAGACCCGCGACTACGTGAAAAAAGTGCTCTCCAACACCACCAGCTACGCCGCCTTGTTGACCGGCCAATCGCAATCGCTCAAGGCGCGCCTGGGCTGGGTCGGACCGCGTGCGACCACCGCGCAGACCGTCAACCGGGACCTGCCATGACCGGCCGTGTGCTGGTGCTGGGCGGCACCGGGTTTGTGGGCCGCTCGGTGTGTGAACAGCTGGTGCGCGCCGGCTGGCGCGTGACCGTGCCGACCCGCCGCGCGGTGAACGCGCGCAGCGTGCAACACCTGCCCGGGCTCGATGTGCTGCCCGCCAACGTGCACGACCCGGCCGAGCTGGCCCGCCTGCTGCCCGGCCACGACGCGGTGGTCAACCTGGTGGCCATCCTGCATGGCGACGAGGTGGCCTTTGAGCGCGTGCACGTGACCCTGCCGCGCCAACTCTCGCAGGCTTGCGTGGCAGCCGGCGTGCGCCGCCTGGTCCACATCAGCGCCCTGGGGGCCGACGCGCAAGGGCCGTCCAAGTACCAGCGCAGCAAGGCCGCCGGCGAAGCGGTGTTGTTGGCCGCCGGCCTGGCGCTCACGGTGCTGCGCCCGAGCGTGATTTTTGGAGCGCAAGACCGCTTTCTCAACTTGTTCGCGCGGCTGCAGTCGGTGTTCCCGTTCATGCCGCTGGCCGGCGCCCACACGCGTTTTCAGCCGGTGTGGGTGGAAGACGTGGCGCGCGCCGTGGTGGCGTGCCTGCAGAACCCGCACACCGTGGGCCAGACCATCGAATGCGCCGGCCCCGAGGTGCTGACCCTGGCCGACCTCGTGCGTCTGGCGGGCCAGTTTGGCAGCCGGCAGCGGCCGGTGATGCCCTTGCCCCTGGGCTTGGGCCGCCTGCAGGCCGCGCTGATGGAGCTGGCCCCCGGTGAACCCATGATGAGCCGCGACAACGTGGATTCGATGCGGGTGGACAACGTGGCCAGCGGCAGCTTGCCTGGCCTGGCCACACTCGGGATCACCGTCGCTTCGGTGCGGGCGGTGGCGCCCGGCTACCTGTGCGCACGCGGCCCGCGCAGCGCGCTCGACGCGCACCGCGCCCACGGTCAGCGGCCGCTGTAAAAAAAGGCGGCGCGCCGGTCAGGGCGCGCCGCAACGCTTTCAACGCGAGGAAAAATCGAACAGGCCGGGTCAGAACTTGCGGCTGTACTGCACGCCAAAGCCGTTCTGGCTCATGCCGATGCGCGTGGGCGCGGGCATGACGCCTTCCACGTTGTGGCGGCGTGCGTGCCAGGCGGCAAACGTCAGTTCTTCCTTGGCCGACCAGGCGTAGGTGGCGCCCACGGTGAGGTGGCTGCGCACCACGCCGGGCGCCAGGATGTTGAGGTACACATCGTCGGCGCGCACCGGGTTGCTGCCGATGTTGTAGCCAGCGCGCAGCGTCCAGGTGGGGTTGACCTGCCACTGCACACCGATCTTGGCCACTTTCACGTCCTGCCAGCCAAAGCCGGGGCCGTTGGCGGCGCCAAAGCCGTTGGCAAAGTTGGCCAGGCTGCCGTTGCCGATGGAGCGCACGCCGCTGTAGTTGATGCGCTGGTAGTCCAGTGCCACCTGCACCGCAGGCGTCAGCTTGAAGGCCACGCCCACCGACAGGTTTTCAGGGATGTCGAAGTCGCCGTTCTCGGCAAACAGGCCGCCGTACTTCTTGAAGCGCGACATGTCGATCTTGGGCGAGAACGAAGCGCCCACGCTGAAGCGGTCGCCGAACTGGCCAAGGTAGCCGAAACGCACGCCGATGCCGGTGCTGCTGTCGCGGCCCTGGTTGGGCAGGCCAAAGGCTTGCAGGCCATAGGCCTTGAAGCTCTGGTACACCAGCAACGGCGACACGCCCACCGAATGCTGGTCGGTCAGCTTGTACGCCGCCGTGGGCGCCACGATCAGCTGCATCAGGTCCACGCCGAGCTTGCCCTGCCCGCACATCGTTGGGCTGCTGCAGAAGAAGTTGGTGTCGCCGGGGAAGACGGCCGGGTACTCGGTGTTCATGCCGCCGTTGCCGTACACCGTGATGCCCACACCCAGGCGGTTGGACAGGCCGACGTTGTAGCCCATCTCGGGGATGAGGAAGGCGTTCTTGCCGCTCTCCACATCCATGGGGCCCATGGGCGTGGCCACGGTGGCGCTGCGCTTGGGGTTGAAAATTTCAGCGCCCACATCAAAGCGGTTGCCAACCCAGGCCGCCTGGGCCGGGTTGTTGACGCCGGCAAAGGCGTCGTGCGTGAGGGCCAGCGACGCGCCGCCCATGCCCTTGGCCTTGAGGCCAAAGCCGTGCGGAAAATAGCCGTTGGTGGCGTGGGCGGCGGGCAGTGCCGCCAGGCAGGCGGCCGCAGCCAGGCCGCGCCAGGCAAACAGTCTGACGTTCATGGGTTTGTCTCCTCGTTGTGGTGTGTGTGATCCGTCGCTCAGAACTCGCCTTTGGAGGCGCGTTCCATCATCTCGTAAATGGTGTCACGCACCGCCTGCGCTTCTTCCTTCAGCGGCGAGGGCAGCTTGCGGCCCATCTTGACCATCATGTCCATGTTCAGCGTGTACAGCCACAGGCCGTCTTCCTTTTCCACCACGCTCACGCGGCAGGGCAGGTAGGCCGCCATGTGGGGGCTGAAGTCCACCATCTTGCGCGCGGTGGTGGGGCTGCAGTAGGAATACACCGTCAGCAGCTTTTCCTTCTTGCCCGAACGCGCTTCCAGCTCCTTGGAGAGCGGCAGGACACCGACGTCGCGCATGTTGCGCTCCACCGCCACCAGCTTGAGGATTTCCTCCACGTCTTTGGCACTCACGCCGTCCTTGACCTTGCGCTCCCAGGTGGTGGCCACGGCGATGTCGCCACCGCCTTCCACCCAGCGGTCCCACATGCGCATGGCTTCGCCGCCCGCGCCGTCCTCCAGCTTGCTCAGGGTATTGACCGTGCCGCAGCCGCCCAGGCCCAGCACCGTCACACCGACCAGCACCGCCGCCATCCACCGTTTCATCGTCCGCATCTGTCACCTTTCGTTGTGCCATCGCCTTTGCCCTGTGCAAAGGTCAATTTATGAAAACCTCGGCTGCACAAGTTAACGGTCCATGCTTATATCGTCATTGGTAACTACCCTAGGGGGTAGGGTAAACAAGCATGGCACCTGAGCGCAGCGGCACCGGAAAATCAGGGCCACCGTCCGGCCTTTCGAGGGCAGGTGTGAAATTTTTGGCACACTGCGAAGCCGACACCCCTTAGACGCCCGCCGCAGGATCCCGCCATGCCACGCAAACCCGCTTCGCCCGCCCCCGACTCCTTGCCCACGGCTGCGCCTGCGGGTGTCTCGTCCGCGTATCGCAACACGCACCAGCGCGACGTGGTGGACCGGCTCAAGCGCATCGAAGGCCAGGTGCGCGGTCTGATCGTGATGATCGAAAGCGGCCGACCCTGCGAAGACGTGGCCCAGCAGATGGCGGCGGCGCGCAAGGCCATGGACAAGACCTTTTTCCGCATGATGGCCTGCACCATGATGGAAGCCGCCACGGCGCCGCCCGGGGATTCGTCCGTGGAAGGCGAAGTGGAGCGCGCCACCGCCATCCTCGAGCGTTACGCCTGAATCAATCGGCGCCTTGTTTCGCATCAATCCGCTGGTGATCGGCGGCTAACATGGGGCCTCATTCACGGAGGCCCCATGCTCAAGCTCTACATCGGCAACAAAAACTACTCGTCCTGGTCCATGCGCCCCTGGGTGCTGCTGCGCCAGGCGGGCATCGCCTTCGACGAGGTGATGGTGCGTTTCGATTCCTTCGACGCCGACTCGGACTTCAAGCGCGCATTGCAGGACGTCAACCCGGTGGGCAAGGTGCCGGTGCTGGTGGACGGCGACCTGGCCGTGTGGGACACGCTGGCGATCGCCGAGTACCTGGCCGAACGTTTCCCCGAGAAGGCACTCTGGCCCGCCGACCCGACAGCGCGGGCCCGCGCGCGCAGCGTCTGCGCCGAAATGCATTCGGGCTTCACCGCCCTGCGCGGCGCCTGCCCCATGAACATCGAGGCGTCCTTGCCCGAGGTTGGCGCGCTGGCCTGGCGCGACAAACCCGGCGTGCGCGCCGACGTGGCCCGCCTCGAAGCCATGTGGACTGGTCTGCTGCAAGCCCACGGCGGCCCCATGCTGTTCGGTGAATTCTCCATTGCCGACGCCTACTTCGCCCCCGTCTGCATGCGCCTGCGCAGTTATGCCCTGCCGGTGTCCCCCACGGTGCGCGCCTACGTGGACCGCGTGGCCGCCCTGCCCGGCGTGGCGGCGTGGATCCAGGACGCGCTGGCGGAGCAGGACTTCCTCGATTTCGAGGAACCCTACCGCTTGAAGCGCTGACAGCCTCCCTACACTTGGGGGATGGACATTTACCTCGTGGGCGGCGCGGTGCGCGACGCCCTGCTGACCGCCTCTGACACCCACCCCCACGTGTCGCACAGCGACCGCGACTGGGTGGCGGTGGGCGCCACGCCCGCCGCCCTGGCCGAGCAGGGCTACCTGCCCGTGGGCCGCGATTTCCCTGTGTTTCTGCACCCGCACACGCGCGAGGAATACGCCCTGGCCCGCACCGAACGCAAAACCGCGCGCGGTTACCACGGCTTCGCCTTCCAGGCCGATGAAACCGTGACGCTGGCGCAGGACCTGGCGCGGCGCGACCTGAGCATCAACGCCATGGCGGTGCCGGCCAGCGCGCTGGATGCCGACGGCGGCTTCGATGCCGCCCACATCATCGACCCCCACGGTGGCCGCGCCGACCTGGGCGCCCGCGTGTTGCGCCACGTGACAGACGCCTTTGCCGAAGACCCCGTGCGCATCCTGCGGCTGGCGCGTTTTGCGGCGCGTTTTCCCAGCTTCAGCGTGGCGCCCGAAACGCTGGCGCTGATGCGCCACATGGTGGCCGACGGCGAGGTGGACCACCTGGTGCCCGAACGCGTGTGGCAGGAGCTGTCACGCGGGCTGATGGAACAACGCCCCAGCCGCATGCTCGATGTGCTGCGCGACTGCGGTGCGCTGCGTGTGCTGCTGCCCGAACTGGACCGCCTGTGGGGCGTGCCCCAGCGCGCCGACTACCACCCCGAGGTGGACACCGGCGTGCACATGGGCCTGGTGATGGACATGTGCGCCCGGCTGAACGCGCCACTGGCGGTGCGCTTCGCCAGCCTCTGTCACGACCTGGGCAAGGGCACAACCCCGGCCGACGTGCTGCCGCGCCACATCGGCCACGAGCAACGCAGCGTGACACTGCTGCGCGCGGTGTGCGCGCGCTGGCGCGTGCCACGCGAGAGCAAGGAGCTGGCCGAGGTGGTGGCGCGCGAACACGGCAACATCCACCGCAGCAGCGACTTCAACGCCGCCGCCGTGCTGCGCCTGCTGGAGCGCTGCGACGCGTTGCGCCGGCCCGAACGTTTTGCCGAGGTGCTGCTGGCCTGCGAATGCGATGCGCGCGGCCGTTTGGGCCTGGACGATGCACCCTACCCGCAGGCTGCCCGCTTGTTGGGCGCGCTGAACGCCACCCTGGCGGTGGACACCGCGCCGCTGGCGGCCAGTGCCGCCGAGCGCGGCCTCAAAGGCCCGCAGATCGCAGCCGTGATCGCTCAGGCGCGCGAGCACGCCGTCGAAATGGCGCTCTGAACGGCCCACCCCATGCCCATCAAAGACCTCTCGCTCGCGCTGCTGACCATCATCGTCTGGGGCCTCAATTTCGCCGTCATCAAGCTGGGCGTGGCCGGCGTGCCGCCCATGCTGCTGGCGGCCCTGCGTTTTGTGTTCGCCGTCGTTCCGGCCATCTTCTTCTTCCGTGCGCCGCGTGTGCCCTTGCGCCTGTACCTGGCCTACGGGCTGCTGATTTCGGTGGGCCAGTTCGCGCTGCTGTTCACCGCCATCCACGTGGGCATGCCCACCGGGCTGGCCTCGCTAGTGCTGCAGGCGCAGGCCTTTTTCACGCTGGTGTTTGCCGCGCTGTTCCTGGGTGAACACTGGAAAGCCACCCAGCTCGCGGGCCTGGTGCTGGCCGGCGTTGGCCTGGCGCTGATCGGCAGCAGCCACGGCCAGGCCATGCCACTGCTGGGTTTTGCCCTCACGGTGGGGGCGGCGGCGGCCTGGGCCGGCGGCAACATCGTCTCGCGCGCGGTGTCGCGGCACGGCCCCATCAACCAGCTGGCTTTTGTGATCTGGTCGTCACTGGTGCCCATTGGTCCGTTCCTGGCGCTGTCGTGGTGGTTTGAAGGGCCTGCCGCCATGTCGGCCGCGCTGACCGGGCTCAACCTCACCTCGGTCGCGTCGGTGGCCTACCTGGCCTGGGCCGCCACGCTGTTTGGCTACGGTGTGTGGACCTGGCTGCTCTCGCGCCACCCGGCCAACCGCGTGTCGCCGTTTTCGCTGCTGGTGCCCATCGTGGGCCTGAGCACGGGCTGGCTGGTGTTTGGCGAAGCGCTGCGGCCGGTGCACTTTGCCGGCGGGGCGTTGCTGATGGGCGGGCTGCTGCTGAACCTGTTTGGTGACCGGCTGCTGGCCCGCCGGCAGCCGGCCTGACGCTCAGACCTGGCTTCGCGCCCAGCGCACGATGTCGGCTACACCCATGGCGCCGGGTTGGCGCGCCACCTCGCGCCCGCCCTTGAACACGGCCAGCGTGGGAATGCTGCGGATCTGCAGTTGCGTGGCCAGTTGCTGCGCTTCCTCGGTGTTGACTTTGACCAAACGGAAGTGGGGCTCCAGCTCGCGCGCGGCCGCCTCGAACTGCGGCGCCATCATGCGGCAGGGGCCACACCAGGGCGCCCAGAAGTCCACCAGGATGGGCACGTCGCTGCGCGACACGTGTTTGGCGAAGCCGGCCTCGTCCAGCGCCAGCGGCTGACCAGTGAACAGCGGCTGGTGGCATTTGCCGCAATCCGGCGCCTGCGCACGCTGCGCGGCGCTCACGCGGTTGGTGGTGTGGCAGTGGGGGCAGACGATGTGCTGGGTGTCGGTGGCGCTCATGAGGGGGTACTCCAGGGGGTAACTCTCAGACACTTGAGGCCGCAGCACCGCGATTTCAAGGTCAGGTCAGATGAACTTGGCAATGAGGGCGGCCACCATGCTCAAAAGCACCGTGCTGGCAATGGGCAAAAATATCTCGCGCCCGAACAGCTTGAAACGGAAATCGCCCGGCAGCCGCCCCAGGCCAAAACGCTCCAGCCAGCGCGACAACCCGTTGACCAAAAGCAAGGCCAGAAAGATGACGATGAGCCAGCGGATCACGGGGGCGATCAGAGCGTGTGGATGCGGTCGCCCTGGGCAAAACCCAGCGGCTCCCAGCCGTCGGCACTGAAGCCGGGCGCAAAGGCCAGCACCTTGAACAGCTCGCCCATCTCGTGTTCGTGCACCAGCTTCATGGCCTGCGCGCGTTCGGCCACCGACGCTGCCGAGGCCAGGTCCACCAGCCCGCAGTTGATGAGGAAACGCGCCTGGCTGGTGTAGCCCAGCACCTGCTGCCCGGCGTTCTGCGCGGCCAGCGCGATGCCGGTGAAATTGACGTGGGCGGTGATGTCCTTGGCGCCCGCATCCACCAGCGGGTTGCCGTCGGCGCGGTGGCCCTGGTGGCACATCAGCGTGCCCATGTGGCGCTGGGGGTGGTAGTACTCGGCCTCGGGGAAACCGTAGTCGATGAAAAACGCCGCGCCGCGCACCAGGCGTTCGGACAGGCTTTTGACGAAGGCCTCGGCCTGCGGGTGGATTTCGCTCAGGTAGTCCTGCGGGCCGTCGGGCTCCACCGGCGGGCGCAGGTGGGTGGGCCTGTCGGCCCAGGCGAAACCGTCACCTTCGGCCACCACACCGCGTTCAAACCACTCGCCCGCCAAGCGGTGCAGCAGCAACACCGGCATGGCGTCCAGCACCTCGTTGCCCAGCACCACGCCCTCCAGCCGTTCGGGCCAGGCGTTTTCCCACACCACGCGGCCGGCGTGGGCCGCCAACGCGGCACGCTGGCGCTCGCGCAGGCTGCCCGAAAGTTCGACGATGTGGTAGCGCACACCCTCAAAGCGTTCGTCGGCGGTGAGGGCGTCCAGCACCTGCCGCGCCAGCGCGCCGGTGCCGGCGCCAAACTCCCACACATCCACCGTGCCCGTGGCGACCAGCGCCTGCGCCACCTGCACCGCCAGCGCGCGGCCGAACAGGGGCGAGAGTTCGGGCGCGGTCACGAAGTCGCTGCCCGAGGCCGGCATGGCGCCGAACTTGGGCAGGCCGCCCGCGTAGTAACCGCCCTCGGGCGCGTACAGGGCCAGGGCCATGAAACGGTCAAAGGGCAGCCAGCCGCCGGCCTGGTGGATGGCGTGGTGCACGGCAGACAACAAGGCGGCGGGAGCGGCGGCGATCGAAGGCATGGCCCGGATTATCGGCGGGTGGCGCCTGCGGTTTTGCCGAACACGCGACAATCGCGGCCTGGCGCATTCCGCGCTGCTTTGAAGCCCACACACATGACACGACGCGTCCTGGTGACCGGCGGTGCCCACCGGCTGGGCGCCCTGATCTGCACACAGTTTGCCCAGGCCGGCTGGGAGGTGTGGTGCCACCACGCCCGCTCGGCCGATGCCGCCCACGCCTTGCAGGCACAACTGCGTGCGCAGGGCCTGCTGGTGCACACCATTGCCGCCGACCTGTCCGATGAAACCCGGCGCAACCAGCTGGTGCGCGAGATCAGCGAAGGCGCCGGCCCGCTGCACTGCCTGGTCAACAACGCCTCGCTGTTCGAGCCCGACAGCGGCCTGGACTTCGAGCCCGCCCTGGCACGCGCGCAGCTGGAAGTCAACCTGATCGCACCGCTGACGCTGGCGCGCGACCTGGCGCGGCAGATGGCGGCCCAGGCCGCGCCCGAGGACGCCAGCGTCATCCACGTGCTGGACCAGAAGGTCTTCAACCTCAACCCCGACTACTTTTCGTACTCGATCAGCAAGCTCGCGCTGGAGCGTGCGGTGGCGCTGCAAGCCCAGGCGCTGGCGCCGCATGTGCGCGTGTGTGGTGTGGCGCCGGGCCTGATGTTTCTGAGTGGCCCACAGGCGCAGGCCAACTTCGACCGCGCGAGCCGCGTCAACCTGCTGCGCCGGCCCATCGACCCCGCCGACGTGGCCCGCACCTGCCTGTTTCTGGCGCAGACGCCCTCCATCACCGGCAGCACCGTGAGCGTGGACAACGGCCAGCACCTGGTGCCGCTGGAGCGCGACGTGATGTTTGTGGTCGATGAACTGATGAAAGCCCCGCAATGAACACCCCTCGCCTAGACGACCTGGCGCTGAGCTGCCGCAAACTCTTTTTGCGCCGGCTGGAGGTGCTAGCCCACATCGGCGCGCACGACTTTGAAAAAGGCGTCAAGCAGCGCCTGTGGATCGACGTGGAGCTCTACGTGCCCTACGAACACGCCAGCCCCAAACAGGACCGGCTGCACGAGGTGGTGGACTACGACTACGTGCGCGAGGTGGTGGCCCAGCGCATTGCCCAGGGCCATGTGGAACTGCAGGAAACCCTGTGCGACGACCTGGCCGAACGCCTGCTGGCCCACCCTGGCGTGAAAGCCCTGCGCCTGTCCACCTGCAAGCCCGATGTGTACCCCGACACGCAAGCCGTGGGGGTGGAGATCGTGCGCATCAAGACCGAATGAGCACCACCGTGATGAACACCCAACCTCCGCGCACCGGCCAGCAAATCCTCACCCTCACCGGCCTGCGCTTCGACGCCAACCTCGGCATCCTGGAGCACGAGAAGACCAGCCCGCAGCCGATACAGGTGGACGCCGAACTCAACCAGGGCGCGCAACCGCTGCTGCCACACGACGACGACATCAGCCACGTGCTGGACTACCGCAAGGTGCGCCAGATCATCATCGACGAGTGCACCGCCGAACACGTGAACCTGCTGGAAAGCCTGATCGGCAAGCTGACACACCGCCTGATGGGCCTGCCCGGCGTGCTGGGTGTGCGGGTGCGCATCGCCAAGCTGGAAATCTTCGACGACTGCGAAGTCGCCATCCGCATGGAGAGCGGCCAGTGGTGACCCCACTGCCCATTTGACAGGCACACCCCGCCAGCCCAACGGGCATGCGGCCTGCGCGACTTGTCCGCGCGGTTGTCCACAGCTTTGGGCCCGGACTTCCGGGACAACTTTCTTCAGGCCTGCCGTGCCGCCCATTTGCCGGCTTCGGCCAGCAGGTGGGCGTGGAACACCTGGGCAATAGGCGACAGGCGCTTGGCCTTGGGGTGGACCAGGTGCCACTGCGACGGGATGGGCAGGCCTTGCACCGGCAACACACAGAGGTCGCGCCGGGCGCTGTCGGCGCGCAGCGCGTGCAGCGATATCACCGCCACGCCCAGGCGCGCGGCCACCGCTTCCTTGAGGGCCTCGTTGCTGCCCAGCGCCAACCGCAACCGGGGCTCAAAACCCTGGGCCGCCAGAAACCGGTCGGTGGCCAGGCGGGTGCCTGACCCCGCCTCGCGCATCAGAAAACGTTCGTCGGCCAAAGCGTTCAGCGTGAGGCGTTTGCGCGCGGCCAGCGGGTGGCCGGCGGGCGCGATCAGCACCAGCGGGTTGGACAGAAAAACGTGGTCCTCCAACGCCATGTCGGCCGGCGGCATGGACATGACGTAGAGGTCGTCGGCGTTGTCGCGCAGGCGCTGCACCACGCCGTCGCGGTTGAGCACCTCCAGCGCCAGGTCGATCTGCGGGTGGCGGGTGCAGAAGTCGCCCAGCAGGCCGGGAATGAAGTACTGCGCCGTGCTGACCACCGCCACCCGCAAGCGCCCGCGCGTGAGCCCCTGCAGGCCGGCCACGGTCTGCTCGAAGTCCTCCCAGCGATCGACGATGCCGCGCGCCGTGGCCGCGAGCTGGCGCCCGGGCTCGGTCAGGTGGACCTGGCGGCCGATCACCTCGTACAGCGGCAGGCCCACCGCCTCGCTGACCTCGCGCAGCTGCATGGAGGCGGTGGGCTGGGTCACGTGCATGGCGCGCGCGGCCGCACTCACGCTGCCGGTGTCGGCCAGGGCCAGAAACAGCCGCAGCTGGCGAAAAGTCACATTCATAGATTTTTATCTATACATACGTTTTCAAGAATCGATTTTACCCAATGACCTGAAACGCCTACAGTGGCGCCCACCATGCACATCTTCACCGACCCCGCGCTGCTGTTTTTCGTCTTCGGCGTGTTCGCCGGCCTGCTGAAATCCAACCTCGAGATCCCGCCCGCCATCTCGCGTTTTCTCTCGCTCTACCTGCTGATGGCGCTGGGCCTCAAGGGCGGCTTTGCGCTGGCCCAGACCGGCCTGACCGCACAGGTGGCCACCGGTCTGGGGCTGGCGGTGCTGCTGGCGGTGGTGGTGCCGCTGCTGGGCTACGCCCTGCTGCGGCGGGTGGTGGGCCGTTTTGACGCCGCTGCCGTGGCCGCCACCTACGGCTCGGTGAGTGCGGTGACCTTCATCACCGCCACCGCCCACCTCGACGGCGAAGGCCTGGCCTACGGCGGCCACATGGCAGCGGCCATGGCGCTGATGGAGTCGCCCGCCATCATCCTGGCCGTGCTGCTGGCCAACCTGCTGCGGCGCCAGACCGCAGGCACTGCCACCGTGTCGGGCGGGGCCCTGGTGCTGGGTGGGCCGCCGGCCGGCCCGGGTTTTGCGCTGCCCAAGGTGCTGCACGAGTCCTTCACCGACGGTGCCCAGCTGCTGCTGCTGGGCGCCATGGCCGTGGGCTGGATCAGCGGCGACAGCGGTCGCGAGGCCATGCAGCCGTTCTCGGGCGATCTGTTCAAGGGCATGCTGGCCTTCTTCCTGCTCGACATGGGCCTGAACGCCGCGCGCCAGCTGCCGGGGCTGCGCGGCCAGTCGCCCTGGCTGCTGGCCTATGCGGTGCTGGCGCCGCTGGTGCATGCGGCCCTGGCGCTGGGGCTTGCTCGCCTGGCCGGCCTGCCCGCAGGCGACGCCGCCCTGCTCATGGTGCTGGCCGCCAGCGCCTCCTACATCGCCGTGCCGGCGGTGGTGCGCCACGCCATTCCCGAGGCCAACCCGTCGCTCTATGTGGGCCTTTCGCTGGGGGTGACCTTCCCGCTCAACATCCTGCTGGGCATACCGCTGTACACGCGGGTGGCGCAGGCCACGCTGGGCTGAGCGCCGGCACGCGCGCGCCAGCCGGCGTGCACGCCGCGCCAGGGCCGGCGACAATACAGGTTGCCGACCTGTACGGATGCCACCCCATGACGACGACCCCCACCTGGACCGACAACGCCACCGAAGCCCTGGACGCCAGCGCCCCCAAAGCGCTGAAGATCGAGCGCGAAGACCACAAGCTCGAGAAGCGCCTGTGCCGCGAGGTCGGCCGCGCCATCGTGGACTACAACATGATCGAGGAAGGCGACAAGGTCATGGTCTGCGTGTCGGGCGGCAAGGACAGCTACGCCATGCTGGACATCCTGCTCAAGCTGCAGGCGCGTGCGCCCATCCGCTTCGAGCTGATCGCGGTCAACCTCGACCAGAAGCAGCCCGGCTTTCCCGAGCACGTGCTGCCGGCCTACCTCAAGACGCAGGGCATCCCCTTCCACATCGAAAACCAGGACACCTACTCCATCGTCAAGCGCGTCATACCCGAGGGCAAGA
>JAUYSB010000236.1 GCA_030696525.1 Hydrogenophaga sp. | reverse complement strand
GTGGACGGCAAGGTGGTGGACACCTCGTTCCGCATCGAGCGCGATGCGCAGTTGGCCATCGTCACCGCCAAGGACGCCGACGGCCGGGAGCTGATCCGCCACTCCACCGCCCACTTGTTGGCCTACGCGGTCAAGTCGCTGTTCCCGGAGGCGCAGGTCACCATCGGCCCGGTCATCGACAACGGCTTTTATTACGACTTCGCCTACAAGCGCCCCTTCACGCCCGAGGATCTGGCGGCGATCGAGAAGCGCATGGCCGAATTGGCCGCCAAGGACGAACCGGTGGTGCGCCGCGTGTTGCCGCGCGACGAGGCCGTGGCGTACTTCAAAGGCCAGGGCGAGCACTACAAGGCCGAGATCATCGCCAGCATCCCGAGCAACGAGGATGTGAGCCTGTACCGCGAAGGCGCGTTCGAAGACCTGTGCCGTGGCCCGCACGTGCCCAACACCGGCAAGCTCAAGCACTTCAAGCTCATGAAGGTGGCCGGCGCCTACTGGCGTGGTGACCACCGCAACGAGATGCTGCAGCGCGTCTACGGCACGGCCTGGGCCAACAAGGAAGACCTGCAGAATTACCTGACGATGCTGGAGGAGGCCGAGAAGCGCGACCACCGCAAGCTCGGTCGTGAACTCGATTTGTTCCACCTCGACGAGCACTCGCCCGGCACCGTGTTCTGGCACCCCAAGGGTTGGACGGTGTGGCAGGAAGTGGAGCAGTACATGCGCCAGGTCTACCGCGACAACGGCTACCTCGAGGTCAAGGGTCCGCAGATTCTGGACAAGAGCCTGTGGGAGAAAACCGGCCACTGGGACAAGTACCGCGAGAACATGTTCGTGACCGAATCGGAAAAGCGTGACTACGCGCTCAAGCCGATGAACTGCCCTGGCCACATGCTCATCTTCAAGCAGGGCATCAAGAGCTACCGCGACCTGCCGTTGCGCTACGGCGAGTTTGGCAACTGCCACCGCAACGAGCCCAGCGGCGGCCTGCACGGCATCATGCGCGTGCGTGGTTTCACGCAGGACGACGGCCACATCTTCTGCACCGAAGCCCAGATCCAAGCCGAGGTGGTGGCCTTCACCACACTGCTGCAAAAGGTCTACAAGGACTTCGGCTTCACCAACATCATCTACAAGCTGTCCACGCGGCCTGAAAAGCGCATCGGCAGCGACGAGAGCTGGGACCGCGCCGAACACGCGCTGGCCGATGGGCTGCGGGCTTCTGGCTGCGAGTTCCAGTACCTGCCGGGCGAGGGCGCCTTCTACGGTCCCAAGATCGAGTACACCCTCAAGGACGCGATTGGCCGTGAATGGCAGTGCGGCACCATCCAGGTGGACCCCAACCTGCCCGAGCGCCTGGATGTGGAATACGTGGGCGAAGATGGCGCCCGCCACCGCCCCATCGTGCTGCACCGTGCCATCGTCGGCAGCCTGGAGCGTTTCATCGGCATCCTGATCGAACAGCACGCTGGCGCGCTGCCAGTTTGGCTGGCGCCGACCCAGGTGGCGGTGCTCAACATCACCGATGCGCAGGGCGAATACTGTCGCGAAATTGCCGCAAAGCTGAAAAAAGCGCTGCCAAATCAAGACCTTAGGGTGCTGACGGATCTGCGCAACGAGAAAATTACGTATAAAATACGTGAGCATTCGTTGCAAAAGCTGCCTTACATCCTCGTCGCAGGCGACAAAGAGAAGGCGGCTGGCGCTGTAGCCGTGCGGGCCCGGGGCAACAAAGACCTCGGTGTGATGTCGCTTGATGCGTTCGTGCAACTCATCGCGGCAGACCTGGCATCCAAGGTGTGATTTCCCTCGTGTGTGATCGCCTGGATGGCCTGAGTTAACCCTCGGCCACGGCTTTTTGTCGTTTGCGACTTACTGACAGGAAAAGGATTTCACCATCGCTACCAACTTTCGCGACCGCCGCCAGCGTGAAGAGCGCGCCCATCGCCTGAACCGCGAGATCATGGCCCCTGAGGTCCGTCTCTCCGGTCCGGAGGGCGAGCCCCTGGGCATCGTCAGCCTGCAGGAAGCCCTGCGCATGGCCGGCGATCTCGACGTGGACCTGGTGGAAATTGCCGCCACGGCCAACCCTCCGGTGTGCCGTCTGATGGACTACGGCAAGTTCAAGTACCAGGAGCAGAAGAAGGCGGCGGAAGCGAAGGCCAAACAGACGGTCATCGAGATCAAGGAAGTCAAGTTCCGTCCCGGCACCGACGATGGCGACTACAACATCAAGATGCGCAACATCCGGCGCTTTCTGGATGATGGCGACAAATGCAAGATCACCCTGCGTTTCCGTGGCCGCGAGATCACCCACCAGGAACTGGGGCTGGCCTTGCTGAACCGGATTCGCGACGATCTGGGCGACACGATCCTGGTGGAGCAGTTCCCCAAGCTCGAAGGCCGCCAGATGATCATGATGATCGCGCCGGGCCGCCGCAAGGCGGGTGGCGCGACCAAGCCGGTGGCTGATGCCCCGGCGGGCACTCCGGCCGGCGCGCCGGCTGCCTGATTCTTCAGGCCAACCAATCAAGGCGTTGTGTGGGTTTGGTCACCCACGCGATGCCTGGGCTGTGACAGCGCAAGCGGTTGCAGCCCGAACAGGCGGTGCTGTGTAGCACCACCTGACCCAAGTGGCTCGGGGCCAACAAGTCCGCGGAAGGTTCGCGGCGCCTCACGAGCACAAATGAAAAGGAGCATTCATATGCCCAAAATGAAGACCAAGAGCAGCGCGAAAAAGCGTTTTCGCGTTCGTCCCGGTGGCACCGTCAAGCGCGGTCAAGCCTTCAAGCGTCACATCCTGACCAAGAAGACCACCAAGAACAAGCGCCACCTGCGTGGTGCAGTGAATGTGCATGAGACCAACATGGGTCACATGGCGCAGATGCTGCCCGGCCAGGGCATTTGATCAACGACGAACAGGAGAACACACATGCCTCGCGTCAAACGTGGTGTAACGGCTCGCGCCCGCCACAAAAAAGTTCTGGCCCTTGCAAAAGGCTTCCGCGGTCGCCGCGGCAACGTATTCCGCATCGCCAAGCAGGCGGTGATGAAAGCGGGGCAGGATGCCTACCGCGATCGTCGCACCCGCAAGCGCGTGTTCCGCCAGCTGTGGATGGCCCGTATCAACGCCGGTGCGCGTGAACTGGGCATGACCTACAGCCAGTTCGCCAACGGTCTGAAGAAGGCCGCCATCGAGATCGACCGCAAAGTGCTGGCCGACCTCGCGGTGAACGACAAGGCGGCGTTTGCCGCCATCGTGGAGCAGGCCAAGGCCAAGCTGGCTGCTTGATCCGCACGGTGAGCCGGTGTGCCGCAAGGCGCGCTGGCACACCCGAACAAGGGCCGGGGCTACAACACAGCACTGGCCCTTTTTCATTGGTGGCTCGCCTGCCACCGCCCCCATTCAAGGTGTTTCAAATGACAGAGTTGGACTCGCTGGTGGCTGATGCCAAGGCCTTGTTCGCCCAGGCCGTCACGCCGGCCGAGCTGGAAAATGCCAAGGCGCAGTTCCTGGGCAAAAGTGGTCGTGTGACCGAGCTCATGAAAGGCATGGCCGCCCTCAGTGTCGAAGAAAAAAAGACGCGTGGCGCCGCCATCAACCTGACCAAGCAGGCCATCGAGTCGGCCCTGAACGAACGCCGCCGCGCCCTGGCCGATGCCGAGCTGCAAGCACAGTTGCAAGCCGAGGCACTCGACGTGACCTTGCCCGGTCGACAGCACGGTACCGGTGGCCTGCACCCGGTGAGCCTGACGCTGGAGCGCATCGAGGCGATCTTCGGCTCCATGGGTTTCGAGGTGGCCGAGGGCCCTGAAATCGAGTCCGACTGGTTCAACTTCACCGCGCTCAACACGCCGGCCGATCACCCCGCGCGCTCCATGCACGACACCTTCTATGTGGAAGGTGGCTCGGCCGAGGCGCCCAACCTGCTGCGCACCCACACCAGCCCCATGCAGATCCGCCACGCGGTGCAGCACGTCAAGCGCCACCGCGCCGCGCTGGACGCGGGCAACGGCATGCCCGAGATCCGCGTGATCGCCCCGGGCCGCACCTACCGTGTGGACAGCGATGCCACCCACTCGCCCATGTTCCACCAGTGCGAAGGCCTGTGGATTGGCGAGAACGTGAGCTTCAAGGACCTCAAGGTCGTGTTCACCGATTTCTGCCGCACGTTTTTTTAATCGGTCGATCTGGTGCTGCGTTTCCGTCCGAGCTTTTTCCCCTTCACCGAGCCCAGCGCCGAGATCG
>JAUYSB010000276.1 GCA_030696525.1 Hydrogenophaga sp. | reverse complement strand
TCAATATCTTTTCAAGATGATAAAAACGATTATTCATTTTTAGTTTCAAAAAGCACGCTGACAAAAAGATTTATTACTGAATCAATTTTGCATAAATTTGATTGATATCCCAGTAAATATTTTTATTTTTGTTGATACAATTTACAAATAATTAAACATATTGAATTTAAATATCATTTATTGCAGTATTTACGCCAGATGAAATCAGATCCTCTGACCCCGCCTGCGTCTGCGCCCTCCTTCTGTTAAATTTCGTCAACTACCCGTTTTTCTATGCCACCTCTTGCTGACATCTTCAGGGCCAGGGTTGTCGGCGCAGGCGCCAAAACCGTCGTGCTGGGCCACGGGCTGGGCACCGATCAATCGTGTTGGTCGCAGCAGGTGGCGGCGCTTGAGCACGCGGGCTACCGGGTCGTCACATTCGACTTTGCGGGCGCCACCGCCCACACCGCCGACGTGTTCGTGAACGGTCGCTACCGCTCGCTCGAAGACTTTGCGGGCGATCTGGTGGCGCTCTTGCAGGCGCTGGACATCCACAACGCCACCTATGTGGGGCATTCCATGGGTGGCATGGCCGGCCTGCTGGCCGCCAACAGCAGCGACGGCCTCATTGACTCATTGATCCTGCTGGGCTCATCCGCTTGTTATGTCGATGAAGCCGAAAGCGGGTACGTCGGCGGCTTCAGCCGGGACAACATCGAACAGATGCTGCAAGCCATGGACCAGGATTTTGTGGCGTGGGTCAATGGCTTTGCGCCGGTGGTGGTCGGTACGCCCGGCCAGCAGTTTGGCGCTGAAGACTTCATCCGCCACATGCTGGGGCTGCGCACCGACATCGCCACCACCATCCTCCGTGGTGCATTTGAGGGCGACCACCGACAGGACGTTGCCCAGCTGTCCGTCCCATTGTGGGTGCTGCAAACCGAGTCGGATGCGGCCGTCCCCATGGCCGCAGCGCGCTGGCTGGCGGAGCATGGCCGGGCGCGCGAACTGATCGTCATCCCATCCAAGGGGCACCTGCCCCACCTGACCGCGCCCGAGGCAGTGAGCAAGGCCTTGCTCCACTGTCTGGCTGCTCATGAGCAGCGCTGACATCCAGCGTCAGTTGCAAGGCCTGCAGCACAGCCTGCAGGCCGACATGGTCTGCCTGTGGACGGCCGTTGCCGGCAACAAGGCCCAACCGCTGGCTGTGCAGCCAGCGGGTGCGGTGACCTCGGCCTTCTGGCCAGCCCACACCGAAAAGGACCACGCTTTCGTCAGCGGCCCCGACAGGCTGTCCCGCCTGCTGCCCATGGCGTTTCGGCCCAGCAGAGACAGGCCCCAGCCAGTCGGCATGCTTCAGATCGCCCTGGAACCGGTCAACGACCAGGTGCTGGGCATCTCGGTGCTGTGGCAGCAGGCCGAGCATTTGCCCCCCGACCCACACGCCAGCACCCAGCTCGTTCGACAAGCGCTCTCAGACCAGCTGCTCCCCGTGCTGTGCAGCGAGCGCGCCATCCAGTCCGCGCGGCAAATGCGTGGCTTGGCCGACGCGCTGCCGCAGGCCATGGTGATCGTGTCCAGCGGCCACCAGCAAGGCTACGTGAATCCCGCAGCGGCCCGGCTGCTGCACCTGACCCACGGCGACGTTGCGCCAGCCACGCTGTCCACGGCGCTGCAGCACTTGGTCGCCTCCGCCACAAACGCCGACGAAGTGAGCGCCTATGCCATGCCCATCCTGCAAGGCCGGGCGCCGGCTGGCGACTGCAGCATGGTCTGGCACTTTGCCAACGCACCCAAAGCCCTGCGAGTCACCATTTCTGCGATGCCCGGCGTCGCGCAGCGCGCCTGGGTCTGGCTGCTCGACGACGTCAGCGCCGAGGTGGCCTTGCGGCAGCAACTCGCCGCCAAGGAACAGAAATTCCGCAGCTTTTACCTGAGCCTGCGCGACGCGGTGGTTTTCTACGCTCCGGATGGCGGCATCGCCGACTGCAACGATGAGTTCAAATCCCTGCTCAAGGTGTCGGACGGCAGCGATCTGCTCCACGCTGCGCCGCACGAGGTCGCCAGCCGGCTCGGCTGGGCCCGGCACCCGTGGGACGAGATCGGCGCCTTGTGCACAGACCAGCGGACCTGCGGGCCGTTCGAGAAAGTGATCACCGACGCCACAGGCCGCGCGGTGGTGGTGGAGTCGAATGCCTACCTGCTGACGGACGCCGACAACCACACAACCGGCGCCTGGGAAGTGCTGCACGATGTGACCCAGCGCAAGCAGGCCGAGGCCGAGCTGATCCTCTCTGCCGAGGCCTTTGCCAGGCACAGCGACGGTGTCATCCTGACCGACGCCAACGGCATCATCCTCACCGTCAACGACGCCTTCACGAAGACCACGGGCTACACGCGCGACGCGCTGCGCGGCAAGCGCCCCAACCTGTTCAAGTCGGGCCGCCACGACCCGTCCTTCTACAACACCATGCGCGAACAGATTGCCCACCACGGCTGGTGGCAGGGTGGCGTGTGGAACCGCCGCAGCGATGGCGAGCTGTTTTTCAAATGGCTGACCATCAACGCGGTGCGCGACGAGCACAACCTCCTCACGCACTACGTGGGCGTGTACCGCGACGTGGCCGCCGTCAAGCACGCTCAGACACGCATCGATTTTCTGGCCACCCACGACGAACTGACCGGCCTGCCCAACAGCATCCTGTTTCAGGACCGGCTGGAGCTGGCGCTCAAGCGGCCGCGCAAAGACAACTCGGTGGTCGCGGTGGTCGTCATCGACCTGGCCGATTTCAACAAGATCAAGAACGCCCTGGGCTACCAGGCCAGCGAAGCCACACTGCAGGAAATGGCAACCCGGCTGGGCCAGGAGGCCCGACCGGGCGACACCGTGGCGCGCCGCTCGGCCGACCAGTTTGCGATGCTGATCGAAGCCGACCACACCGATGCCATCGGCTTGCGGTGCCAACAGCTGATCGCCGTGCTGCAGCGCCCGCTCAAGGTGGGCAGCGGCACCATGGTGGCCACGGTGAAAGTGGGCGTCAGCCTGGGCCCCATCGACGGCACCGACGCGCAGTCGCTGATCTTGAAGGCCGACACCGCCCTGCTGCGGGCCAAGCAGACGGCCGACGCGCCGCTGCGGTTTTTTTCGGGCGACATGGTCGAACACGTCACCCAGCGGTTTGCGATCGAAAACGGCCTGCGGCAGGCGCTGCAGGACGAGGAACTGGTGATCCAGTACCAGCCCCAGGTCTCGGCACACGACAACCGCCTGGTCGGCTGCGAGGCGCTGATCCGCTGGCGGCAACCCAGCGGCCTGGTGCCGCCCGGCCACTTCATTCCGGTGGCGGAGGAAACCGGTCTGATCATCCCCATCACCGAATGGATACTGGCGCAGGTCGCGCGGCAGATCCGGCTGTGGGACGGACAGGGCATCTGCGTCCACACCGTCAGCGTCAACATCTCGGCGCGCCATTTCCTGCAACCGCGCATCGTCGAGTCCTTCCAGGACATCATGCGGGCCGAAAACGTCGATCCGCACCGCATCTGCCTGGAAATCACCGAAGGCGCCCTGGCCGATCCCGTGCAGTGCGAACCCAAACTGCGCGCACTCAAGGCGGCGGGTTTCGAGATCAGCATCGACGATTTCGGCACCGGCTATTCGTCGCTGTCCTACCTCAAGCGCTTCCGGCTCGACGAGCTCAAGATCGACCGCAGCTTTGTCGATGGCATCGAGTCCGACGCGAGCGACCGCGCCATCGTCGAAGCCACCCTGGCCATGGCCCACCGACTGGGCATGCGGGTGGTGGCCGAAGGCGTGGAGACGTTGGCCCAGCAAGCGTTTCTGCAAGACAAGGGCTGCGAGCTGTTACAGGGCTATCTGTTCAGCAAACCCATTGGGCCCGACGCGTTCGGCCAGCTCACGACCTGTGTGCTGGAACGCACCCGGGGCGTCTCCAAGTCCTAACCGCGGTCGTTCAGACCCAGCCATTCATGCCCAGCACCCACCCCCTGTTTCTGATGATGGCGCTGAACCCGCAGGCCAGCTCGCTCACGCGCAGGCTGGAAGCCTTGCACGACAAGCTGCTGGAAACCGTTCCCAGCGTGGACCGCATTGCCTGTGCCCTGTACGACGCCAACGAGGACCTGCTCAAGACCTTTATCAACAGCACACGCGCTGGCAAGGCGATTGCGGGCTACGAATACAAGCTGTCGGCCAGCCAGGCCCTGAGCGCCCTGGCCGCCAGCGGTGAATTCCGCGTGCTCGACAACATCGAACAGGCGCTGCAGTCCGACACCGGTCACACCACCTGGCTGCGCGAGCAGGGCTACCGCTCCTCGTTCACCGTGCCCATTTTTGACGGCGGCAGTCTCACCGGATTCGTGTTCTTTGACTCCATGCGCGCGACCGCTTTCACCGCGCAGGTGCAGCGCGACCTGGTGCTCTACACCAACCTCATCAGCATGGCGATTGCCAACGAGCTGTCTGCCGTGCGCTCGGTGCTCGACGCCACCCGCGTGGCACGCGAGCTGACCGAGGTGCGCGACTTCGAAACCGGCTCGCACCTGGAGCGCATGGCGCGCTACTCGCGCGTGGTGGCCCAGGCGGTGGCACCGGGCCGGGGCCTGAACGACGAGTTCATCGAAAGTGTGTACCTGTTTTCGTCGCTGCACGACATCGGAAAAATGGGCATCCCCGACAGCGTGCTGCTCAAGCCCGGCAAACTCGACGCGGCCGAGCGCGCGATCATGGAAACGCACGTCGACATCGGCGTTCGCATCATCGAACGCATCGTCGGCGCGGCCACACTGCGGCACCTGCCGGACTCGCTGATCCTGCGCAACATCATCCACTGCCACCACGAATACCTGGACGGGTCCGGCTACCCGAGGCACCTGAAAGGGGACGACATCCCGCTGGAAGCCCGCATCGTGACGGTGGCCGACATCTTTGATGCCCTGACCGCCGCCAGACCGTACAAGCGGGTGTGGACACCGACACAGGCGCTGGATGAATTGGACCGCATGGCCGAGGCCGGCCAGCTCGACCGGGACTGCGTGGCGGTGGTGCACAGCCACCTGGATCAACTCCTGGCGATCCACAACCGCTATCAGGACGAAAAGCCGGACGCCGCAACCGGGATGTGACCGGCCTTTGATTTGTTTTTATTGATATTAATGTGTTTTATGAAATAAAAATGATGTAATAAATCGTGTTAATTTGATTTAATTCGCTTCTCAGATGTATATTTTGAAAACACCCGCCGCATTCAATCCAGCGCGGCATCGGTTTCATTTTCAGAACAATCATCTTGAGACGGTTCACCCTTCCCCACCGGCTGTACGAAGCCTTACCAGCGCTGTACGCCATCGCCGGCCTGCTCACCCTCTTCAACTTGCCCAACACGCTCGGATGGCTCAGCGGTCTGTTGCTGATCGGCGCAGGCTGGCAGGTCTGGCGCATGCGCTATGCGTACCGCAGCCAGCGCTCCAGACAGCGCCGTTCGGTGCGTTCCCCGCACCACCGGCCACGAACACACGGCAGCGACTGGCATGTCCGACCACAAAGGTTCTGAAAAGACGCAGCGCGCAGCCACCACCCAAAGCCTGGTGTCAGCCCTGTCAACGCCGTCCACCGATCGCTACATCGCCGTGTCGCTAGCTGGCATTGAGGTCAACCGCCCCATTCCCGCAGACATCTGGAACGCGCGCGGCGTGCTGCTGATGCGCAAAGGCGAGATGCTGGAAACGCTGGAACGCCAACAGCTGCTCAGCCGCCACCAACCCAGCATCCGCGAAGCTGACCGCCGCGACTGGTTGCTGGCAGGCCAGACCGTGCACCAGACCGCTTTGCGCGTGGCCCACCGCGCCACAGACGAGGCGATGCGCAGCATGAACGACGACTGGCTGGACCTGCATGCCCAGCTCTCGATACTGCTGCAACAAAACCTGCTGGTGCGCGATTTTCTGCCGCGCTTCAACACCTTGCGGCACAAGGCCCTCGGCCTGATGGACCGCCACCCCGACGAGAGCCTGTTTGTGCTGGTGCAGATGCTGTACGACACGCAACTGGGCTACAGCACCAGCAACGCCCTGGCCGCCGCGGCCGTCTGCCACGTGATCGGGCCAACGGCGGGCCTGAGCCACGCGCAGGAATGCTCGTTGTTCAACGCCGCGCTGACCATGAACGTGGGCATGGCGCGACTCCAGAACCAGCTGGCCGTGCAAAAGGTCGGCCCCGATGCGCACCAGCGCGAAGCCATCAAAAACCACCCCCACGTCGGTGCCAACATGCTGGAGCAGCTGGGCGTGACCGACCTGTTGTGGCTGGACCTGGTGAGAGACCACCACGAACACGCCCAGGGCGGCGGCTACCCCACCAGCCGCCCCGTGCATCACACGGCCCAGCAATTGCTGCAGCTGGCAGACCGCTTCGTGGCCCGGATCAGCCCGCGCAAAACCCGTCGCGGGCAGTCGGTGCGGGCGGCCGCGCGGGCGCAGTTTCTGGAGATGCAAAGCCAGTCCAACCCCTTGGGGCAGTTGCTGGTCAAGCAGTTGGGCATGTACCTGCCCGGCAGCTACGTGCGGCTGCAAAGCGACGAGATCGCCGTCGTCACCCGCAGCACGCCGCTGCTCAATGCGCCCATGGTGATGGCCATCATCGGCAAGAACGGCATACCGCTGTCGGCGCCCAGCCTGCGCGACACCGCCAACCCGGCCTTTGCGATCAAGGACACGGTCGCCTCCGAGGAGGTCAAGGTGCGGCTCGATCCCTCGCGGCTGTTCGGGCGGGGCTGAGCCTGAACGCGCCAGCGGGCCGCTCAGACCAGCGCAAAGGCCACCGTGTCGGGCACACCCGGCGCCACCCACATCTGGCGAGCGCTCGCGTCGATCATCACGCCGGCCACGCTCTCCACGCAGGCCTCTGGCGGCAGCGCCGGGTCGGGGTGGCGGCACACGGCCAGGTAGCCGCCGCTGGTGTCGCGCAGAAAAGCCTCCAGCGCAGCGCGGTCCACCTGTGCGGCGTCGCCGTGGCGGCAGGCCGTGTCCAGGCGCGAGGTGGTGGACAGCGCGGCCGCCATCGGCGCCTGCACCGTTTGCAGGGCTGGGCTCAGGTAGTGGTTGCTGTGGCTCACGCGGCCGCGCACCGCCGGCCATTCGGCCCAGCCGGCCGGGGCCAACTCGAAACAGGCGATGTCGCCGCTGGCGTCCACGCAGGCGATGTTGGAGCCGGCGCCAAAGCCCAGCCGGGCGGCGCGGTCGAGTTCGGCACGCGCCTGGGCCAGGCTGCTGCAGTCGAGCAGGTGGCGCAGCAGCACGTGCACCGGCACGCCGGGGCGCGCGCCGTCGTCGATGGAGCGCAGGATGTTCAGGCCCAGGCCAAAGCCCACGTCGTGCAGGCCGATCTTGGCCAGCATGCCGGCTTCCGTGAGCGTGGTGATGGTGTGGCCCTCGGGGCCAGGTGTCTTGAGCAACACCAGCGCCGCGCGCTGGCGGCCCAGCCAGTCCCAGTTCTGGGCCAGCCAGGTGTGGCCGTCGGCGCTGGCCGGGGGCGCCACACAGAGGGTGGTGCACTCGCCTTCTTCGTGGGCTTGTGTGGCCGCTGCCGACACAGCCTCTGCGCTGCCACCCGAACCCCAGTCGGCCAGGCCCATGGCGGTGTTGGCGGCCAGTGCCGCACGCACCAGGGCCGCGTCGGGCGCTTCGGCGTAGAGGCCGGGCGGCAGTATTTCGGTGCGGCAGTTCAGCGCCAGGATGGCCGCCAGCGGCTGGCCACTGCCTTCGGCGATGCCGCGAATCTCGGCCAGCCAGCGCGGGCTCAGCGCGGCGATCACCTCGGCATAGGCCTGTGCGCGTTCGCAGGCCTGCGCCCACCCAATGCCACAGCCGGCAAACATGCGCGCGTAGGTGGACACGCTGTGCGCCACCTGCGCACGGGCGCCCTGGCCATGGAGGACACCTCGCGCGTGGTCGGTGGTGGCGGTGCGCAGATCGAGCGTGGGGAACATGGGGCGGCTTTCAATCGGTGGCGGCCAGCCCCTGCGCCACCGTGGGGTGGCGCAGCACCAGCCGCAGTTCGCGCTTCATGCGTTGATTGCGCAGGCGGCGCGACTCGCCCATGAAGCTCAGCAGGCTCAGCGGCAGTTGCTGCTGGGCACTTTCGCGCGACACACGCGGTGGGCGCGGCAGGCCGTACAGATCGGCCGCGAGATCAAAGTAGTCGCCCATCTTGAGCTCGGTGTCGTCGCTGACGTTGAACACGCGCTGGGCCTTGGGCGCCATGAGGGCACGCACGCAGGCACGCGCCAGGTCGTCGGCGTGGATGTGGTTGGTGAACACGTCGTCTTCGGGCAGCAGCACCGGCGTGCCGCGCAAGAGGCGCGCACGCGGCGTGCCGCCTTCGCGGTCGGGTGCGTAAATGCCGGGGATGCGCAACACGTTCACCGGCACGCCCAGCGCGCGGCCCCAGGCGCGCACCGAGGCTTCGGCGTCCACCCGGCGCAGGCCGCGTGGGGTGTGGGGCGTGGGGCCACGCGTTTCATCCACCCACGCACCCCCGCAGTCGCCATACACGCCGCTGGTGGAGCCGTACACCAGGGCACAAGGCGGCGCGCGGCGCGCCAGCACCTGCAACAGGCCCCGGGTGCGGGGGTCCTGGCGCCAGTCGGGCAGGTCTTGCGAAGGCGGCGGCGCCAGGTGCAGCACACGCTGGCCCAGTCCGGCCAGGCGGCGCAGGCTGTCGGGCTGATCCAGATTGCCCAGCAGCGGGGTAATGCCCTGGGCGCGCAACTCAGGCACACGCTCGGGCGACGAGGTCAGGGCCAGCAAGCGCACACGCCCCTGGGCGGCACCCAGCACGCGCGCGGCACGCTGGCCCACATCGCCACAACCCACCACCAACACGCGCAGGCGCCGAAAACGCGCCGGGCGGGCACCGATCAAATTCATTCGCAGCGGTCCATTCGGTCAAATTTGAGACAATCGCAAGCAACACAGCGGCGCCTTGCGGCGCCGCTTCCACTTACGGTCCATCGATTTCCAAGTATGACATTCACCATCACCGTTCAGCCCAGCGGCCGCGCCTTCACCAGCGAGCCCGGCGAGGCCATGCTGGCCGCCGGCATCCGCCAGGGCATTGGCCTGCCCTATGGCTGCAAGGACGGCGCCTGCGGTTCGTGCAAATGCAAGAAGCTCGAAGGCGTTGTGACCCACGGCCCGCACCAGGCCAAGGCCCTGAGCCCCGAGGAAGAGGCCGCCGGCTACGTGCTGACCTGCTGCGGCGTGCCCCAGACCGACGTGGTGCTCGAATCGCGCCAGGTGACCGAGGCCGGCGCCTTCCCCATCAAGAAGATGCCGGTGCGCGTGAGCGCGCTGGAGCGCGTCTCCAGCGACGTGATGGTGCTGCGCCTGCAGCTGCCCGCCAACGACAGCTTCCAGTACCACGCCGGCCAGTACGTGGAGTTTTTGCTGCGCGACGGCGACCGCCGCAGCTACTCCATGGCCAACGCGCCGCACACGCAGGCCGACAAGCCCGGGCTGGAACTGCACCTGCGCCACATGCCCGGCGGCAAGTTCACCGACCACGTGTTCGGTGCCATGAAGGAAAAAGACATCCTGCGCATCGAAGGGCCGTATGGCAGCTTCTTCCTGCGCGAGGACAGCAACAAGCCCATGGTGCTGCTGGCCTCGGGCACGGGTTTCGCGCCCATCAAGGCGCTGATCGAGCACATGGTGGCCAAGGGGATCACCCGCCCCACCACCGTCTACTGGGGTGGCCGCCGCCCGGCGGATCTGTACCAGCACGACTGGCTGCTGGGCCAGGCCGCCGCACAGCCTTGGCTGACGTATGTGCCGGTGATCTCGGACGCCCTGCCCGAAGACGGCTGGACCGGCCGCACAGGCTTTGTGCACCGCGCCGTCCTGCAGGATTTCCCCGACCTCTCCGGCCACCAGGTCTATGCTTGCGGCGCACCCATCGTGGTGGATTCGGCCCGCGCCGATTACACGACGCAGGCCGGCCTGCCCGAGGAGGAATTTTTCGCCGACTCGTTCACCAGCGCGGCCGACAAACTCACCGCCTAAAAGGAGACACCATGCAACGCCGTTCGCTGATCACCGCCGCCGCCCTGTTGCCCATCGCGGCACCCTGGGCAGCCCAGGCCCAGGCCCGCACCACGCGCATCATCGTGCCGTTTGCGGCCGGTGGCCCCATCGACGTGACGGCGCGCGTGCTGGCCGAACGTGTCAAGGACTCGTTGGGCACGGTGATCATTGAAAACCGCCCCGGCGGCGGCGGCAACATCGGTGTGGACGCCGTGGCCAAGGCCGCGCCCGACGGCTTGACGCTGGGCATTGCCACCACCGCCTCGCACGGCATCAACCCCTGGCTGTTCAGCAAGCTGCCGTTTGACCCGGCCAAAGACTTCGCGCCCATCACCCAGATGCTGCGCGTGCCCAACGTGCTGGTGATCAACGCCGACACCGCGCAGCGCCTGAACATCCACAGCCTGACCGACCTGGTGAAGTACGCCAAGGCCCACCCGGCCAAGCTCAACTACGGCTCGGGCGGCAACGGCAGCGCCGGCCATTTGGCGGGCGAGATGTTCAAGAACCAGGCGGGCATCTTCGCGCTCCACATCCCCTACAACGGCGGCAACCCGGCGCAGTTGGCGCTGCTGTCGGGCCAGGTGGACTTCAACTTCGACAACCTGGCCACGGCGGCGCCCAACATCCGCTCGGGCAAGCTCAAAGCCCTGGCCGTGACCACGCTGGAGCGCTCGGCCGTGATGCCCGACGTGCCCACCGTGGCCGAGACCTACAAGGGCTTTGCCATCGACACCTGGTGGGGCCTGATCGCGCCCGCCGGCACGCCGCGCGAGGTGGTGCAAAAGCTCAACGCCGCCTTTGTGGACGCGCTGAAATCGCCCGAGGTGAAAACGCGTTTTGGTAACCTGATGGCCGAACCCGCACCCAGCACGCCCGAGCAGTTCGACGACTTCATGAAACGCGAGCGCGCCAAGTACGAACGTGTGGTGAAGATCAGCGGCGCCAAGGTGGACTGAGCCTCTGGTTTGGCCTCTGGTCTGTCGGGCTTGCCAAGCCCTGGGGTTTTCTGCACCATCGCCGATGACACCAGCCAACCCAGGAGCCACCATGTCACCAGCCCGTCAGACCTTCTCACGCCGCCTGGCGTGGCTCACCGGCGCACTGGCTCTGGGCCTGTTGTTGAGCGCCTGTGTGGCCACGGCACCCACACAGCCCACGTCATCCAGCACCCCAACCCAGCCGAGCGCGCCGGCCCCCGCGCCGGTGGCAGCCCCCGCGCCTGCCCCGGCACCGGCCGGCCCACCACCCATCCTGCCGCTCGAACAGGCACTGGCCGGCGCCGCTGCGGCCGTGTTCAACAACGCGGCACTGGCCGGTGAACGGCTGCCGCTGGTGATCGATCCGCTGATTGACGGCAGCACCTGGGTGCAGTCGGTGGCCACGCGGCAAATGGAAACGGCCGTGCTCAAGACCGTGAAAGAGCGCTTCCCGCGCTACGAACCGCTGCCGTTTTCCACCACCTCGCTGGCGCGTGGGCCCTACGTGTTCATCGGCACCTTCACGCCACTGGACAAGGACGGCAAAAACATCGGCGCCACCGACTGGTACCGCATCTGCCTGGCGCTGCTGGACATCCGCAGCGGCAAGATCGTCTCCAAAGGCTTTGCCGGCGCCGCCGCTGCCGGCGTGGACCACACGCCCCTACCCTTCTTCCAGGACAGCCCGGGCTGGTCCAAGGACAGCGCTTCCACCGGCTACGTGAGCACCTGCCAGGGCACCAAGGCCGGCGACCCGATCAACCCCGCCTACTGGGACCGCATCGCCGCCGCCGCTGTCATCAACGACGCCATCAACGCCTACCAGGACAACCGGCTGGCCGATGCGCTGGACCTGTACCGCGCAGCGCTGCAAATGCCGGGCGGCAAGCAGCTGCGGGTCTACAACGGCATCTACCTGGCGCAGAGCCGGCTGAACCGGCGCAAGGAAGCGGCTGAGGCCTTCGGCGAGCTGCTGGACTACGGCCTGGAGCAGCAGCAGGTGGGTGTGAAGTTCCTGTTCCAGCCGGGCTCCACCCAGTTCGTGAACAACCCCGCGCTGCGCAACGAGTACGCCATGTGGCTGCAGCAGATCGGTCAACGCGCCAACAAGTCGCCCGCCTGCCTGCAGATCGGCGGCCACACCAGCCGCAGCGGTGCGGAACCGCTGAACGAACGCATCTCCTTGCAGCGCGCGGTGCAGGTGCGTCAGCGCCTGGTGGCGCAAAACAGCCGCCTGACCAAACGCATCACCACCACAGGCTTCGGTTCCAGCCGCGCCATCGTGGGCAGCGGCACCGACGATGCCCGCGACGCGGTGGACCGGCGTGTCGATTTCCGTGTGATGGACTGCGCGGCCTGACCCGCCCTTGAGCCCGCCGTCACTGACAGCGGTTGGCCACCAGCTGCTCGCGCAGGGCGGGCGAATCCTCACCCAGCGACAGGCGCTGCATCAGGCCTGAGCACACCGACGACGGACGTGGCGCGGCGGCCCGCGCCGGGGCCTCGGCACGCACCGGGGCCACGGCGCGCGGCTCGGTTTTGGCCACTGGCGCTGGCTTCACAACGGGCGACGGAACAGGCGCTGGCAAAGGAGCTGGTGCAGGTGACGCCACCGGCGCAGGGGCCGGCAATGGCACAGGTGTGGGCACCGCCACAGCCGGCGGCGATGGCGCCGGCGCCGATACCGAAGGGGACTCAACGACGGGGCTGGCCTCCGGCGCTGCGGGCCGTTGCGACCACCACCAAGTGCCACCGGCCGCCAGCACCAGGGCCAGGCCCGCAGCCCACGACCAGGCTGGCAAGGGGGAGGCGAGCGTGGGCGGGCGTGGGCGTACGGCGGGTCCAGGCGCGGCTGCGGTGGCTGCGGCGATGGGTGCGGGTGCGGCTGGCGCCACCACCGGCGCTCCCAGGCCCAAGGCCTGGCGGAACTGCCCCATATCGGCCGTGCGCTCTGTCGGCCTGACCTTGAGGGCCGCGTCCAGCGCCGCCAGGAAACGCGGGCTGTAGCGGCCGGCTGCCGCCTGGGCCAGCGGCTCCAGCGTGTCGTTGACCATGCGCCCCACGGCCGCCGGCGGTTTGTTGCCGGTGATGGCCCAGTGCATGGTGGCGGCCAGCGCGTACACATCGGTCCAGGGCCCTTGCTTCATGCCGGGCACTTCCGCGTACTGCTCCACCGGCGCGTAGCCGGGCTTGAGGATCACGGTCAGCGCCTGGGTCATGTCGCCGATCACGCGGCGTGCGGCGCCGAAGTCGAGCAGCAGCGGGCGGCTGCCCCCGTCGATGAGCATGATGTTGTCGGGCGCGATGTCGCGGTGGTACCAGCCCTGGGCGTGGATGCTCTGCAGCGCCTGGGTCAGTGGGTCGAGTTGCGCCAGCAGCCAGGCCTCGTCAGGCCGCGTGCCCATGTCCCGCACCGCGTCACGCAGGGTGGCGCCCTGGTACAAGGGCATGACCATGTAGGCCGTGCCGTTGGCCGGGAAAAACCGCAGCACCTTGACCAGCGAGGGGTGGTCGAAGCCGGCCAGGGTCTGGGCTTCCTTGATGAAGCTGTCCAGGCCGGCCTGGAAGGTGTCGCGGTGCCGCTGGGAACGCGCGCTCACCTGCGTGTGGCCGCTGCGCGAGGCGATGGACGAGGGGAAATACTCCTTGAGCGCCACCTGCCGCATCAGCACATGGTCCCACGCGCGGTAGACGGTGCTGAAACCGCCCTCGCCTATCTTGTCCTGGATCTCGAACTCGGCCAGCCGCGTGCCGATCGGCAGGGCCACACTGTCGGCATCGTCCGAGGCCGATGTGGTGTCGTCCTGCAAGCGTGTGGGCAAATCGTCTTCTGAGGCGGGCGGCATGGGCAGTGGGAGGTGGCACACAAGCATAACCAGCTTGCGCGGCGGCGCAAAGCCGCGCAAGCGGCGCCGTGCCTCACACGCCGAAGTAGCGGTCGGTGCGGTGGTTGACGGCGATGACAAAATTCAGCGCCACCGCACCCAGCACCGAGAGCAGCAGCTGCAGCGGTGGCAACACGGCCAGGCCCGTGGCCAGAATCACCACATCGGCCCCCATCTGGATGGCACCGGCGCGCCAGCCGCGCGTTTTTTGCAGGTAGATGGCGAGCACACCGATGCCGCCCAGGCTGGCGCCGTGGCGGATCAGGATGAGGATGCCCGAGCCCGCCAGCAGGCCCCCCAACACGGCGGCAAAGGCCGGGTCCAGGTGCGCGAAGCCGATCAGGCGGGGCAAGACCTCGACGTACAAGGACATCAGGCCGACAGCGGCGAAGGACTTGAGCGTGAACACCGGCCCCAGCGCCAGCCAGGCGAACACGTAGAACGGGAGGTTGACCACAAACAGCCACGCGCCCAAGGGCCACTGGCTGAGGTAGTGCAGCACAAAAGCCAGGCCGGTGGTGCCGCCGGTGAGCAGCCGCGTTTCACGGAACAGCACCACCGCCAGCGCCACGAACAGGCAGCCGGTCAGCAGGCCTTGCAGGTCTTCGAGTGTGCTGTGGGGGGCGGCGGCGGGGACGGGCGTGCGCTGGGTATCCATGCCGCCATTGTGGCCGGCGCCCCCTCTTTGGCCATTGACGAAGGTCAGTAGGTCTCCAGGTGCAGGCGCCCTTCGCGCTTGAGCGCCGCACCCACGGTGTCCCAATCCAGGCCGGCCTGGGTGGCGATGTCCTTGAGCGCGAGCACCACGCCCTCCTCCATCGCCTTGAGGCCACAGACGTAGAAGCAGGCGTTGGGGTCGCTCAGCAGCGCGGCCAGGTCGGGCGCGCGTTCGCGCATGGCGTCCTGCACGTAGCGTTTGGGTTTGCCGGCTTCGCGCGAGAAGGCGAAGTCGATGTCGATGAAGTCCTTGGGCAGGTTTTGCAGCGGGCCGAAATACGGCAGCTCGGCCTGGGTGCGGGCGCCGAAGAAGAGCATGAGTTTGCCGCCCTCGAACTTGCCACTGGCACGCAGGCGGCGGCGCCATTCGGTCATGGCGCGCATGGGCGCCGAGCCCGTGCCGGTGCAGATCATGACAATGCTGGAACGCGGGTGGTTGGGCATCAGGAAGCTGCTGCCGAAGGGCCCGATGACCTGCACCTTGTCGCCCACCTTGAGGTCGCACATGTAATTGCTGGCCACGCCGCGCACCGGCTGGCCCTGGTGGTCTTCGAGCACGCGCTTGATGGTCAGCGACAGGTTGTTGTAGCCGGGGCGTTCGCCATTGCGCGGGCTGGCAATGGAGTACTGACGCGCATGGTGCGGCCGGCCTTTGTCGTCGCTGCCCGGCGGGATGATGCCGATGCTCTGGCCTTCGAGCACGGGGAAAGGCATGCTGCCGAAGTCCAGCACGATGTGGTGGGTGTCGTAGTCGCCACCGGCGGTTTGGCCAACTTCGGTGACGCGCACGTTGCCGGTGACCGTGGCTTCGATGGTTTTTTGTGCGGCCTTGGGGCCGTACAGGTTGGTGTAGGCGTGTGCGGCCGACCAGGGTGGCAGGGTGGCGCCGTACTGGGCGCTGTTGAACACGGGCTCGCCGGCCTCGGCCAGGGCGCTGGGGGCTGGTTCAGGGGCGGGGGCGGTGTCCACCACGGCCTCGGCGACACCGCCGACTTCAGCGGCGGCAGCGGCCAGCTCGGCCGGGCTGATCTCCGTCGGCAACACGTCCCAGCTCAGTTGTTCGGCCAGGCTGTAAGCCTTGACCTTGACCACCTTGCGGTAGTTGTCGATGCTGCCGGTGGGGCACGGCGAGATGCAGTCGTTGCACCAGTTGCACTTGTCAATGTCCACCACGTAGTTGCGCGAGTCGTGTGTGATCGCGCCGACCGGGCAGATGGCCTCGCAGGTGTTGCAGCGAATGCAGATCTCGGGGTCGATCAAATGCTGCTTGACGACAGCGGCTTCGGCGGGCGCGTTCATGGGAATCTCCGTGTGTTTTTCTGGCAGTGTAGGGGGAATGCACTGCGTTGGCCTGAGGGCGCATGGGCTGGGGTGACTGGCTTCGTTCGTGTCCCCCGGGCGCTGCGCGCCCTCCTCCTTTACCTCACTGCGCCAGTCACCCCAACCCACGCTCAGTGGCGCGCGAAGAAAGGGGACGAAAACACGTCCTACTCCGGCGCGCGTGCCCGAGCCGGGAACACCACGGATCCGGCTCTGCCGGCCCATAGGTGTTGCCCCCTGGGGGGGTGACGCGCCCTTAGGCGCGGCGCGGGGGGGTCAATTAAATCTGACGTAGTCGAAATCGACCGGCTGGCGGTTGATGCCCATGACCGGGGGCGCGATCCAGTTGGCGAACTTGCCTGGCTCGACCACGCGGCCCATCAGGCTGGCCACAAAGGCGCGGTCGCCTTCGCTGGGCAGCCAGTTGTCGCGGTTGGCGTTCCATTCGGACTCGGAAATCACGCGGCCGTCCGGCGCCACCTTCACGCCCTTGAGCAGGCCGATGTTGCGGTGGAAGGCCTTGTGCGGCACGGTCAGACGCACGGGGATGCCGGCCTTCTCGATGACCTTGTTCCAGCGCTCCACGCCGCCCACGCTGTCCTTGATGTAGTCGTCGCGCAGCACTTCGTTGAGCGCGTTGAGCATGGGCACTTCTTTTTCGACCAGCTGGCCGTTCTGCACGTTGAGCACCTTGTAGAACTGGCCGCGCAGCTGGTGGTCGTCGGTGCGTTTGCCTTCTTCGTAACGGCCTTTCAAGCCGGTACTGTAGAAGGTGGCGGCGTTGCTGGACTCGTCGGCGCCGAACAAATCGATGGTCACCGAATAATGGAAGTTCAGGTAACGCTGGATGGTGCCGAGGTCGATGCAACCGGCCGCGCGAATCTTCTGCGGGTCGTCGGTCTTGAGCTCGTTCATCACCTGTGCGGTGCGGGCCAG
>JAUYSB010000216.1 GCA_030696525.1 Hydrogenophaga sp. | reverse complement strand
TTCGAAACCGGTGGCGATCTTGGCCGGCTTGAGCACCTTGCCCGAGGTGTCGCCCTTGACGGCGGGTTCGGTCCAGGTGATCACGCGCTCGACGCTAGTGGGCAGTTCGACCGAGATGGCCTTGCCGTCGTAGAACACCACTTCGACGGTCATGCCGTCTTCAAGGTAGTTCAGGGCGTCGCCCATGTTCTCGGCTTCGACTTCGTACTGGTTGTACTCGGTGTCCATGAACACGTACATCGGGTCGGCGAAGTAGGAGTAGGTGCACTCCTTGTGTTCCAGGATGATCTGGTCCATCTTGTCGTCGGCCTTGAAGACGACTTCGGTGCCCATGTTGTTCAGCAGGGCCTTGAGCTTCATGCGCACGGTGGCGGCACCGCGGCCGCCACGGGCGTATTCGGTTTTCAGGACGATCATCGGGTCCTTGCCGTGCATGATGACGTTGCCGGCGCGGATTTCTTGAGCGATTTTCATGGTGGGTCAGGCTGTTGAAGCTGGGGTTGTGCCGTGCTGTAGGCGTCCACCCCATGCGGGGCCTTCAGCGGATGATGTGGCGGCAGGACTTGCGACCAACCCGCAGCAGCTGGTGATCTGGGTCCACCCTGGCCGGTTGTGGCGCCTGGCCGGCCGGCCCTCCAAGGCAGGCAAGCGGGCAGTTGCCGTTCGCAAAGCCCACTATTTTACCCAAGATTGATGACGCCCAGCGCTTGCAGTCGCTGGATTTCGTCCTTGGGCAGGCCCAGCTCCGCCAGGATGGCACCCGTGTGCTGGCCATGGCGGGGGGCGGGCCCCAGGGCCGGGCCCGCGTCGCCGTCGGCCAGGTAGCCCCCGGCAAAATCACGCACGGTGCCGCCCGGATAGGGGGTTTGGCGCACCGGCAGCGTCATGCGTGTGCCGGTGGCCGCGGCCGCCAGCGCCTGTGACAGGGTTCTCACAGGTGCACAGGGCACCCCCCTGGCCGACAGCGCCGTTTCCAGGTCAACCAGCGCGCACCGGCGCATGGCCGTGCTGATGTGGGTGTGCAGCCGCTCGGCGTCGCGTGCCGCCACGAAGCCGCTGGCGGCGGTGGCCGCCAGGTCGATCAGGGCCGGGTCATCGGGCAGCCCGGGCAGGTCCAGCACCTCGCACAGGGCGCGAAATTGCACCGGCGTGTTGGCGGCGGTGGACAGCCAGCCGTCCGCACAGGCGAAGGTGGCCGCGCCCGGGCTGCCGGTGAAGCCACGGTTGCCCACCCGGGGCGAGTCTTCGCCGCTGTGGGCCACCTTGGCCACCTCGGGCCACATCCGCTGCAGCGCGGCCTGGGCCATGGAGATGTCCAGGAGGGCGCCACGCCCGGTGCGAAAACGGCGCAACAGGGCGGTGGTGATGGCCTGGGCCGCCACCATGCCGGTGGCGGTGTCCACCACCGGAAAGCCCACTTTCATCGGGTCCTGCGCGGCATCACCCTGCAGGCAGCTCATGCCCATGGCCGACTGCACCACGTGGTCGTAGGCGGGCCGCCCCGCCCATTCGCCCTGTTGGCCGAAGCCGGAGATGGAGGCGTAGACGATGTCGGGCCGCAGTTGCAACACCTGTTCGTGGCCCAGGCCCAGGCGGGCGGCCGCGCCGGGCCGGTAGTTTTCGATGAACACGTCGCACTGCGTCAGCAGTGCCTCGATGAGGGGTCGCGCCTCAGGCCGTTTGAGGTCGATGGCCAGTGAGCGTTTGCCGCCGTTGATGGCGGCGAAGCCCACCGAAATGCCGCGGTCCAGCGACTGTCCGGGCCGCCCGTGCCGCAACACGTCGCCCCGCTTCGGAGGTTCCACCTTGATCACCTCGGCCCCTTCGAGCGCCAGGTAGTGCGAGGCGGTGGGACCGGCGATGACGTGCGAGAGGTCCAGCACCTTGATGCCGGCGAGTGCGTTCATGCCCATGCTTCAGTCTGCCTTCACGCCCGCGAGCTGGATGACCTTGGCCCATTTGGCGGTTTCCGCCTTCATGAAGCTGAGGAAGGCGGCCGGCGACTCCGACACCTCAACGCTGGAGCCGGTGCTCTGGTAGTGGGTCTGCAATTCCGGGTCTTGCAAGGCTTTGCGCGTGGCGGTGAACAGTTGTTGCACCACGTCGGCGGGGGTGCCGGCCGGCACCCAGAGCCCGCCCCAGGCCTCCTGCACCATCAGTTCGTCGTTGTAGATTTCTTTGAGGGTGGGCACGTCGGGCAGCGAGGCCAGGCGCTTGGCGCCGCTCACGGCCAACGCGCGCGCCTTGCCCGACTTGACCTGGGGCACGGCGGTGCCGGCGATGGGAAAGGCGAACTGGATCTGTTTGCCCATCAGCGCCGGCATCAGCTCCACCGAGCCCCGGTAGGGCACGTGGACGGCGTCGAGCTTGAGCTGGCTGGCGAAGGTGGCGCCCGCCAGGTGGGCGGCCGTGCCGATGCCGCCAGAGCCGTAGTTGAGCTGTCCGGGACGGCTGCGGATCAGGGCCTCCAGCTCCTTGGCCGTCTGAACGGGTGAGTCGGCCGGCACCAGCAGCACGGTGGGCGAACTGCTGGTCTGCGTGACCGGAATGAAGCTGCTCAGCGGGTCGAACTGGGCCTGCGGGCGCAGGACTTTTTGCACCACCTGCGACACCGAACCGGCCAGCAGGGTGTAGCCATCGGGCGGGGCCTGCGTGACCACCTCGGCGGCCAGGATGCCGGCCGCGCCGACGCGGTTTTCCACGACCACGTTGCCGTTCAGTGCCAAGGCCAGTTTGGTGGCCAGTCGGCGGGTTTCGATGTCGGGGCCGCCGCCAGCGGCGAAGGGCACGACGATTTTCAGCGGGCGGTTGGGGTAGGGCTGAGCCGTGGCCTGGGTGGCGGCCAGGGTGGCCAGCAGGCACAGGCCGGCACAGGCCAGTTGTTTGATCATGCGCATGGTGTGTCTCCGTTGTGGTTGTCTTGTGCCGTCATGGACGGTGCGAAGAAATTTAAACTGGTGACCTATCAAAAACAATTACCAAAATGCTATGGAGACATCACAAAACGGGATGGATGAGCCGCTCAATCAACGGGTCGAGCGGCTCAAGATCCGCCACCTGCGTCTGCTGGACCTGATTGCCCGGCGTGGCTCCCTCAGCGCTGCGGCTGCGGCCCTGGGCATCAGCCAGCCGGGTGCCACCAAGCTGCTGCACGAGCTGGAGGACGCGCTGGGCCTGACCCTGATCGACCGCAACGCGCGGGGTGGGCAGTTGAACGCGCAGGGCCACCTCGTGCTCGACCGCTTGCGGGTGGCGCTGGGCGCCATGGACGCGGCGTCCAGCGCGCTGGCACTGGGTGCGGATCTGCCGCTGTTGCGCGTGGGCCTGCTGCCGCTGGTGGGCATAGAGGCCCTGGGCCGGGTGGTGCAGGACCTGCTGGCCCGCAGCGAATTGCCCCGGCTGGTGCTGCAACTGGGCACCGTGGAGCAACTGGTGCAGTGGCTGCACGAGAGCGAGGTGGACTGTGTGGTGGGCGTGCTGGGTGGCGACCTCACGCCGCAGGCCCTGGCGCCCTTCGAAATCACACCGCTGTGGCAACAGTCCACGGTGGTGGTGGCCGCCCGCGACCACCCCTTGACGCGCCGCAGACGTGTGCCGCTGGCCGATCTGCTGGGCACCGACTGGGTGCTCATGCCCCGGCGCAGCGCGAGCCGCAAGGCGTTTGACCGGGCGTTTCTGGCGGCGGGCCTGGTGCCCCCGGCGCCGCGCATCGAAACCGAGTCCTTTCACATCGCCATGGAACTGGTGGCGCACACGTCCATGCTGGCGGTGGTGCCCATTGGCGCCTACCGGCAGCAGGCTTCGGTGCTGCGGCGCGTGGCCATGGCGCCGGCTTTCGCGCCGTCGGCGGTGGTGATGCTCACGCCCAAAGGGGTGGCGCCCGAGTTGCCGGTGGTGGCGCTGTGGCGGGACGCGTTTGTGCGCGTGTCGATGTCAGAGACCGCCCAGGTGAGCCAACAGCTGTGAGAGAAGATCGCTTTGCGCCAGCAGCCGCTGGCGCGCTGCCACCACGGCGGGCGCCCAGTTGTGTGGATCGTGGGCGGGCAGTGGCTCGGGCACATCGGCGTTCCAGAACGCGTGTTGGGCACACATGTCGGCCGGCGCGCCCAGCCAGCCCAGAAAGGCCTGGAGCTTGGCGTGGTGGGCGCCGTCGTCCTGCGGGTAGATGTGCCAGATCAGAGGCTTGCCGGCCCACAGCGCGCGCACCAGCGAGTCCTCGCCCCGCACCACGTTGAGGTCGCTGGCCCACAGCAACTCGTCAGAGTCATGCTGGCTGCAATGCGGGCGCCAGGTGATGTGCAACGGGCCATGGCGGTCAGCGTCGCCCAGGTGCTGGCGCACGGCGGCGGTGGGCCGGCCGGGCGCCACCAGCAGGTGCGTGGGCGGCTGGTCGGGCTGGCGCAGGTGGTCCAGCCAGGCGCCCAGGTTGACCGGCTCGTAGCAGAACAGGCTGATAACCTGCTCGCCCGACCAGCCGGGCGCGTGATGCTGCAACCAGGCGCTGCGGTCGAAGCGCGCCTGGCGCGCCAGCAGATCGGGTTCGCGCAACAGCCCGCCGGTGGCGGCGGTGAAACCGGGGTAAAAAAAGTGTTTGGTGCGCCCGGCCAAGGGCCCGTTCATCACCGGCGAGGGCAGCCTGTGCATGCGCTCCACATAGGCTTCGGCACTCAGGTATTCGAGGTTGATCCACGGGCCGGGCCGGGGCGCCACGGTCAGCACCCAATCGGTGGGGATGTCGCAGCCAAAGGCCTCGATCAGCACGTCGCCCCGGGGCAGGCCGGTGGGCGGCTCGCCGCGCCAGGGACGCACCTCCACACCTGCAGCGCCGCCGGGTGCCATCCAGGCCAGCGCACTCGCGTCGTCCACCCACAGCCGCACCCGGTGGCCCCGCTCGGCCAGTTGGGCGGCCAGGCGCCAGCACACGCCCAGATCGCCGTGGTTGTCGATCACCTTGCAAAACACATCCCAGGTCAGCGGCGCCATGGCGTGCATTGTCCACAATAGCGCCATGTCCGACGTGTCCCCCGATTCCGAACCCACTGCCGCCCACAGCGATGCCTTGCTGGCCGAGGTGGCTGCCTTGCCGGGCTTGCCTGGCGTCTACCGCTATTTCGACGCGGCCGGTGGCCTGCTCTACGTGGGCAAGGCGCGCAACCTGAAAAAGCGGGTGTCCAGCTATTTCCAGAAGAACCACGACGGCACCCGCATCGGCCACATGGTGAGCAAGATCGTGCGGCTGGAGACCACGGTGGTGCGCTCCGAGGCCGAGGCCTTGCTGCTGGAAAACAACCTCATCAAGACGCTCAACCCGCGCTTCAACATCCTGTTTCGCGACGACAAGAGCTACCCCTATCTGCGCCTGAGCGGGCGCTGGCCGGCGCGCGGCGCACAAGACGGACGGGCGCACGCGGGCGACTTCCCGCGCATGAGCTACTACCGCGGTGCGGTGGACAAGAAGCACCAGTACTTCGGCCCCTACCCCAGCGCCTGGGCGGTGAAGGAATCCATCCAGCTGCTGCAAAAGGTGTTCCGCCTGCGCACCTGCGAAGACACGGTGTTCAACAACCGCACCCGGCCCTGCCTGCTGTACCAGATCAAGCGCTGCACCGGCCCCTGTGTGAACCTCGTCACGCCCGCCCAGTACGAGGAAACCGTGCGCCACGCGGCGGCGTTTCTGCTGGGCGAAACGCAGACCGTGCTCGACGAGCTGCAGGCCCGCATGATGGGCCACGCCGAGCGCCTGGAATTCGAGCAGGCGGCCGAGATACGCAACCAGATGACGGCCTTGTCGCGTGTGCTGCACCAGCAGGCCATGGACAACGTGTCGGACAAGGACGTGGACGTGCTGGCCGTCAAGGTGCTGGGCGGGCGCGCCTGTGTGAACCTGGCCATGCTGCGCGGTGGCCGCCACCTGGGCGACCGGCCCTACTTTCCGGCCCACGTGGAGGACGCGGCGGTGCTGGCCGCGCTGGACGCCGACGAGGGCGCCGCACCCCTGCCGGTGGAGCAGCAGGTGCTCGAGGCCTTCATCGCCCAGCACTATGTGGACAGCGCGCCGCCGCCCACCCTGGTGCTGAGCCATGCGGTGCGGCCCGAACTGATGGCCGCCCTGAGCGAGCAGACCGGCATCAAGATCCACACCGTGCACCAGCCGCGCGAGCAGCGCCGTGCCTGGCTGGAGATGGCACAAACCAACGCCGACATCCAGCTCGCGCGCCTGCTGGCCGAGGAAGGCTCGCAACAGGCCCGCACCCGCGCCCTGGCCGACGCGATGGACCTGCCCAATGAGGCGCTGGACAGCCTGCGCATCGAGTGTTTCGACATCTCGCACACCGCGGGCGAATCGACCCAGGCCTCGTGTGTGGTGTTCGAGGACCACAAGATGCAGGGCAGTCAGTACCGGCGGTACAAGATCGACGGCATCACCCCGGGCGACGATTACGCCGCCATGCGCCAGGTGCTCACCCGACGCTACACCAAGCTGGCCGAGGCGGTGCGCGAAGGCGGCAGCGCCGACAGCACCGGCAGCGTGGCCGGCCAGCGCCTGCCCGACCTGGTGCTGATCGACGGTGGCAAAGGCCAGGTGGGGGTGGCGCGCGAGGTGTTCGAGTCGCTGGGCCTGGATCTGGGCCGCATCGTGGGCGTGGAAAAAGGCGAGGGCCGCAAGGTCGGCCTGGAGGAGCTGGTGTTTGCCGACGGCCGCGAGAAGGTCTACCTGGGCAAGGACTCGGCCGCGCTGATGCTGGTGGCGCAGATCCGCGACGAGGCCCACCGCTTTGCCATCACCGGCATGCGCGCGCAGCGCGCCAAGGTGCGCACCGGCGGCAGCCAGCTTGAAGACATCCCGGGTGTGGGCCCCAAAAAACGCGCGCGCCTGTTGCAGCGTTTTGGCGGTGTGCGCGGCGTGACGGCGGCCAGCGTGGAGGACATGGTGACGGTGGAAGGCATTTCGCGCGAGCTGGCCGAGTCCATCTACCGCGCTTTGCACTGAACGCATAATCGGACCATGTTCTTCAACCTCCCGACCCTGCTGACCTGGGCACGCATTGCGGCCATCCCGCTGATCGTGGGGGTGTACTACATCGACCTGCCGCTGCAACAGGCCAACCTCATCGCCACGGTGATGTTCATCGTGTTCGCGCTGACCGACTGGGCCGACGGCTACCTGGCGCGCAAGCTCAACCAGACCTCGGCCTTCGGCGCCTTCCTCGACCCGGTGGCCGACAAATTTCTGGTCTGTGCCTGTGTGCTGGCCCTGGTGCACATGGACCGCGCCGACGTCTTCGTGGCCCTCATCATCATCGGCCGCGAGATCGCCATTTCGTCCCTGCGCGAGTGGATGGCCATCATCGGCGCCACCAAAAGTGTGGCGGTGCACATGATCGGCAAGGCCAAGACCATGGTGCAGATGGTGGCGATTCCGTTTCTGCTGTTCGACGGCCGTGTGTTCGGCGTCATCGACACCCGCCTGTGGGGCACCTGGCTGATCTGGATCGCGGCGGTGCTGACCATCTGGTCCATGGTGTATTACCTGCAGAAAGCGCTGCCCGAGATCCGCGCCCGCAGCCGATGAGCGAGGCGCGCGACAACACATGGCTGCGCGCCATGCCGGTGGTGTTCGTGCTGATCTGGAGCACCGGCTTCATCGTCGCGCGCTACGGCATGCCCCACGCGCCGCCGTTCAAGTTCCTGGCCTGGCGCTACGCGCTGTCCATCGCCTGTTTCCTGCCGTGGATCGTGCTGGCGCGTGTGCGCTGGCCACAGACCCGCACGCAGTGGCTGCACCTGGCCGTGACGGGCGTGCTGATGCACGCGGGCTACCTGGGCGGCGTGTGGGCGGCGGTCAAGGCGGGCATGGGCTCGGGCCTGTCGGCCCTGGTGGTGGGGCTGCAGCCGGTGCTCACCGCGCTGTGGCTGTCGGCCAACGGCGGCCAGGTCAACAAGCGCCAGTGGCTGGGCCTGCTGCTCGGATTTGCCGGCCTGGTGCTGGTGGTGTCGCGCAAGTTTGGTGCCGGCGGGCCGGGCGATCAGGCCACCTGGCTCAACCTCTCGTTTGCCGTCGGTGCGCTGTTGTGTATTACCGTGGGCACGCTGTACCAGAAGCGTTTTGTGGCGCCCTGCGACGTGCGCTCGGCCAATGCGGTGCAGTTGATGGCCGCGTTGGTGGTCACCCTCCCATTGGCGCTGATGGAGGCCGAATCCATGCGCTGGAATGGCGAGCTGGCGGGCGCCATGGCCTGGTCGGTGCTGGGGCTCACCTTGGGCGGCAGCTCACTGCTCTACATGCTGATCCAGCGCGGCGCGGCGGCCTCGGTCACCAGCCTCATGTACCTGGTGCCGCCGTGCACCGCACTCATTGCCTGGGTGCTGTTCGCCGAACCCATCACCGCCGCCACCTTGGCGGGCATTGCCCTCACCGCTTTTGGCGTGAGCCTGGTGGTGCGCGCTTCGCGCTGAGCGGTTCCCAGGGCGCTTCGCCCAAACGCTGGGCCAGGAAGTCCACCAGCAGACGGATGCGCCGGGGCACCTGGGCCCGGTAGGGCGCCAGCCAGTGCACGTCGGCGTCGGGCATGGACCACCCGGGCAACACGCGCACCAGTGCGCCGCTGGCCAGTTGCGGCGCGATGTCCCACAGGCTGCGCAGCATGATGCCGTGGCCTTCCAGGCACCAGTCGCGCACCATCTCGCCCGAGTTGCTGGACAGCGGTCCCGTCACCGGGATGTGGTGCACCTGCGGCTTGTCCGAGGGCTGCAGCCGCCAGTGATCGAAGCGCTGCTGGCGGGTCGCGCCGCCCTCGTTGCCGCCCCAGCCGCCGTTCTCGCGCACCACCAGGCAGGCGTGCTGGCGCAGCTCGTCAGGGTGGCTCGGTGTGCCGTGTTGGGCCAGGTAGCCCGGCGCAGCCACCAGCACCCGCTGGTTGGCGGCCAGCTTGCGCGACACCCACTCCCCCGCCCGGCCACCCGGCGCGTTCCACAGCCAGATGGCGCCGTCAAAACCCTCCAGCGCCAGGTCGGGCAGGTGTTCGGTCAGCTGCAGCTGGATGTTGACCGCAGGGTGGCGGCGCTGGAAATCGGCCAGTGCCGGCCCCACCCAGCGGCGGCCAAAACCGAAGGTGGCGGCCAGGCGCACGGGACCAGCGGGCTCCAGCCGGCGCTCACGCAATTCGGCCTCAGCCTGCGCAAATCCCTGCAGCAACTGGGCCGCATGCTGGCACAGGCTGTCGCCTTCGGCGGTTGGGCTCACGTGGCGCGTGGTGCGCTGGAACAGGCGCAGCCCCAGCGCCGCTTCCAGGGCGGCGAGCCGTTTGGTCACCACCGGCGCCGCCAGGTGCAGCGCACGCGCCGCGCCGGCCAGGCTGCCGTGCTGGCGGATGGCGAGGACAAGCTCAAGGTCGGTGCGGTCCAATTGTTGCCTTCAGGGAAATATTGGCTTTCCCAATTGTTGCCGAAAGTGGGCGTAAGCTTGGCCGCCATGTGGGAAACATTCAAAGCTCTGGTGGTCGAACGTGATGGCGTGCGCCTGCAGGTGCGTGTGGCCGGTGAGGGTCCGCCCCTGCTGCTGTTGCACGGGCATCCACAGACCATGGCCATGTGGCACCGGGTGGCCCCCGAGCTGTCCCGGCAGTTCACCGTGGTGCTGATGGATGTGCGCGGCTACGGCGATTCGTCGCGGCCCACCCCCGACACACAACACCTGGCCCACAGCAAGCGCGAGATGGCGCTGGACGCGCTGGCGGTGATGCGCCATGCCGGCTTCGAGCGTTTTGGCGTGTTGGCCCACGACCGGGGTGCGCGCGTGGCGCACCGTCTGGCGGCCGACCATGCCCAGGCCGTGAGCCGCCTGATGCTGCTGGACATCGCGCCCACCCTGGCGATGTACCAACAGACCGGCGAGGCCTTCGCCCGGGCCTACTGGCATTGGTTTTTCCTGATCCAGCCGCCGCCCTTGCCCGAGGCCTTGATCGACAGCGACCCGGTGCGCTATGTGCGCAGCGTGATGGGCGCACGCCACGCGGGCTTGGCTGCGTTTGACGCTGCCGCGCTGGCCGAATACGAACGCTGCGCCTCGCTCCCTGGCACTGCCGCGTCGATCTGCGAGGACTACCGTGCCAGCGCCACCATCGACCTCGAACACGACCGCGCCGATGTGGCGGCCCACCGACGCCTGGCCATGCCGCTGCATGTGTTGTGGGGCGAACACGGTGCGGTGGGACGGTGTTTTGATGTGTTGCCGCTGTGGCGCGAACGTGCCGCCGACGTGTGCGGCCACAGCCTGCCGTGTGGCCACTACCTGGCCGAAGAAATGCCCGAAGCCGTGTTGGCCGAGGCCCTGAACTTTTTCAAACCCTGAAGGAAACACCCCATGAGCAAGCAACACCGCATTGCGGTCATTGCCGGCGACGGCATCGGCAAAGAAGTCATGCCCGAGGGCCTGCGTGTGATGGAGGCTGCGGCCTCGAAGTTCAACATCGGCCTGCAGTTCGACCACTTCGATTTTTCGAGCTGGGACTACTTCGAGAAACACGGCCAGATGCTGCCCGACAACTGGAAAGACCAGATCGGCCGGCACGACGCCATCTACTTCGGCGCCGTGGGCTGGCCTGAAAAAATTGCCGATCACGTCTCGCTGTGGGGATCGCTGCTGCTGTTCCGTCGCGAGTTTGACCAGTACATCAACCTGCGTCCGGCGCGCCTCATGCCTGGCGTGATCGCGCCCGTGGTGCGGCGCGATGGCAGCCCGCGCCAGCCGGGCGAGATCGACATGATGATCGTGCGCGAGAACACCGAGGGCGAGTACTCCAGCATTGGCGGGCGCATGTACCAGGGCACGCCACGCGAGATCGTGATGCAGGAAACCGTGATGTCGCGCTTCGGTGTGGACCGCGTGCTCAAGTTCGCCTTCGAGCTGGCGCAGTCCCGGCCCAAGAAGCACCTGACCAGCGCGACCAAAAGCAACGGCATCGCCATCACCATGCCCTACTGGGACGAGCGCGTGGCCGAGATGGCGCAGGGCTACCCGGGTGTGAGCGTGGACAAGTTCCACATCGACATCCTGACCGCCCACTTCGTCCAGCGGCCCGACTTCTTCGACGTGGTGGTGGCCAGCAACCTGTTCGGCGACATCCTCTCCGACCTGGGCCCGGCCTGCACCGGCACCATCGGCATCGCGCCCAGCGCCAACCTCAACCCCGACCGCACCATGCCCTCGCTGTTTGAGCCGGTGCACGGTTCGGCACCGGACATTGCGGGCAAAGGCATCGCCAACCCCATCGGCCAGATCTGGTGCGGCGCCATGATGCTGGATTTTCTGGGCCACCGCGCCGCCCACGACGCCGTGCTGGCGTCCATCGAAGCTGTGCTGGCGCCTGGCAGCGGCGCCCCCCGAACCGCCGACCTGGGCGGCACGGCGGGCACGGCCGACGTGGGCCGTGCCATCGAACAGGCCTTGCGCGCGCGACCCTGAGGCGGCGCACTTTGCGTCTAGAATGCCCGCTCGCTTGAACGCAGCACACATTTCCGCCGGTGGCGTATTGACAGGCCCAGCGGCCCGTAGGTGTAATTGCTGAACGCCCTGCCGAGCCTCGGTGCGGCGGGCGCAAGCCGATTTTCATTGCCACGGCCGCGGGCTCTGTTTGCGGCCGTGTTTCATTCATCCCAACGAATCATTGAGGGGCTTCTTGTGAACAAATCTGAACTGGTCGAACACATCGCCAACCAGGCCGACATCTCCAAGGCCGCAGCCACGCGCGCGCTTGACGCCATCACCGGCGCCGTGCGCACCACGCTGAAAAAAGGTGGCACCGTGTCGCTGGTGGGCTTCGGCTCTTTCTCGGTCACCAAGCGCCCCGCGCGCACCGGTCGCAACCCCCGCACCGGCGCAGCGATTAAAATCAAGTCCGCCAAGGTGCCGAAGTTCCGTCCAGGCAAGGCGTTGAAAGACGCGCTGAACTGAACCGGCCCGATGTTCCGGTGGGGTCCTTAGCTCAGTTGGTAGAGCGGCTCCTTTACACGGAGTAGGTCGGCGGTTCGAGACCGTCAGGACCCACCACCCACCCAAGGCGAACCCCGGTTCGCCTTTTTGCTGTTGCCCACGGGGCCGAGTGCCCCAACCGCAGGTCCACGCATGTTCGATTCGATTCGCAACCACAAAAAGTACCTGATGGGCTTTTTGATGATCCTCATCATCCCGTCCTTTGTGCTGTTCGGCATCGAGGGCTACAGCCGCTTCAACGAAGGCGGCCAGAAGGTGGCGCAGGTCGCAGGGCAGGACATCACGCAGCAAGAGTGGGACGCCGCCCATCAGCGCTACGCCGACAACCTGCTGGCCTCGTCGCCCAACCTCGACCGCCGCATGCTCGACACCGAGGCCGCGCGCTACGCCAGCCTGCGCCGCATGGTGGACGAGCGCCTGCTGGCGCTGGCGTCGCAAAAAGAACGGCTGATCACCAGCGACCCGCGCCTGGCGCGCGAGCTGCAGCAGAACCCCGCCGTGGCGTCGCTGCGCAAGCCCGACGGCACGTTGGACATGGACCAGTACCGCCAGCTGCTCAGCGCCCAGGGCATGACGCCCGAGATGTTCGAGTCCGGCATGCGCGCCGAGATTTCGCGCCGCCAGGTGCTGCAAGGCCTCAGCGCCTCGGGCTTCGTCGCGCCGGCCGTGTCCAAGGCCATGGGCGACGCCTATTTCGAACGGCGTGAAATCCAGTGGCAACGCCTGTCGCCGCGCGACTTCGAGTCCCGCGTCAAGGTGACGGACGCCGACGTGGAACAGTTCTACAACGCCAACAAGGCCTTGTTCCAGTCCACCGAGCAGGCCGACGTGGAGTACGTGGTGCTGGACCTCGACGCCGTTGCCGCCGGCATCACCCTCAACGAGGCCGATCTCAAGGCCTATTACGAACAGAACCTGGCCCGCATCGCCGGTGGCGAGCAGCGCCGCGCCAGCCACATCCTGCTGACGGTGGCGGCTGGTGCGTCGGCCGACGACAAGGCCAAGGTCAAGACCAAGGCGCAGGCACTGCTGGAGCAGCTGCGCGCCGCACCGGGCAAGTTCGCCGAACTGGCCCGTGCCGAGTCGCAGGACCCGGGCTCGGCCACCCAGGGTGGCGACCTCGACTTCTTCGCCCGCGGCGCCATGGTCAAGCCTTTCGAGGATGCTGCGTTTGCGCTCGAAAAAGGCCAGATTTCTGATCTGGTCGAAAGCGAGTTCGGCTTCCACATCATCCAGCTCACCGACATCAAGAGCCCGCCCAAGCGCAGCTTCGAGTCCATGCGCGCCGAGCTGGAGCCCGAGCTGAAAAAGCAGCAGGCGCAACGCAAGTTTGCCGAGGTTGCCGAGCAGTTCAGCAACACCGTTTACGAGCAGGCCGACAGCCTCGCGCCGGCGGCCGACAAGCTCAAGCTCAAGGTGCAGACGGTCAAAGGCCTGACCCGCCAGGGCCAGCCGGGCGTGTTGTCCAACGCCAAGCTGCTGGAGGCCGTGTTTGCGGCCGACTCGGTGCAGAAGAAGCGCAACACCGAGGCGGTGGAACTGGGCGCCAACCAGCTGGCCGCCGCACGTGTGCTGCAGTACGCGCCCGCAGCCACCCAGCCGCTGGAAAGCGTGGCTGCCCAGGTGCGCACCCGTCTGGTGGCGGAGCGCGCCGCTGCACTGGCCAAGGCCGATGGCGAGGCCAAGCTGGCCGCCTGGCGCGCCAAACCCGACGACGCCCAGCTGCCCGCGGCCATCACCGTGTCGCGCGACCGCAGCGAGGGACTGCCGCCCAAGGTCTTGAACGCCGTCCTGTCGGCCGACCTGGCCGCTGCGCCGGCCTGGGTCGGTCTGGACGAAGGGCTGGGCGGCTTTGTGATCGCCAAGGTCATCAAGTCGGTGCCGCGCGTGGCGCCGGTGCCCGAGATGGCGCGCCAGGAAGCGCAGGAACTGGCCGAACTGTGGGGCGGCGCCGAAGCCATGGCCTACATGGCCTACCTCAAGTCCAAATACAAGGCGGAAATCAGCGTGCCGGCACCCAAGGCCGCTGCCTCTGGTTCATGATCTCTGGGGTGACCGCGTGAAAACGCCGAATCACAGGCTATAATTTGTGGCTCTGCGGTGGCTGTAGCTCAGTTGGTAGAGTCCAGGATTGTGATTCCTGTTGTCGTGGGTTCGAGTCCCATCAGCCACCCCAAGTAATTCAAGCACTTAGCCCGGTTTTGACCGGGCTTTGTCGTTTCTGGGTGGTCTTGCCGCCACCGTGGGCCCGAGTCTGTGCGTTTTCGTACAGACGCGCTCCGGCAGAGGCCCACACTCGCACAACGCCATTGCCGCGTCTGAACAGTGTGTCTGGGCGCCAGCGCAGTGGTCCGTGTTCTGATCGGGTCCCTCATGCGCCACCTTCTTCTTGTTGTGCCCTTGCTGCTGGGCAGCGTGCCGGCCGCGCTGGCCCAGGTATCCGTCAGCATAGGCATCCACCTGCCGGTCTATCCCGAGTTCCAGCGCGTGCCTGGCTACCCGGTCTATCACGCCCCCAACGCGCCGGGCAACTACTTCTTCTACGACGGCCTGTACTGGGTGTTCCAGTCGGACAACTGGTATTCGAGTGGCTGGTACAACGGCCCTTGGCAACAGGTGGGCCCCGACCGTGTGCCGCTGTTCCTGCTGCGCGTGCCGGTGCGCTACTACCAACAGCCGCCAAGCTATTTCAGGGCCTGGCGCGCCGACGCCGCCCCCCGCTGGGGCGAGCACTGGGGCCGCGACTGGGAACAGCGCCGTGCCGGCTGGGACCGCTGGGATCGCCGGACCACGCCCGCGCCCGCGCCACTGCCCCGCTACCAGGGGCGCTACCCGCAGAGCCGCTATCCGCAGGATGCGGACGAGCAGCGCGTGATCCGTTCGGAGAACTACCGCTACCGGCCGCGCGATCCCGTGGTGCGCGAACGCGACAAGCGCAAGGACGAACGCGATTCGCCCCGGAACGACCGCGGCAACAACGACCGTGGCAACAACGGCCGCGACCGGCCCTGAGGCGCGACCTGCTCAGGCCGTCGTGCTACCCAGCGTCAGCGGCACAGGTTCATGTGCACGCCAGGCCATCGGCGTCGAAGGCGGGCGGGCGCAACAGGTCATCGTCGATGCCCATGATGGCGCTCGCACGCTCCACAGCCTGCCACAGACCCCTGGGCATTTTCAGGATGTCTTCGGGCGAATCGGCTTGCGCAATCCAGGCGCTGATCTGGCGGTGCTGATCCGGGGTCAGCAGCGCCAGGTTGAGCATTTCGTCAATGGTTTTCATGGTTCGTCTGGTGCCGCGTTCAGGGGCGTGTGGTGAGCCTGGCATAGAGCAGGCCGGCGATCACGGCGCCTGCGGCCATGGCCAGCAGGCCGCTCGGGTGGCGGGTCGCGTCGATGAACACCGGCATGGGCGCCAGCGCGTCGATGGTGCGCACCGCGGCCACCATGCCCGCGCCGGCGGCTGCGGCCAGCAGCGTGCCGCGCCTGCTTGGCCAGCGGCGCGCCAGCCAGGCCGCCACGGGCAGCGCCGGCAGCCAGCCAGCGGCCAGGATGCCGGCATAGACCGGCGCGAAGCCGATCAGGTCTTGCCAGGTCGCGCTGGCGCGCGCGGCGGCGGAGATGTCCACCCCCACAGCCACCAGCGCCTGCAGGTTCCATTGCGTCTGCACCACCGAACCCCAGGCCGCCGCCAGCAGCCAGGCCAGCAGCAGGGGCGCCATGTGCTGCGTCCAGCGCAGTGTGGGGGTGTGGCGGCGGGGGCTCAAACTCATAATGGTCATTATGAAATACGTGCTCGCTTGTCTTGTAACTCTGCTGGCCTGGGCCGCGTCGGCGCAGGCTCAGGCGCCGGCGGCTGGCCACCGCATCGAGACCGTGGCCACCGGCCTGGTGCACCCCTGGTCGCTGGCCTTCCTGCCGGGCGGGCGCATGCTGGTGACCGAGCGCCCGGGCCGCTTGCGCCTGATCGAGCCCGGGCCCGACGGCCAGCCGCGCCTGCGCCCCGAGGCCGTGGCCGGTGTGCCGCCTGTGCTGGCGCGGGGACAGGCCGGCCTGTTCGATGTGGTGCTGGACCCGGACTTCGCGAACAACCGCCGGCTGCTGCTGTCGTTTGCCCACGGCACGCCCGAGGCCAACCACCTGCGCGTGGTGCGCGCGCAATTCGACGGCAGGCAGTTGCTGGAGGTGCAAGCCATCTTCACCTCGGCACCGGCCAAGTCGGACACCCAACATTTTGGGGGCCGCATGGCCTGGCTGGCCGACGGCACCCTGCTGTTCGGCATGGGCGACGGCAACCTGGAGCGCACCGACGCGCAGCGGCTGCACACCCATCTGGGCAAGCTGATGCGCATCAACGCCGACGGCAGCGTGCCGGGCGACAACCCTTTTGTGACGCGCGCGGGCGCCCAGCCCGAGATCTACAGCTTGGGGCACCGCAACCCGCAGGGTGTGGTGGTGGTGGACGGTGTGCCCTATGCCCACGAGCATGGTGCGCGCGGCGGCGACGAGTTGAACCGCATCCGGCCCGGCGCCAACTACGGCTGGCCCATCACCACGGGCGGGGTGGACTACACCTACGCGCGCGTCACGCCCTTCCGAAGCCTGCCCGGCATCGAGCCGCCGCTGGTGGAGTGGACCCCCTCGATCGCGCCGGCCGGTTTGGCCTGGTACGACGCGGCCTTGTTTCCCGCGTGGCGCGGCAGCCTGCTGGTGGCGGCGCTGGTGGAGCGCAGCGTGCGCCGCGTGCCCATGGCCAAGGGCCTGCCCGGTCCCCAGGAACTGCTGTTTCAGGAAGTGGGCGAACGCATCCGCGATGTGCGCACCGGGCCCGATGGTGCGATCTACCTGCTGACCGACAGCCCGAACGGCCGCGTGCTGCGGGTGGTGCCGGCGGCCCCATGAGCGGCCTCAGCCGCCATCCATGATCTCGCTGTAGATCTGGCGGTCTTCGAAGTAGCAGGCGCAGGCCTCGGTCAGCAGTTGTGCGCGATCGGCAATGTAGATGTGGCCCCGGGTGTAGTGGATGAGGCCCAGCGCCTGCAGCGCGCCCGCTGCCACGGTGATGCCGGCACGCCGCGCACCGAGCATCTGCGAGAGGTCGTCGTGGGTCAGCCACAGGTCGGGTGAACGCAGGCGGTCCTGGCTCATCAGCAGGCAGCGCGCGAGCCGCTGCCGCAGTGGATGAAAGTGGCTGCACACCGCCTGGGTGCCGAGCTGGCGCAGCTCCACATACAGAAAGTGGCTCAGCAGCCGAACCAGGTCCGGACTGGTGCGCCCGTGCTCGGCCAGGCGGCTGGCGTCGATCTGCCAGGCCTGGCCCGCGCCCGTGACCACGGCATCGAAGGCGGTGCTGAAAATACCGAGCGCGCTGGCGCCGCCGTAGGTCCCTTCGTAGCCGGTGAGCCCCAGCACCAGGCGCTTGTGCTGGGTCCGGGGCGCCAGCAGCGAAATCATGCAGGTGGTGGGAAAGTAGGCGTGTTCAAGCGCCGTTCCTCCCAGTCCGAGGACGGCAGACGCTTCCAGGTCCACAAAAATGGCGTCGGCCAGCAGGCTTTGCCTGTCCGCCGGTGCCAATGCAGCCAGAAGGCGGTTGGCCAGGGTTTGTTCGATACATGCCTTCGCGTGTGGCAAGGCTGCCACCCTGGCATGTTGCTCGCCTTGCGCCCGCGCTTCTGTCTGCCACCGCACCGAGCCCCCCTCAGACCGCTGCCGTGCCCGCCAGCACCGACCGGGTCCGCTGGTAGAAGCCCAGCTCGTTGATGGTCACCAGCCCGCGGTTGGTGGCAAACAGCTTTTCGATCGCCGTCTGTTTGGCCAGCGCCTGGAACACCGAGATCAGGCCGTTGCGTTTGGTCGGCACGGCCAGGTTGCGGTAGGCCACCTCTTTGATGCGCGCCTTGTTGGCCTCCCACCAGGCCCAGTTGCCGCTGGCCCGCACGTAGCGCACCGCCAGCGACAGAAACGTGGCGGCGTAGGCCTCGTCCGAGTCCGACAGCACCTCGGTGAACACGCTGGTGTTGGCGCGTCCGTAGGGGAAGTTGATGTCGTCGATGCCGCCGGTGCTCGGCGGTGGTGGTGTGGGCGTTGGTGTGGGCGAGGTCGGCGCGTGCCAGAGCGGCTTGTGTTGTGGGTTCCACCGCCTGGCGCTGCTGCGCGAGGGGGCGCAGGCCAGGGGCCCGCTAGCGCGCCGAATGTTGTGCCACGAGCGCGGCAAACACCTCGGGCGAGCCCTCCAGCGGCGTGTTGCTGGCGTCAAGCAGCAGCTGACGCAAGCGCGCTTCGCGCAGGACGTCCGCCACTTCGGCGTGGATGCGCAACACCCGCTCGGGCGGTGTGCGCAGGGGCGCAAACAAGCCAAAAATCGAATCGAGGTTGGCGTCGGCAAAGCCCAGCTCGGCCAGCGTGGGCACATCGGGCAGCGCGGTCACCCGCGCGGGCGCACCCACCGCCAGCGCCTGTAAGCGGCCAGCGCGGATCGACTCCAGCTGCTGCTGCGCCACGTTGGTGGACAGCACCTCGAAATGCCCTCCCAGCGCATCGTTCAACTGCTGGCCGCCCCCTTGGTAGGGGATGTGGGTGACACCGGCGCCGTCCGTGCCCAAGGCGCGCTTCACCCGTTCGAGCACCAGGTGGCCAGTGGTGCCCGCACCCGTGGTGGCCCAGCGTATGCCGGGGCCACCCTCGCGAGCCAGCGTCAGCATGGCCGCAAAGCCCTTCACCGCCAGCGCCGGCGTGCCCACCACCAGCACCGGTGTGCGCATCACGCCGGCCACGGGGCGCACGGGCAGGCCTGCGGCGCCCGCGCTGCGCATCAGCGTCACGGCCGTCGCGGCGGCAAAACACAGGGTGTGGGCGTCGGGCTCGCTGCGCGCCAGCGCCTCCATGGCCAGGGTGCCGCTGGCGCCGGGGCGGTTCTCCACCAGCACGGGCACACCGAGGCGCTGCGCCAGCCGCTCGGCCAGCGCGCGCGCCACCTGATCGCTCACGCCGCCGGGCGGGTAGGCCACCAGAATGCGGATCGGCTTGCGCGGCCAGGCGGGGGCTTGTGCGTGCGCGGCCGGCAGCCCGCCCAGGGCCATCGCGGCCAAGCCAAGAACGCAGGGCCTGCGGCCCAGCCCGGCCGCCGCAAAGGGGTGCTCGCATGCGGTGGGCGCGGCGTCAGACATGCAGGCCGGTCCCCTTGCGCTGCCGTGCGGCCAGTTCGCGCACCAGGGTGATGAATGTGCCGGTGGGGCCGCCACAATCGTCGCGCCGGTAGGCCAGCGTGAGCGGCGCGCCGAGCTTGGCCGATTCGGCCAGTGTGCGGTACACGATGGCGTGCGGGTGCGTGCCCGCCATCGACGCCGGCACCACCGACAAACCCACCCCGGCGGCCACCAGGTTGAGGTTGGTCATCATGCGCTCGACCTCGCCCGCCAGCTCCACCTGCACTTTCTGGCGCGCACATTCGGCGAGCAGGTTGGCGTACAGGCCGGGCGCGCCGGGGCGGCGCACCAGAATCAGGCGTTGGCCCTGCAATGCCTTGAGCGGCACCGGCTGATGGCGCTTGGCGGCGCCGGCCAGGGCGTGGTCGATGGGCACCGCCAGCAGGGCGGGCTCCTCCAGCAAGGTGTCGAAGGCCACGCCCGGCGGATGGGCCACCGGCACGCGCAGAAAGCCGCAATGCAGCCGCGCGCTGGCCACGCCTTCAATGATGTCGGCGGCGTTGTTCTCGCTGACCTCCAGGTGGATGTCGGGGTGGTGGCTGCGACACTGGCGCAAGGTTTCGGGGGTGAAGGCGTGTGCCGCCGCCGAACTGGTGAAGCCCACCGCCACGCGCCCACGCTCGCCACGGGCGAAGGCCAGCACGCGCTCTTCCATGGCGGCAAAGTCGCTCAGCAGTCGACCGGCTTCGGCGCGCAGCATGTGCCCGGTGTCGGTGAGCTCCACGCCCTTGGGGTGACGCACGAACAGCTCGCAGCCCAGGCTGTTTTCCAGCGCGCGGATCTGCTGTGAGAGAGGGGGCTGCTGGATGCCCAGGGTTTCGGCCGCGCGCGTGATGTGGCCGGTTTGGGCCACGGCCAGAAAGTAGCGGAGATGGCGAAGTTCGATATTCATAAAGTATGAAGTCGATATTTTAGACATCTTTGCCATTTTGACTTCAGGCACCCAGAATGCGGCTCTCCCACAAAAACAGAGACAACGGCATGCAACTCACCCTGTCCCGAGGCGCCGCCTCATGCTGCGTGGCACTGCTCCTGGCCGGCTGTGCCACAGGCCCGCGCCCCAGCGGCGAAGCGGCCCCCCAAGCCAGCGCCTGCCCACCCGAAGTGCCCGCCAACGCCACCTGCCTGTCGGGGGTGGACTCCGCCGGGGCCCACTACCTGATCGCCAAGCCCGCCCAGTGGAACGGCCATCTGGTGATGCACGCACACGGTGGACCGCTGCTGGGTGCGCCCACCGCGGCGCGCGCCACGGAAGACCTCAAGCGCTGGGCCATCATGGTCAAGGCGGGGTACGCGTGGGCGGGCTCCACCTTCCGCCAGGGCGGCGTTGAAGTGCGCGCCGCCGCTGAAGACACCGAACGCCTGCGCCGCATCTTCATCGAGCACGTGGGCGCTCCCAAGCGCACCATCCTGCATGGGCAGTCGTGGGGTGCGGGTGTGGCGGCCAAGGGTGCCGAAATGTTCACCGCACAGACACCCGGATCACAGGGCAAGGCGCCTTACGACGCCGTGCTGCTCACCAGTGGCGTGCTGGGTGGGGGCACGCGCTCCTACGACTTCCGCACCGACCTGCGTGTGGTCTACCAGCACCTGTGCAAGAACCACCCCCGGCCCACCGAGCCGGCGTATGCGCTCAACCTGGGTTTGCCGGCAGGTGCCAGCATGACCAGCGCCGACCTTGCCGCGCGCGTCAACGAATGCCTGGCGCTGAACAAGCCCGCCGCCCAACGCACGCCCGAGCAGCAGGCGCGCATCGACACCATCGCCAAGGTCATCAAGATCCCGGCCAGCAGCATCCAGGGCCACCTCAACTGGGCCACCTTCCACTTTCAGGACATCACCGCCAAACGCACCGGCGGCGCCAGCCCGTTTGGCAACACCGGCGTGGTGTACACCGGCGCCAGTGACGATGCCGCGCTCAATGCCAGCGTGTTGCGCTACGCGGCCGATGCCAGGGCCTACCAGCGGTTCGCCAGCGACACCGACCCCACCGGCAAGATCCCTGTGCCGGTGCTCACCACGAAATGGATCGCCGACCCCACGGCCTTTGTGGAGCTGGATGCGCATTTCAAAACCGTGATGCAGCAGGCCGGCAGCGGCGAGCGCCTGGTGCAGACCTTCACCCGCCAGGGTACCCACAGCTACATCAGCGACGCGACCTACCCCACGCTGATGACCGCCTTGCTCAACTGGGTGGAGCAGGGCGTCAAGCCCACACCGCAGTCGGTGGCCGCCGCGTGTGCGGCCAACGAGGCGGTGTACGGCGCCGGCTGCAGCTTTGACCCCGCCTATGCGCCGCCAGCGCTCGAGACCCGGGTGCCGGCCCGGCAGCGCCCTTGAACAACCCATCACAACCAGATTTGGAGACAGACAAATGACGACTTTCAGAAATGTTTTCGGCAGCATGATGCTGGTGTGCGCCACAGGCGCCTGGGCCACCGAGCCCATCAAGATCCTGTTTGTGGGCAACAGCTTCACCTACACACGCCCGCCCGCGCTGCAGTACAACACCGACAACGTCACCGACCTCAACGAGCAGAACGCGATCGACTTTCCACTGGGCAGCGAGCCGGAGTTGCCACAACCCTGGGGCGGCGTGCCCGGCATCTTCAAGGCCATGACCGACCAGGCCGGCCTGGCCTACGAGGTGAGCCATTCGCTGCGCGGCGGCGCCACCTTGCGTGGGCACCTGATCAACACCAACCCGGCCGGGTGGGACATGCGCGCCAACATCGCATCGGACCGCTGGGATGTGGTGGTGCTCCAGGGCAACAGCACCGAGGCAGTGAACCGCGCCGGTGGCAACTTCGCGCAATTCAACAGCTATGTGGGTTTGCTGGGGCGATTCATCACCGATGGCGCCGCGTTTTCCTACCGGGAGCGTGACCTTTACGCGGGTGGCGCGAATACGTTGCGCAACATCCCCGCCAACCCCAACGCCAACCCCGATGCGCAGATCTACCTGTACCAGACCTGGGCCCGCCCCGACCTGACCTACCTGCCCGACGAGGCCTACAGCGGCGAGCCGCTCGAGGCCATGGCCAACGACCTGGTCGATGCCTACGCCGCCGCCGCGGCTGCCAACCCCGTTGTGGCGGGTGTGGTGCCCGTGGGCGAGGCTTTCATGCGCGCCATCGACGATGGCGTGGCCATGCGCAACCCCTACGAACCCACGCCGCGCATGCTCGACCTGTGGTGGGAAGAGGACCAGTTCCACTCCAGCGTGTACGGCTCCTACCTGAGCGCGCTGGTGATGTTCGGCTCGCTCACCGGCATCGACCCGGCGTCGTTCGGCGCCACCGAAAAAGCGGCCAACGATCTGGGCATCCACCCGCTGGACGCGGTGCAGTTGCAACGGGTGGCGTCTGAGCAGCTGGCGGCCTCCGATCACCTGCTGACCAAGCGGGCTTGCCTGCACGCCCACCCCCGGTCGCAGGGCGCGCGCGCCTGCAGCGCCCACTGAATATTCGAGCGCCAGCCCTGACGGGCTGCCGCGTCACAGGCCGAGGTGGTGTTGGTAGTGGCTGCGTTCGGCCTGGTAGCAGCTGCAGGCGGCCGATTCCAGGCCCGCGCGGTCGGTAACCGCCATGGTGTCGCCTTCCCGCGTGATCAGGTGGCGCTGCTGCAGTTCAGCGAGGGCGCTGGCGATGGCCGGCCGCGGCTCGCCGAGCATGTAGGCCAGAAACACCGAGGTCATCGCAAACTGGTCGGCCTGCGCCCGGTCCTGGCTCATCAGCACCCAGCGCGCCAGCCGCGCGCGCGCCGGGTGCTGGCGCAGGCAGGCGGCTGACGTGGCCAGCTGCGACAGGGTCACGCCGGTGTAGCGTTTGAGTGCCTCGCGCAGCGAGGCGCTGCGCGCCATTTCAGCCAGCAGCGCATCGCTGGCGATGCGCAAGGCGCTGCCCGCGCCTTGCACCAGCACATGGAAGGGCGCGTGCTGCACCCCCAGCGCCAGCTCCGCCCCCAGCACGCCTTCGCGGCCGACCATGCCCACTTCCAGGCTCGGCCCGCTTGCGGCCTGTGTCACCAGCGACAAAAAGCCACTCAGGGGAAAGTAGGCGTGCCGCAGGGGCGCGCCCGGTTCGCACAACACCTCGGCCAGGCGCCACGCCACCGGTTCGCAGGCCGCCACCAGCCGACCTTGGTCCTCTGCGGCCAGCCGGCGTATCAGCAGGTTGGCGTTGGCGGGAATGGTGGTGCTCCTGTGGGACCGCGGTGACAAGCCATAGGTGGCAAGAACGGGTTCAGCACACCCGTGTGTGCCTTTGGTGCTGACCAGTGTAGGCGCCCCAGCCGGTCCGCTCTGTACGCAAGCGAACAGAACAATGGGCGAGGGCTGCCTGGCGACGCTTTCGCGGTTGTCAGGGCTTGCTGCGGCAGGCCCTGAGCCCAGGCCTTGCTGAGAAACGCCCAGGCCAGGCGCGAGGCGTCGGGCCCGAGGGCGTCGCTGAACGGCTGGCCGGCGGCGCCGCCGCTCCAGGTGTGGCCCAGCCGGTGCACCGCCACCGTTTGCGCCACCAGACGTGTGCCATCGCGGTGCTCGGTGATGTCCATGGGGTGGCGTTTGCTGCGCTGCGTCGTGCCATGTGGCGGCGGTCTGCTCAGGCGCCGCAGGCAGCGGGCCCCAGGCGGCCGCTCAAAGCCTGCCCATCACCACCATGATGAGCAGCACCACAACGATCAGGCCCAGCAGGCCGCTGGGGCCGTAGCCCCAGGCGCGGCTGTGCGACCAGGTGGGGACGACGCCGATCAGCATCAGGATCAGGACGATGAGAAGAATGGTGCCTGAGCTCATGGGGTGCTCCGTGGGTGGTCAGCGCGAAGCGCCGAATCGCCCATCCTGTGGCTGGCAACACCCGTCTGCCTGTTCGTCAGCGCACAGTCTCTGACTCAGCCGCGCGCGCGGGTGGCCATGTCGATCTTCCAGACCGCCACGAACAGCGCGGCGATGGCCGGCCCGAGCACCAGGCCGTTGACGCCGAAGGTGGCCAGGCCGCCCAGGGTGGCGATCATCACCAGGTAGTCCGGCAGGCGGGTGTCGCGGCCGACCAGCAGTGGGCGCAGCAGGTTGTCGATCAGGCCGATCACCAGCACGCCAAAGGCCATCAGCGCCACACCGGGCCCCGGAGCGCCGCTGGCCATCAGGTACAGCGCCATGGGCAGCCACACCAGCCCTGAGCCCACCACCGGCAGCAGCGACAGCAGCGCCATCAGCACGCCCCAGAGCAGGCTGGCTTCGATGCCCAGCACCCAGAACGCCAGGCCGCCCAGCGCGCCTTGCACCACCGCCACCACCAGGTGGCCCTTGACGGTGGCGCGCAGCACCGTGGCGAAGGTGCTGAACAGCGCGCGCTTGTGCGCCATGGGCAGTGGCAGGGCATCGCGCAGGGTGCGCGCGATGGCGTCGCCGTCGCGCAGCATGAAAAAAGCCAGGTACAGCGTGATGAACAGCTTGACCACAAAACTGGCCATGTCCTGCCCCACTTCCACGGCCAGCAGCCCCGCAGATTGCAGGCCTTGTGAGATGGCGGCATTGATGCGTCTGAGAACCGTGTTGAAGCTGGTCAGGCCAAAGCGGTCGAGCAGGGCGCCTACCCATTCGGGCAAGGCGTCGAACAGGCGGTGCAGGTAGGCGCCCGGGTTCAACTCGCCGGACTGCATGCGCTCGAACACGCCGGTGGCCTCGCGCAGCAGCGCCAGGCCCAGCAGCGACAGCGGCAGCACCACCAGCAGCACCACGCCGGCCAGCGTCAGCAGCGCGGCCAGCGTTCGGCGCTCGCCCGTCCAGCGCAGCGTGCGGCGGAACACCGGCGCAAACACCAGCGCGATGATCAGCCCCCACAGCAGGGGCGTTAGAAAAGGCGAGAGGATGGTGGCGAACGCCAGGCTCACGGCGATCAGAAGCGCGACCTGCAGCCTGTGGCCGGGTCGGGCTGTCCGAAACGCCACGGCAGGGGCGCCAGTGGGTTGTGGTGGCGGGGTGTCGTCAGTGCTTGCCATGGGGTGTTGGCAGTTTGAGGTCCGTGCCGGGCGCCGTCGGTGCGCTGGCGAACAGTGCGCTGGCGAACACGCAACTGGTGCGATGATGGGGATGGGGCACCGCCCCACCAGAAAAGGGGCCTGTTCTCAGTTGGATGGGTTTTCCGTGGGGCACGCCCTCTCCACACCATTTGAATTGCGAAGCCCATGCCTGATCCATCTGCCACCCGTTCGCCAGAACTCAGCGGGAACCACATGCTGGCCTCCCTGCCGGATGAGGAGTGGACACGATGGCTGCCCCACCTCGAACCGGTGAACCTGCCCCTGGGGCATGTGCTCTACGAGTCGGGGACCCATGTGAAGTACGTGCATTTCCCAATCGATGCCATTGTTTCTTTGCTCTACGTGCTGGAGGACGGCGCCTCGGCAGAGATCGCGGTGGTTGGCAACGAGGGGGTGGTGGGCATCGCGATTTTCATGGGAGGCGAGTCCAGCACCAGCCGTGCGGTGGTTCAAAGCGCCGGCCGCGCATTGCGTATGCGGGCCCAGTTCGTGAAAGAGGCGTTCGGCCGTTCCGGACCAGTGCTGCACCTGATGCTGCGCTATACCCAGGCCCTGATCGCGCAGATGTCGCAGACCGCCGTCTGCAACCGCCACCATTCGCTGGACCAGCAACTGTGCCGCTGGCTGCTGCTGAGCCTGGACCGGCTCAACGGCAGCGAACTCACCATGACCCAGGAGTTGATCGCCAACATGTTGGGTGTGCGGCGCGAAGGCGTCACCGAAGCGGCGCTCAAACTGCAGCGCGCGGGGCTCATCAGTTATGCGCGTGGGCACATCAAGGTGTTGGACCGTTCTGGCCTGGAGCAGCGCAGCTGCGAGTGCTACAGCGTCGTCAAGAAGGAATACGACCGCCTCCTGCCCGGCAAGACGGCCATCTGAGGCACTGCCCGGCGGCTGTGTGTGCTGCCAGACAGTGAACGAGAGCCATCCGGTTGACACTGGCGAGATCGCTGGCCAGCCAGCACTTGGCCCATGGCCGGAGGCCCACTCATGCCCACCACGGAGAACCGTTTGATCGGATTGTTGGGTCGCCGTGAGCGCAAGCGGCTGGTCGAGCGTTGTGAGCCCTTTGACATGTCACTGTCTGACGTGCTGGGCGTGCCCAACACGCACACGCGGTACGCCTACTTTCCGATCTCCGGTTTTGTGTCGCTGGTGGTCGAGGTCGATGAACGCCCTGGCCTGGAGGTAGGCATGGTCGGGCGTGAAGGCATGCTGGGGGCCGAACTTCTGCTGGATCAAAACCTGCCGCCCTGGCGTGCCGTGGTGCAGGGTGCGGGCTCGTCGTGGCGCATCAAGACGTCAGAGTTCCAAAAGACACTGACCGACAGCCCTGGCTTGCGCCACCTGGTGGCGCGCTACTTGGCATTTCGGGTCGAACAGCTGACCTTGGCGGCCGCCTGTGAGCGGTTTCATGAAATCGGCCCACGTCTGGCGCGTTGGTTGCTCATGAGCCAGGACCGCGCCCAGAGCGACACCTTCCATGTGACCCATCAGTTTATGGCCTTCATGCTGGGCGTGCGTCGCGTGGGCGTGACGCTGGCGGCCAGCGAATTGCAACGCCAGGGATTGATTGCCTACCGGCGCGGCGAACTGACCGTGCTGGATCGCTTGGGCCTGCAAGCGCGGTCCTGCAGCTGCTACGACCGCAACCAGCGTGTCTATGACACGTTGGTGTCTTGAGGTCACACCCTACAGCGGCTGCCACCTTGCGCGGTGCTGGGCTGCGCTGCGCACCACCAGCCCAGTGTTCGTCAGCGCACAGACACCTTGGCGCTGCGCGCGCAAAGTGCGCGGGCCGCTCATGGCGAACAGAGCACCCCCGCCCCTGGGCGGACGGGACGGTTTGCCCATGGCGCCGGGTTTGAGCCCGGCGCCAGGCCCGAGCGGAGACGGGCGCAGCTGGCGGTGACCACCGCCGACAGCGCGTGCCCATCGAACCCGAAAGCACAGAGGCTTGACATGACACACACATTGCGCGGCGGCACAGCCCTTCTGGCTCTTGCCGCCATCTTCAGCCTCGGCGCCTGCGCCGGCATGAACCAGCAGGAACGCGGCACCGCGGTGGGCGCCGGCGTGGGTGCGCTGGGCGGGGCCATCCTCACCGGCGGCAGCACCGCAGGCACCCTGGGCGGCGCGGCCATCGGCGGCATCATCGGCCACGAGACCAACAAGTAGCCGACGCAAGCCGTCACCCAGCTCTCTCCCGGCGACCGGCACGCCCAGCGGCAGTGTCGATGGCGGCGGCGTGTTGCGTGAGGCGACCACGCCGGTGATGCCGCGTTGATGCCCGCACGCTGAAAAGTGTGCGACAGCGCACCGACAAGGCCACGCGCACTGGACACACTGGGCCCACGGCCCTCATCTGAGGGCTTTCAACGGTGTCTCCTCGTGTTCCAGTCCAGATACCTGCCGCTCGCGCTGAGCGCATTGGCCCTTGCCGTGTTGACCACGGCCTGCGGCAAGACAGAGCCGGAGGCGTCCACCCTGCCGCCACCGGCCACCACCACCGTCGGCACCGACATCGATGACAGCGTGGTGACCGCCCGCGTGAAGACCGCTTTCACCAAGGACGACGGCATCAAGGGCACCGACATCGCCGTCGAGACCCGCAAGGGCGAGGTGATCCTCAGTGGTTTTGTGGACAACCGTTCGCAGATCGACCGGGCGGTCATCCTGGCCAAGACCATCGAAGGCGTGCACAACGTGCGCAACGACCTGGTGGTGAAGCAATGAACACGACCAATCTCAAAGGCTGCGGCACGCCGGTCTGGACGCGCGTGGCGCTGATCGCCAGTCTGGTGGCCCTGGCCGCGCCGGCCAGTGCCCAGATCACGCTGTTCGAGGACGAGCGTTTCGAGGGCCGCAACCTGGCGGCACAGCGGCGCATGCCCGACCTGGAGCGCTCCGGCCTGCGTGACGGCGCCGCCTCGGCGGTGGTGCAGGGCGAACGCTGGGAGGTCTGCGAGGACGTCCGTTTTCGCGACGGCTGCAAGGTGCTGCGGCGCGGGCGTTACCCGTCGCTGGTGTCCATGGGATTGAACGAGCGCGTGGCATCGGTGCGGCCCCTGGCCGCCCACATCCAGGTGGACGCACAGCGCTACGCGCCCGAGGCGATGGCCTATTACGACGCCCACCGGCGCCGCAACGAGCGCCTGTACCAGGCGCCGGTGAGTGCGGTGCGTGCGGTCATGGGGCCGCCCGAGCAGCGCTGCTGGATGGAGCGCGAAGCCATTGCGCCGCAGCGCGAACGCAGCAATGTGCCGGCGGCGCTGGCCGGTGCGGTGATTGGCGGCATCCTGGGGCACCAGGTGGGGGGCGGCAGTGGCCGCGACATCGCCACCGTGGGTGGTGTGGTGGTCGGCGCGGCGTTGGGCTCGCGTGTGGGCGGCAACGGCGGCGATGAGCAGAGCAGCCGCGAGGTGCAGCGTTGCGCCAACGTCAGCGACACGGGCCCCATCGATCACTACGAAGTGAGCTACAGCTTCCGTGGTCAGCCACACCAGATGCAGACCACCACGCCGCCCGGTGCGACCGTGACGGTGAACCGCCGGGGCGAACCCCGCCAGTGAATGGCTTGACCCCAAAAAAACGCCGTGCCCGTGAGGGCGCGGCGAACAGGGGTCAGAAAGACAGCAAAGCGCTTACGGGCGCACAGCCAGTTCGTTCTTGACAGCACGCACGCCCTTGACCTTCCAGGTCACGCTTTCGGCAGTGCTGCGCTCGGCCGTGTTTTTGGCAAAACCCGACAACATCACCGTGCCGTTGAGGGTCTCGACGCTGACGGCGGAGCCGTCGACGATCTTGTTGTCGAACAGCTGGCTTTTGACGGCGGCGGTGATGGCGCTGTCGTCGATGTAGGCCCCGACAGACTCCTGGCCACGGGTGACGGCACAGCCGGAGGCGGTGATGAGCATGATGGCAGCGAAGGCGGCTGCAAGGGTGTGGCGGGTGCGTGTGGTCATGGAATGTGTCCGATCAGGAGGTTGCGGGCGGTTGCCTGGGGCCACTCTAGGGACAGCGACCGGCTGCGTCTGTGCGTTGCCATACACAGGCGGCGTGGTCCCCGCGGCTTATTCGCGCGGTTCGCGATCGGCATTGACGGTGACTGTGGTGCCCGGGCTGCCCACCCAGACCGGCACGGCCGACCTGTCCGGCGGGCCGGTGGTGCTGAATTTCGCCTACTGAGGCCCAGGCCCGCGTCGGTGTCAGACCACCGACACCGCCCGTTCGTCCTTGGGCGTGTGGGCGAAGGCGTGCGCCATTGGAATGCGCTGGCGCGCCAGACTTGAACGCATGGATGGCCATGGGTGCCACGTTTCTTTTCACCCAAGGCGTGGTACGGCAGGGCGTGCTCAGAAATAATGCGGCGTCACTTCATCTGCCTCACGCCATGACCCCAGCTGACCTTCTGCCTTTCTTCACAAGCCGCCGTGTGGGCGTGGTGGCGCGCGCGCGGCCATGACACGCGAGGTGATCGTCCTCGGTGCCGGCATGATCGGCACCTGCACCGCGCTGCACCTGGCTTTGCGCGGCCACGCCGTCACCCTGGTGGACCGGCGCGGCCCAGGCCAGGAAACCTCTTATGGCAACGCCGGCCTGATCCAGCGCGAGGCGGTGGAGCCCTACCCTTTTCCGCGCGACTGGGCCACGCTGTTGCGCGTGGCGCTCAAGCGCGGCGCCGACGTCAACTACCACCTGAACGCGCTGCCGGCCGTGGCCGCGCCGCTGGTGCGCTACTGGGCACACTCCTCGCCCCAGCGCCATGCGCGCATTGCCCAGGCCTATGGCCGCCTGATCGAACATTGCACCGACGAACACCAGGCGCTGATCACACGTGCCGGTGCCGACGACCTGGTGCGCCGCGAGGGCTACCGCTTCGTGTTCCGCGATGTGGCTTCGTTCGATGAGGGCGCCGCGCGTGCCCAGGCCCTGCTGGCCTCGCACGGCCTGCGCCATGTGGTGGAGGACGGCGATGCCCTGGCCCAGGCCGAGCCGGCACTGCGCCGGCGCCTGGCCGGCGCCATCCACTGGCTGGACACCTGGGCCGTGAGCGACCCGGGCGAACTGGTCGAGCGTTACGCTGCGCTGTTCCAGCAGCTGGGTGGCCGGATGGTGCGTGGCGACGCGGCCACCTTGCAGGCCACGGCCAGCGGCTGGCGCGTGGGCACCGAAGCCGGTCCGGTGGAAGCCGAACAGGCGGTGGTCGCCCTGGGCCCTTGGTCCGACACCCTGTTGCGCAGCCTGGGCTACCGCTACCCGCTGTTCGTCAAGCGCGGCTACCACCGCCACTACACGGGCGGCAAGGCGCCCCGCCTGGCGCTGTACGACGTGGACCGGGGCCTCGTCATTGCGCCCATGAAGCGCGGCGTGCGCCTGACCACCGGCGCCGAGTTCGCGCGCCTGGACGCGCCGGCCACGCCGGTGCAACTGGACCGCGCGCACGCGCTCGCCAGCGAGCTGGTGGACCTGCCCGAGCCCGTGGAGAACGCGCCCTGGCTGGGCGCGCGTCCCTGCACCGCCGACATGCTGCCGGTGATGGGTGCCGCGCCCGGTCACAGAGGCCTGTGGTTCAACTTCGGTCATGCCCACCAGGGCTTCACCCTGGGGCCGGTGTGTGGTCGGCTGCTGGCCGAGTTGATGGACGGTGAGAGGCCATGGATCGACACAGCGCCCTACCGGCCAGGGCGCTTCAACTGAGCGGGGAAGGCTCAGCGGCTTTCCATCTGCTTGGCCATGGTCTTGCCCAGCTCCACGCCCCACTGGTCGTAGGCGTGTATGCCCCACAGCGCGGCCTGGCAAAACACTTTGTGTTCGTACAGCGCCACCATGGCACCCAGGGAGTGTGGCGTGAGCGACTCCAGCCACAGGGTGGAGTTGGGCACGTTGCCCCGGAAGCTGCGGTGGTTGAGCATGTGCGCCACCTCGGCGTCCTTCAGGCCGCTGGCCCGCAGTTCGGTCTCGGTGGCAACAGCGTCGCGGCCCAGGGCCAGCGCACAGGCCTGGGCATTGAGGTTGAGCAGGGCCACGCGGTGGTGTTCGGCCGCCAGGGGCAGGGGCGTGTCCTCGGACTCGACGCCGATGAAATCCACCGGCACGCGGTGCTGGCCCTGGTGCAGCAGCTGGAAGTAGGCGTGCTGGCCTTCGATGCCCAGGCCGCCCCAGACGATGGGGCCGGTGTCGATCTCCACCGGCGAGCCGTCCACGTGGGTGCTCTTGCCGTTGGACTCCATGTCGAGCTGCTGCAGGAAGCGCGCGAAGTGGAACATGCGGCTCGCGTAGGCCGCGATCAGGTGGGTGGGGCAGCCCAGGAAGTTGCGGTTCCACACGCCCAGCAAGGCCATCATCAGTGGCATGTTGCGCGCCGGTGCGGCGCGCCAGAAGTGTTTGTCCATGGCGTGGCCGCCGGCCAGGAATTCGCGGAAGCGGTCGGGGCCGATGGCGATGGCCAGCGGCAGGCCGATGGCCGACCAGACCGAATAACGCCCGCCCACCCAGTCCCAGAAGCCAAAGGTGTTCTCGGCCGCGTAGCCCTGGGCCGCCGAGATCTGCGGCGAGGCCGTGACCGCGATCAGGTGCGGCGACTGCTGGGCTTCGGAGGCCAGGCCGTGGTCGGCCAGCCAGCGTTTGACCGAGGCCGCCAGGGTCATGGTCTCCTGGGTGGTGAAGGTCTTGCTCTGCACCACGAAGATGGTCTGGTCGGGGTTGAGCCAGCGCAGGATGCTGTGCAGCGACCAGGCGTCGGGGTTGGAGATGAAATGCACCCGCACGTCGGGGTCGCAGTAGGCGTCCAGTGCCTGCACGGCCATGCGGGGACCGAGGTCGGAGCCGCCGATGCCGACGTTGACCACGTTGGTGATGCGCCGGCCCCGAAAGCCCCGCCACTGGCCGTTGCGTATGCGTTCGGCCGCGCCCAGGAAACGCGCCATTTCGGTCTGCACCTGGTCGGAGATGCGCTCGCCCCAGGGCGGTTGTGCCATGTGCGAGCCGCGCAAGGCCACGTGCAGCGCGGCGCGGTCTTCGGTGCGGTTGATGGGCTCGCCGCGCGCCTGCGCCTGCGCCTGCTCCTGCACGCCCGACTCGCGCGCCAGGTCCAGCAGGGCGGCCAGCACCTCGGGCGTCACCTGTTGGCGCCCGGCGTCCAGCCGCAGGCCCGCGGCCTCGAACTGCAGGCTGGCGTGGCGCGTGTCGGTGCCGGGGGCCAGCAGTTCGCGCAGGTGGGGCAGGGGCTGGGCGGCCAGCTGTTGCAGGCGCTGCCAGGCGGCACGCTGCTGCGGGGGAATGAAGGCTTGTGTCATGGGGAGGGTGAACAGAAGCGGAGGGTGTGGGGCTCAGGCAATGGCCTGCACGGCCTGGGTCGCCTCACGCGCCAGGCGCGTGATCTGCGCCCAGTCGCCGGCCTGGACGGCCGCTGCCGGCGTGAGCCAGGAGCCGCCGACCATGGCCACGTTGGGCAGCGCCAGGAACTGCGCCATGTTGGCCAGCGACACGCCACCGGTGGGGCAGAAGCGCAGGTCGGGCAGCGGGCCGCCCCAGGCCTTGAGCACCTCCACGCCACCGAGCTGGGCGGCGGGGAAACACTTCATCAGCGTGAAGCCGGCGTCGCGCATGGCCATGGCCTCGCTGGGCGAGCCCACACCGGGGATGAAGGGCAGGCCGGCTTCCAGCACGGCCTGGATGAGTACCGGTGTGCTCCCGGGCGAGAGCGCAAAACGCGCGCCCGCCGCCATCACCTGCGCCACCTCGCTGGCACGGGTGACGGTGCCGGCACCCACCTGCATGGCGGGCACGGCACGCGCCACGGCTTCGATGGCGGCCAGGCCGGCGGCGCTGCGCAGCGTGATTTCGATGACGTCCACGCCACCGGCCAGCAAGGCCTCGGCCATGGGCACGGCCTGGGTGGGGTCGGTGACGACCACCACCGGTACAACGCGGGACTGGAAGGTGGGCAGGGGAGCGGGTGTTTTCATGTGGTGATGAGGAAGTGTGCCATCAGGTCATGGGGAGGGATGCCGAACGCATGGTCCGACAAGACCATTCAATCGTTGCCAAACAGGGCCGAGGCGCCGTTCTCGGCCAGCCCGGCCTGGCGGCGGAACAGGCCAAACAGCTCGCGGCCGTGGCCGGCGCCGTTGGCGCTGAGGTCCACCTGGGCCAGCGGGCGCTGGGCGAGTTCGGCGGCGCTGACCTGAATGTCCAACGTGCCTGTCTCGCAGTCGAGCAGCACCATGTCGCCGTCGCGCACGCGGGCGATGTTGCCGCCACACACGGCCTCGGGCGTCACGTGGATGGCCGCCGGCACCTTGCCCGAGGCACCCGACATGCGGCCGTCGGTGACCAGCGCCACCTTGAAGCCTTTGTCCTGCTGGATGCCGAGGATGGGCGTGAGCTTGTGCAGCTCGGGCATGCCGTTGGCCTGCGGGCCCTGGTGGCGCACGATGGCCACGAAGTCGCGTTCGAGCTGGCCCTGTTTGAACAGATCACTGAGCGCCTGCTGGCTGTCCACCACCACGGCCGGCGCCAGCACACGCTGGTGCTCGGGTTTGACGGCCGAGGACTTGACCACCGCCCGGCCCAGGTTGCCTTGCAGGCGCTTGAGGCCACCATCGGGGGTGAAGGGATCGGTCACCGGGCGCAGCACCGATGCGTCGCCCGATGTGGCGGCGGCCGCGCGCCAGGCGAGCTGGCCGCCATCGAGCCAGGGCTCGGCGGCGTAACGTTGCAGGCCTTCGCCCAGCAGGGTGTTCACGTCCGCGTGCAGCAGACCCACCGAGAGCAACTGGCCGATGAGGAAACCCATGCCGCCTGCGGCGTGGAAGTGGTTCACATCCGCTTTGCCGTTGGGGTAGACCTTGGCCAGCAGCGGCACGGCCGCCGAGAGTTCGTCGAAGTCGTCCCAGTCGATGCGGATGCCGGCCGCGCGGGCCATGGCCACCAGGTGCAGGGTGTGGTTGGTTGATCCACCCGTGGCCAGCAGGCCGACGATGGCGTTGACGATGGTTTTTTCGGTGACGATCTGGCCCATGGCGGGCGCGCGCAGGGCGCAGGCCACGGCGTGTTCGGTGAGCGCCGTGCGCAGCGGGGTGCCGGGGTTGACGAAGGACGAGCCAGGCAGTTGCAGGCCCATGATCTCCATCAGCATCTGGTTGGAGTTGGCCGTGCCATAAAAGGTGCAGGTGCCCGCGCCATGGTAGGCCGCTTCTTCGGCGGCCAGCAGGGTGGCGCGGTCCACCAGGCCTTGGGCGTACTGCTGGCGCACCTTGGATTTGTCGTCGTTGGACAGGCCCGAGGTCATGGGCCCTGCCGGCACCATGACCACCGGCAGGTGGCCGAACTGCAGCGCGCCGATCACCAGGCCGGGCACGATCTTGTCGCAGATGCCCAGGCACACGACGCCGTCGAACACGTTGTGCGACAGCGCCACGGCTGTGGCAATGGCGATCACGTCGCGCGAGAACAGCGACAGCTCCATGCCCTCGTAGCCCTGCGTCACACCATCGCACATGGCCGGCACGCCACCGGCCACCTGGGCGGTGGCGCCCAGCGTGCGTGCGGTGGCGCGTATGTGTTCGGGGTAGTGCTCGTAAGGCTGGTGGGCCGAGAGCATGTCGTTGTAGGCGGTCACGATGCCGATGTTGGGCTGGCGCTCCTGGTGCAGCACCAGCTTGTCGTTGCCGGGCATGGCGGCAAACGCGTGCGCCATGTTGGCGCAGCCCAGGCCGGCGCGGTAGGGGCCGGGCTTGCGCAGGCCGGCCAGCGTGGCCAGGTAGGTCGCGCGGCTGCTGCGGCTACGCTCGACGATGCGCGCGGTGACGCGTTGGAGGGTGTCGTTCAGGGGGATGGAGGTGTCAGACATGGGGGGCTTTCAGGCATCAGGGGGCCAGCCAGACCTGCACCGGCGATGGTGCCTGGTGCAGCAGCAGGGAGATGGGCAGATCGGCCGTGGGCGCGGTGCACGCGCGTTCGAACACGGCGTGTTTGGCCGCGCCTTGCAGCGGCAGCACCAGGCAGCGCGCGGCCAGCAAGGTGGGCAGGGTCAGTGTCAGGCGGGCGTGGGGCGCGGTGGACGGGCGTGTCCAGGCCAGCGGTGCGGTGCTTGTCAGCGCACCATCGACGCCCGGTGCGTGGGGAAACAGCGATGCGGTGTGGCCGTCCTCGCCCATGCCTAGCACGGCCACGTCCAGCGGCCAGGGCAGCTTGGACAGCCGCAGGTTGGCAGCGGCGGTGAGGGCAGGCAGGTCGTTGGTGACCGTGTCAAAAAACGGGCACCAGCGGGCCGCAGCGGCCTCGCCTTGCAGCAGATGCTGACGCACCAGCGCGCTGTTGCTGTCGGGGTGATCGGGCGGCACACAACGCTCGTCCACCAGCAGCACCGTCACCTGCGCCCAGGGCAGGGCCTGCTGGCTCAGTTGTTGAAACAGCGGCACGGGCGACTTGCCGCCCGAGACCGCCAGCAAGGCCTGACCGCGTTCGGCCACGGCCGCGCGCAGGCGCTCGGCGATGTCGGCGGCCAGCGCTTGTGCGAGCACGGCGCCGTCGCGGCAGGGGTGACGCGTGATGTTCACGGCCTCACTGCGCCTCGAACCACACCGCGTCCTCGCGCGCCACCAGTGCGGACGCGGCGGCCGGGCCCCAGCTGCCGGCGGGGTAGGTTTTGGGGCGCTCGCCCAGTTGTTTCCATCCTTCGATGATGGGATCGGCCCAGCGCCAGGCGGCTTCCAGTTCGTCGCGCCGCATGAAGTGGGTCAGGCGGCCCTTGATGACGTCGATCAGCAGGCGCTCGTAGGCCTCGGCGCGGCGTTCGGTGAAGGCCGACTGCAGGTCGAGGTTGAGGAACACCGGGCGCATCTTCATGCCCGAACCCGGCTCCTTGGCCATCATCTGCAGCTGGATGGATTCCTCGGGTTGCAGGGTGATGATGAGGCGGTTGGGGTGCGACTGCGAGGGCTCGCCCGCGAAGATGGAAAACGGCGGTTCCGAGAACTCGATGATGATTTCTGACTGGCGCTTGAGCATGCGTTTGCCGGTGCGCAGAAAAAAGGGCACACCGGCCCAGCGGCTGTTGTGCACCTGGGCTTTGATGGCAACAAAGGTTTCGGTCTGGCTGGCGGCGGGCACGTCGGCCTCTTCCAGGTAGCCCTTGGCCTGGGCGCCATCGACCACCCCGGCCGTGTACTGGCCACGCACGGTGTCGCGCTGGACGTCGGCCAGGTTGAGCTGGCGCAGCGAGCGCAGCACCTTGAGTTTTTCGTCGCGCACGTCGTCGGGGTCGAGCGAAATCGGCGCTTCCATGGCCACGATGCACAGCAGCTGCAACAAGTGGTTCTGCACCATGTCGCGCATGGCGCCGGTGTGGTCGTAGAAGCCGGCCCGTGTCCCCACGCCCACGGTTTCGGCCACGGTGATCTGCACGCTCTTGATGGTGGGCGCACGCCACAGCGGCTCGAACATGGCGTTGCCAAAACGCAGCACCATGAGGTTTTGCACCGTCTCCTTGCCCAGGTAGTGGTCGATGCGGTAGATCTGCTTTTCGCTGAAATGCCGCGCCACCGCTTCGTTGATGGCCTGGGCCGAGGGCAGATCGTGGCCCAGGGGTTTCTCCAGCACCACCCGCGCTTGTGGGTCGATCAGGCCGGCGTCGTCCAGGTGGCGGCAGATGTCGGTGAACAGGCTGGGCGCAGTGGCCAGGTAGAACACCTTGGTGGCACCCTCGCGGCAGGTGGCCGACAGGCGCTGGTAGCCATCGGCCACGGTGGCGTCGAGGCTGACGAAGTCCAGCCGCTCCAGAAAGCTGGCCCAGGCCTCGGCTTTCAAGGCCTCGGTGCCCACGTGCGGACGCGAGGTCTTGTCGATGAAGCCGATGTAGTCCTGGCGGGTCCAGTGGTGCCGGCCCACGCCAACGATGCGGCAGCCTTCGGGCAGGCGCTCGTGGAGGTGGGCCATGTAGAGCGCGGGCAGCAGTTTGCGCCAGGCCAAATCGCCGGCCCCGCCGAAGATGACCATGTCCAGGGGGGCGGGAGCGGGGGCGGCTGCGTTCATGTCGGGGCTTGTCTCTTGCTGGCGATGTAACTATGTTACCAAATTTCGAGGCGAACTTGGGAAAATGGTTACATGAAGGTTTCGCGGCGGCGCTGGGGCACCGTTTGCCGCTGCCCGCCGCAGCGCGGTTTCAAGGCGCCAGGCCGGGGGCGGGGTGGGCGTGCGCTTGCGCCTGGCCCGCAGCGGCCAAGGCCGCCTGCAGCCACTGGGCCAGGGGCACGGGGCGGGCAAAGTGGTAGCCCTGCAAGGCCTCGCAGCCGCTGGCGCACAGGAACTCGGCCTGGCCCGCCGTTTCCACGCCCTCGGCCACCACCCGCAGCCTGAGGTGGCTGGCCATGGACAGGATGGCGCGCACGATGGCGGCGTTGCCGGCACCGCCGGGCACGTCGTGCACGAACCCCTTGTCGATCTTGAGTTCGTACAGCGGCAGGCGCTGCAGGTAGGTCATGCTGGAGTAGCCAGTGCCGAAGTCATCAATGGAGAAACGGATGCCCATGGCCACCAGTTCGGCCATGCGGGCCACGGTGTCGTCCACATGGTCGATCAGCAGGCCTTCGGTCACCTCGAACACCAGCGCATGCGCGGGCGCACCGGTGTCCTCCAGGGTCTGGCGCACCTGCGCCACAAAGTCGTCGGCGCGAAACTGCCTCGGGCTGACGTTGACCGACAGCGTCTTCTGTATGCCGGCGGCATGCAGGCGCGCCAGGCTGACACAGGCCTGCAACAACACCCACTGGCCCAGCGGCACGATGAGGCCGTTGGCTTCGGCCACCGGAATGAACGCCATGGGCGAGACCAGGCCGCGCACCGGGTGCTTCCAGCGCAGCAGCAGTTCGGCGCCACACTCGCGGCCGCTGGCATCCACCTGTGACTGTGCGTGCGCTTCGAACTGCCCTTGCTGCAGCGCGACCTTGAGATCCTGCTCGATGGCCAGCCGCTCTTCGACCTCGGCCTGCATCTCGACCTGGAAAAACGCCGTGCGGTTGCGCCCACTGCCCTTGGCCCGGTACATGGCGGTGTCGGCCTCGCGCAGCAGGTCGTCCACCGCGGTGCCGTGGCGCGGGAACAGCGTCAGCCCGATGCTGCCGGTGGTGGAGTAGCGCGAACCCTCGATGTCGTGCGGGCGGTCGAGTTCGGCGCGCACCTTTTCGGCCACCGCCATGGCGCCGCGCGCCGCGCTGTCGGCGTGGGTGCCCAGGTCACTGATGAGCACCACAAACTCGTCGCCACCCAGGCGCGCCACGGTGTCCTCGCCGCGCAGCATCTCGGCCAGGCGTTGGGCCACCTGCTGCAGCAGCGCGTCGCCCACCGAATGGCCGCGCGCATCGTTGATGTGCTTGAAGTGGTCGAGGTCCAGGAACATCAGCGCGCCGAACTGGCCGGTGCGTTGCGCCGAACCCAGGGCGTGGGTGATGCGCTCGACCAGCATGCGCCGGTTGGGCAGGCCGGTCAGCGCATCGAAGTAGGCCAGGCGGTGGGTGTGCTCCTCGTTGGATTTGCGCTCGCTGATGTCGGAGATGAAGCCGTGCCACAACACGCTGCCATCGGCCAGCCGCTCGGGCATGGCGTCACCCAGGCGCCAGCGCAAGCCCTGCTGCGGCAGCAGCACGCGAAACTCGTGGTGCCAGGGCGTGAGCTGCTCGGCCGACAGGCCGATGGAGACCTGGAAGGCGTCGCGGTCCTCGGGGTGCACGCGGGCCATCAGCACGCTGGCCTGTTCGCGCACGTCCTCGGGCCGGTGCTCCCACATGTCCCAGATGCCCTCGCTGGCAAAAGGCATGGTGATGCGGCCATCAGGATGGCGCTGGTACTGGTAGAGCACGCCCGGCACGCGGCGCGCCAGGTTGTTGAGCAGGTCCAGGCTCTGCTTGAGTTTGAGCGCCCACTGCTCGCGTTCGCTGATGTCGCGGAACACGAAGCTGCCCATGGGCTGGCCGTCTTCGTCCTGGTAGAGCACCGAGCTGGCCTCGACCTCGAAGCGTTCGCCGCTGGCGCGCAACATCGTCACCACGCCACGCGCGCCACCGGTGCGCGCGCGCTCCTGCAACATGGGCGGCAGGCGCGGGTCGTTCAGGTCCAGCATGGCTCCGCGCGGCGTCGCACAGATCTCAGCGGCGCTGCGCCCCAGCATATGACAGGCCGCCGGGTTGGCCGACAGCACTTCGCCGCCCGGGCGCGTCTGCAGCATGCCGTCGAGGCTGCTGTTGAACAGCAGTTCGTAGTTGGCCTGGGTGGCCCGGCGTTCGCGCTCGATGCGGCGTGTTTCGCTGAGGTCGGTGTTGGTGCCCGAGAGCCGCACCGCGCGGCCGTTGGCGTCGCGCAGGATGTGGCCGCGCGAGAGCACCGGCAGGTAGTGGCCATCTTTGTGGCGGATGCGGAATTCGGCCTGGTAGTGCGTGTCGCGGCTGCGGATGGCGGCCTGGAAACTCGCGGCCACCGGCGCGCGGTCGTCGGGGTGGATCAGCGACTCCCAGTCACCCCGTTGGGCTGGCATTTCGTCGTCGCCGTAGCCCAGCATGGTCCAGCCGCGGTCGGAGTTGTGGCGCTCGCCGGTGCGCAGGTCCCAGTCCCACCAACCGTCGTTGGCGCCCTTGAGCACCAGCTCCAAGCGGGTTTCGCGCTCCTGGAGCAGGCGGTTCTGGCGCTGCAGCTCCAGTTGTGCCATCACCTGGTGCGACAGCACCCGCAGGGCCTCGCGCTCGCGGGTGCTGAACTGGCGCGGCAGGGAGTCGATCACGCACAGCGTGCCCACGGCCTGGCCGGCAGGCGTGACCAGCGGCGCGCCGGCGTAGAAGCGGATGCCGGGCGCCCCGGTCACCAGCGGGTTGGCCTGGAAGCGCGGGTCGGCGTGCGCGTCCTCGACCACCATCACCTCGCTGCCCCGGATGGCGTGCGCGCAGAACGCCTGCTCGCGCGGCGTCTCCGTCATGTCCAGGCCCACGCGCGACTTGAACCACTGGCGGTGTTCGTCCACCAGCGACACCAGCGCCACCGGCACCTGGAACAGGCTGGTGGCCAGCCGGGTCAGCTCGTCCAGCGCGTCGTCGGGGGCGGTGTCGAGCACGCCGTAGGCGCGCAAGGCGGCCAGCCGGGCGGCTTCCGGGTCGGTGGCGTCCGTTGCGTTGCCGGGGCCTGTGGGTGGGTTGGGCAGAACCACGTCGGTTTGTGTTGGGGAGCGGTCGGGGGCCGCGATTTGCAGGTTCTGAGCGTGTCAGTTTAACAATTCAAGGGCAAAACCGCGCCGCTAAAGGCCCTGATCACTGCCGGGTGTCACCGGGCGGCAGGCTGGCGCTCCAGCGCTCGTTCCACTCGGGCACGGTGCCGTCGTCCGGCGCGTGCAGGGCGTCCATGTCGCGCCGTTGCCGTTTGGTGGGGCGGCCCTGCGTCAAGGCGAGTGCCGGCTCGGGCGCCAGCCGGCGGCGTTCGGCCTGGGCCAGGCGCAGCGCCACCGAGGCCTCGGTTTCGCTGTAGAGCAGCGCGGCCTGGGGCGCCGGCCCGCGCAGGGCGCTGATGCCCAGGACCCTCACCGTCCGCAGCACAGGCCCCTGGGCGATTTCCAGTTCATCGCCCGCGCGCACCTCGCGCGCCGGTTTGGTGTGGGCGCCGTTGACGCGCACGCGGTGTTTCTCGATCGCCTCCACCGCCAGTGCGCGGGTTTTGAAGAAGCGGGCCGCCCACAGCCATTTGTCCAGGCGCAGGCGTGCGCCAGGGTCCGGAGCGGCGTGGCGGTGTTGTGTCATGGCGTCATGTGGTCATTGGGTCATGGCGTGACCGCCAGTGGCAGGCGGACGGTGGCGTCCAGCCCCGCCACCTGGCCGTGGTGTGCGCGGTTGTCCAGGGCGATCTCGCCGCCCAGCGAACGGGTGATTTCCTGGCAGATGGCCAGACCCAGGCCACTGCCGCCGGGCAGGGCGCCTTCGTGCTGGTGGCGGGCGAAGGGCTCGAACAGGTGGGCGCGCAGTGCGGCCGGTATGCCGGGGCCGCTGTCGGCGATGGTGAGCGCGGCCGTGCGCTCGTCGCACACCAGGCGCACGGCCAGGGTGGCGTCGGGCGGGATGTGTTTGATGGCGTTGTGCAGCAGGTTGCGCACCAGCTCGCGCAGCGCCCATTCGTGGGCGCGCACCGGCGCCGGCTGGGTGTCGAGCGAAAAGTCCAGCTGCCGCTCGGCAATCAGGGGCGCCAGGTCCAGCGCCACGGCGCGCACCACCTCGGCCCAGTCGAGCACCGGCGCGTCGTCCTGCTGGCGCAACTGCTCCACCTTGGCCAGCGACAGCATCTGGTTGGCCAGTTCGGTGGCGCGGTTGACCGTGTGCTCGATCTCGCCCAGCGCCACCAGCGGGTCCACATCGCCGCGCCGCGCCGACTGCACTTGGGTCTTGAGCACCGCCAGCGGCGTGCGCAGCTGGTGGGCGGTGTCGCGCACAAAACGCTTCTGGTGGTTGAGCAGGTGGGCCAGGCGGCCCATGTGCTGGTTGGTGGCCTCGATCAGCGGGCGCACCTCGCGCGGGGCCTGATCGGCTTGCAGCGGCGTGAGGTCGCTGTCCTGGCGCGCCGCCAGCGCCGCACTCAGTCGGCGCACCGGGCGCGTGGCGCGCTGCACCACCAGCACCACCACGCCGGCGATCACGGCCAGCAGCAGGGCCTGGCGCCAGAGCGTGTCCACCAGCATCTGGCGCGCCAGCGTTTCGCGCAGCTCCAGCGTTTCGGCCACCTGGATGGTGGCCATGCCTTGCCCGCCCGGCCCGGCCACGGGCTGCAGCAACACGGCTACGCGCACGGCTTCGCCGCGGTACTCGCCGTCGTAAAAATCCACCAGCGCGGCGTACAGGCTTTTGGTGGGCAGCTCGCCGCGCCACAGCGGCAGGTCTTCAAAGCCCGACACCATTTCGCCCTGGAAACCGCTGACCCGGTAGTACAGGCGGCTGCGGTTGTCGGCCTCGAAGGGCTCCAGCGCCGAGTAGGGCAGGGTGGCACGCACGCGGGCCTGCTCGCCTTCTCCCACCAGCTGCAGCTGTTCGCTGATGGACTTGGCGGTGGCCAGCAGGGTGCGGTCGTAGGCGGTGTCGGCAGCGCGCAAGGCCTGGCGGTACAGCACCGCGCTGTTGAAGATCACCAGCAGCAGCACCGGCACCAGGATGCCCAGCATGAGCTGGCTGCGCAGCGAGCGCGCTTGCCACCAGCGCACCAAGCGGTTCACGCCATTCATGCCGGCGCCTTGAGCAGATAGCCCAGCCCACGCAGTGTGACCAGTGACACGCCGGTGTCGGCGATCTTCTTGCGCAGGCGGTAGACCACCACCTCGATGGCTTCGTACTGCACATCGCTTTCACCGGGGAAGACCAGCTCGAACAGCTTTTCCTTGGTGATGGCCTGGCCGGGCCGGGCCAGCAGGGCACGCAGCAGGGCCAGCTCGCGCGGCGCCAGCTCCAGCGGCTGGTCGTGGTGGTAGACGGCGCCGCTGCCGGTGTCCACATACAGCCCGCCCACGCGGGCCGGCGGCGCGGCGGGTTCGGCCGGGCTGCCGCCAGCGCGGCGCACCAGGGCGCGCACGCGGGCCTCCAGCTCGTCGAGGTCAAACGGTTTGGCCAGGTAGTCGTCGGCCCCGGTGTTGAGGCCCAGGATGCGGTCGCCCACCGTGCCGCGCGCGGTGAGGATGATGACCGGCGTGCGCAGCCCGGCCGCGCGCGCCTGCGCCAGCACCTCCAGACCGTCCTGGCCGGGCAGGCTCAGGTCCAGCAACACGGCGTCGGGCCGGCTGCTGCGCCACTGCGCCAGCGCCTGCAACCCGTCGTCGCAAGTGAACACCGTCATGCCCTGGCGTTCCAGCGCGCGCTGCAGCGTGGCGCGCATGGTGGGGTTGTCTTCGACCAGCAGCAACTTCATGCGGCAACCATACCAGCGCGGCCGGGGTGGCCGCAGCCCCAGGTGCCGACCTAGGGTTTTCACCGAGGTGGCAGACAGTGGACTGACAGCCAGCGCCGCCACCATCACGGCTGTCCGAAACCACAACAGGAGACTTCCATGCGTCGCGACACCTTCCTCAAGTCCTTGGCCGCTCTGGCCGCCAGCGGTGCCCTGCCCATGTCGGCCTGGGCCGCCGCCAACATGAAGATGATGATTCCCGCCAACCCGGGCGGCGGCTGGGATTCCACCGGCCGCGCGCTGGGCAAGGCCTTGCAGGACGCGGGTGTGGCGTCTTCCGTGACCTTCGAGAACAAGGGCGGCGCGGCCGGCGCCATCGGCCTGGCGCAGTTCTTCAACGCCAGCAAGGGCGACCCCAACGCCGTGATGGTGATGGGCGCCGTGATGCTCGGCGGCATCATCACCGGCAAGCCGCCGGTGTCCATCACCCAGGTCACGCCGATTGCGCGCCTGACCACCGAATACAACGTGTTCGTGCTGCCCGAAAACTCGCCCTTCAAGACCATGGCCGATGTGGTTGCCCAGATGAAGAAGGACCCCGGCAGCGTCAAGTGGGGCGGCGGCTCGCGAGGCTCCACCGAGCACATCGCTGCGGCCATGATCGCCCGCGAAGCCGGTGTTGATGCGTCCAAGATCAACTACGTGCCTTTCCGTGGGGGCGGTGAGGCCACGGCGGCCATCCTGGGTGGCAACGTCACCGTAGGCGGCAGTGGCTTCAGCGAGTTCCAGCAGTACATCGAAGCCGGCAAGATGAAGGGCATCGGCGTGACCGCACCGGCCCGCATCAAGGGCATCAACATCCCCACGCTCAAAGAGCAGG
>JAUYSB010000090.1 GCA_030696525.1 Hydrogenophaga sp. | reverse complement strand
AACTGCAGTTGTTCGCCTTCGGTCAGCGTGTCGCCGAGTTGCAGCACGCCGTGGTTGGGGATGCCGATGATGTCGCCGGCAAAGGCTTCGTCCAGCAACTCGCGCCGCTGCGACAGGAAGGACACCACGGTGTTGGGCCGCAGCTCTTTGCCGCTGCGCACCACCTTGAGTTTCATGCCGCGCTCGAAATGGCCGCTGGCCACGCGCACAAAGGCAATGCGGTCGCGGTGCGCCGGGTCCATGTTGGCCTGGATCTTGAACACCACGCCGCTGAACTTGGGCTCCTCGGGCTTGACCACGCGCTGGATGGCGGGGCGCTCGGACGGCGGCGGCGCCAGGTCCACCAGGGCGTCCAGCACCTCGCGCACGCCGAAGTTGTTGACGGCCGAGCCGAACAGCATGGGCGTTTGTTTGCCGTTCAGGAATTCGGCTTCATCGAAAGCAGGCGAGGCGCCGGCCACCAGCTCCAGCTCGTCGCGCGCCTGCTCGAATTCGCTGCCGAAGCGCTTGAGACTCTCGGGGTTGTCCAGGCCGGCCAGCACCTCTTCTTCGCCGCCGCGTTTGTCTTCACCGGCGGCAAACACGCGCATCTGGTCGGTGCGGCGGTCGTACACGCCGCGGAAGGTTTTGCCCATGCCCACCGGCCAGGTGAAGGGCACAACCGTCATGCCCAGCTCGCGCTCGATCTCGTCCATCAGGTCCAGCGGCTGCTGCACCTCGCGGTCCATCTTGTTCACAAAGGTCAGGATGGGCGTGTTGCGCGCGCGGCAGACCTGCAGCAGGCGCCGCGTCTGCGGCTCCACGCCGTTGCCGGCGTCGATCACCATCAGGGCCGCGTCCACGGCGGTCAGCACGCGGTAGGTGTCTTCCGAAAAGTCCTGGTGGCCCGGGGTGTCCAGCAGGTTGATGACGCAGTCGCGGTACTCCATCTGCATCACCGACGATGCCACCGAAATGCCGCGCTGCTTCTCGATCTCCATCCAGTCGGAGGTGGCGTGGCGCGCGGCCTTGCGGGCCTTGACGGACCCGGCGATGTTGATGGCGCCCGAGAACAGCAGCAGCTTCTCGGTCAGGGTGGTTTTACCGGCGTCGGGGTGGGAAATGATGGCGAAGGTGCGGCGACGCTTCACCTGTTGGGCGATTTCGGACATAGCCTCTGATTATCCCCGGTGGGACAATACGGCCCATGCATCCAAAAGCTTTGCTGGACGAAAGCGCCAGCCTGATCGAAAAAGTCTTCAAGTTCGACCACCCCGCCGACGCGGTGGTGGCGCGCCATTTCCGCGAGAACAAATCCCTGGGCCCGCGCGAGCGCGCCACCTTGTCCGACACCGTGTTTGCCGTGCTGCGCCAGCGGCTGCGCCTGGAGTGGCTGGCCCGCTCGGGCAGTGGCTCCAAGTGGCGGCGCCTGGCCGTGCTGGGTTTTCCCGGCGACCGCGACTTTCTCAAAAGCGCGCTCACCGATCAGGAGAAAACCTGGCTGGACCACTGCCTGGCCGTGCAGGACGCCGACCTGATGGCCCCGCACCGCCACAACCTGCCCGAGTGGCTCGCCACAGCCCTGCAAGCCCAACTGGGCGCTGAATTTGACGCCCTGGTGAACAGCCTGAACGACGTGGCGCCGCTGGACCTGCGCGTGAACGCCCTCAAGGCCAAACGGCCGGCGGTGCTCGAAGCGCTGAAGAAGGCGGGCATACACGCCCGGGCCACCCCGTATTCGCCCATGGGCATCCGGGTGGAAGGCAAGCCATCGCTGGCCAAACTGCCGCTGTTCACCCAGGGTGACGTGGAGGTGCAGGACGAAGGTTCACAACTGCTGACCCTGCTGCTGGAGCCCAAGCGCGGCGAAATGGTGGTGGATTTCTGCGCCGGCGCCGGCGGCAAGACACTGGCCATTGGCGCTGCCATGCGCAACAGCGGCCGGCTCTACGCCTTCGACACATCGGCACACCGGCTCGACGCCATCAAGCCCCGCCTGGCCCGCAGCGACCTGAGCAATGTGCACCCGGTGGCCATTGCCCACGAACGCGACGAGCGCATCAAGCGCCTGGCCGGCAAGATCGACCGCGTGTTGGTGGACGCGCCCTGCTCCGGCCTGGGCACCCTGCGCCGCCACCCCGACCTGAAATGGCGCCAGACCCCGGCCACCGTGGCCGAGTTGGTGAAGCTGCAAACCGCCATCCTTGCCAGCGCAGCGCGCCTGCTCAAACCCGGCGGCCGGCTGGTGTACGCCACCTGCAGCCTGCTGCCGGACGAAAACGAGGCGGTGGCGGCGGCGTTTGGCCAGGCCCACCCCGACTTTGTGCCCCTGGACGCCGCCGAATGCTTGGCCCGAGGCCAGGTGACGGATGCCGACAAGCTGTGCAGCCACGGACAGTTGCGTCTGTGGCCCCACCGGCATGGCAGCGACGGCTTTTTTGCCGCCGTGTGGGAAAAGAAAGCCTGAACACCCCTTGATTTGCGTCAAATCGAGCGCATTTTTGGCAAATAGAGCAGAAAATCACCTCGTGCTGCACCGCAGCACTTGGTGAAAAACGCTGCCCACCCTAAAATCGGGAGTTGTCCGGATTCTGCGAACCGGGCCCCCTGACCCCGTTCTAGAAGGAACACGATGACCGTTTTTGATACCGGCCTGGACATGCTGCTGAATTTCTTGTCCAACGGCCTGACCGGCGCCACTGGGTGGCAGGTCGTTCTGGTGACCCTGCTGTTCACCCACATCACGATTGCCAGCGTCACCATTTACCTGCACCGCCACTCGGCTCACCGCTCGCTGGACCTGCACCCCATCCCGTCGCACTTCTTCCGCTTCTGGCTGTGGATGACCACCGGCATGGTGACCAAGGAGTGGACCGCCATCCACCGCAAACACCACGCCAAGTGCGAACACGAAGGCGACCCGCACTCCCCCGTGGTGTTCGGCATCAAAAAGGTGTTTTTTGAAGGCAGCGAGCTGTACCGTGCCGAAGCCAAGAACCAGGACACCCTGGAGCGCTACGGCCACAACACGCCGAACGACTGGGTCGAAAAGCACATCTACACCGGCCGCTCGCGCCTGGGTGTGAGCCTGATGCTGATCATCAACGTGCTGCTGTTTGGTGTGGCTGGCGTCAGCGTCTGGGCCATCCAGATGGTCTGGATCCCCATCACAGCCGCCGGCATCATCAACGGCATTGGCCACTGGTGGGGTTACCGCAACTTCGAAGCGGCCGACGCCAGCACCAACGTGTCGCCCTGGGGCATCCTGATCGGTGGCGAAGAGCTGCACAACAACCACCACACCTACCCCACCTCGGCCAAGCTGTCGGTCAAGCCGTTCGAATTCGACATCGGCTGGCTCTACATCAGCGTGCTGCAGTCCATGGGCCTGGCCCGGGTCAAGAAAATCGCGCCGCAGCTGGTGCTGGGCGAAGTCAAGCCCGTGGCCGACGCCAAGACGCTGGAAGCCATCATCGCCAACCGCTACGAGGTGATGGCCCGCTACGCCCGCGAAATGCGCGCTGCCGCCCGCCACGAGCTGGAAGCCTTGCAGGCCAAGCGTTTTGACTCGTCGGCCCTGGACGCCGCCCGCCGCTGGCTGCACCGCGACGACGACAAGGTGCCGGCCGAAGTGAAGCCGCAGGTGGAGCAGGCCATCGCCGCCTCGCCCGTGCTGGCAAAGATGCACGCCATGCGCGAGGAACTGCGCGCCCTGTGGTCCAGCACCAACGCCTCGCGCGACCAGTTGGCCCTGGACCTGCAAGCCTGGTGCAAACGCGCCGAGGACAGCGGCATCGCCGCCCTGCGCGAGTTCTCCATCAAGCTGCGTTCGGCCCACGCTTGAGCCCACCCCGTCGCTTGCTCACTTCGTGTAGCCGCATCCCCCTCAAGGGGCGACACCGGTGGACTGGCAGAGCCAGATCCACGGTGTCACTGGGTTGAAGCACGGTCTCCGGACAAGTTCTTAGACCGTGCAACAGACAACAAAAAACCCGCTGTGAAAACAGCGGGTTTTTTGTTGGGTCAGGCTCAATTACTTGAGCTTGATTTCCTTGTAGTCCACGTGCTTGCGGGCAACCGGATCAAATTTCTTGATCAGCATCTTGTCCGGCGTGGTCTTTTTGTTTTTGGAGGTGGTGTAGAAGTGGCCGGTACCCGCAGTGGATTCCAGCTTGATCTTTTCGCGTCCGCCTTTGGTTGCCATGGTGTGTGCTCCTTAAGCTTGGCCGTTGGCGCGCATGTCGGCCAGCACAGCGTCGATACCGTTCTTGTCGATCAGGCGCAGGGCAGCACCCGACACGCGCAGGCGAACCCAGCGGTTTTCGCTCTCGACCCAGAAACGGCGGTATTGCAGGTTCGGCAGGAACCGGC
>JAUYSB010000015.1 GCA_030696525.1 Hydrogenophaga sp. | reverse complement strand
GCACTGGTGGAAGAGATGGCGGCGGCGGCCAGCAGCCTGCGCACCCAGGCCGACGACCTGGTGCAGACCGTGGCCGTGTTCAAGGTCAACGGCGACGTGGCCAGCGCCCGGCCCACACCCCGCCCGCGCGCGCCGGCGCCGGCACCGGCTCCCCGCAAACCCGCGCCCACGGCGCTGAGCCAGAAGGCGCCCACACGCCAGGCGGCCGCGCCCCAGTCCATGCCGGCACCGCGTGCCGCTGCCGCCGCGCCCCGCGTCGGTGTCTCCAAGCCCGACGCCGGCGGCGACTGGGAATCCTTCTGAGCGCCACACCCGCCTGAGAGCGGGCTGCGCCTTGCGCACACCCACGCGACATGACAAGCCTTCCCCACCCCACCCCATCGGTGGCCGGGCTGCAGCGCCAGCGGCGCTGGGCCGCTGCCATCTGCGTGACGGCCGTGCTGCTGCTGGCCGCCGCCAGCGCCTTGCCGCCGTTCGCCCTGTTCGGCCAGGGGCATGGCCAGATGCTCTCGGCGCACCTGCTGCTGGAGCTGTTTTCGGTCATCGTCTCGCTGCTGGTGGTCTCCATCGCCTGGTACACCCGCGACGAGGCCTACGCCCACCTGTCCAAAGGGCTGATCTACGGCTTCACCGTGGTGGCCGGCGCCGACGTGATGCACGCCCTGTCCTACGACGGCATGCCCGCACTGCTCAGCCCGTCGAGCACGCCCAAGGCCATCTTTTTCTGGCTCATGGCGCGCAGCTTCGAGGTGCTGACCGTCTGGTGGCTGGCTGCGCGGGTGCGCGTGGGGGGCAGCAAGGAACTGTGGCTGTTGTTGGGTGCGCTCACCGTGCTGGTGCTGACCTGGGTCGGCAGCTTCCACCTCGACGCCTTGCCCGAGACCTTTGTGCCGGGGCAGGGCCTGACGCCCCTCAAGGTCCGCTACGAATACGTGTTGTGTGCGGCCAACCTGCTGGCCGCCGCCTGGCTGTTCCAGCAAAGCCGGCATGAGCCGCGCAGCCATGCGCTGTGGCTTGGCACCGCCTGTTTTGTCATGGGCGTGGGCGAGCTGGCCTTCACCGGCTATGCCGCGCCGTCGGACTTCCTCAACATCTTTGGCCACCTCTACAAGGTGGTGGCCTTTGGCATCATCTACCACGTGACCTTCCAGGTGGCGGTGCGCGAACCCTACGCCCGGCTCGCCCGCTCGGAGCGCCGCATCCGGCAGCAGGAGCGCCAGCTCGACACCGTGCTCAACAACATCCCGGTGGGCGTCTCGCAGATCGACGCCGACCTGCACTACCGCTACGTCAACGCGGTGCACGCCAACAACCTGGGCCGCCCGGTGAGCGACCTGATCGGCGCACGCATGTCGGACGTGCTGCCCGAGGCCCTGATGAACCACGCCCGCCCGCACATCGAGGCGGCGCTCGCCGGCAGCGATGTCGAGTTCGACGTGGGCTTTGTCAACTTCCGCGGCCGCGAGGTGCATGTGCAGGCCAGGATGGTGCCGCAGCGCGCGGACAGTGGCGAAATCGTGGGCACCGTCGCCATCGTCAAGGACGTCACCGAAAACGAACAGACACAGAAGCGGCTGCTGGATTCGATGCGCGAGATCACCGAGCTCAAGGCGGCGCTGGACGCCCATGCCATCGTGGCCGTGACCGACGCCAACGGTGTCATCACCCGGGTCAACGACAAGTTCTGCAGCATCTCCAAGTACCCGCGCAGCGAGCTCATTGGCCGCACCCACCAGCTGATCAACTCGGGCCACCATTCCAAGGCCTTCTTCAACGAGCTGTGGTTCACCATCTCCCGCGGCGAGGTGTGGAACGGCGAGATCTGCAACCGCGCCAAGGACGGCTCCCTCTACTGGGTGCACACCACCATCGTGCCGTTTGTGGGCGCAGACGGCATTCCCGAGCAGTACATCGCCATCCGGGCCGACATCACCGAACGCAAGCGCGCCGAGGACGAGGCCCAGCGCATGGCCTTCTTCGACGCCCTGACCGGCCTGCCCAACCGGCGGCTGATGGCCGAGCGCCTCAACCTGGCGCTCATGAACGCCTCGCGCAGCGGCGAAAACGGCGCCCTGGTGCTCCTCGACCTCGACCACTTCACGGAGGTCAACGACACGCTGGGCCACTACCAGGGCGACGAGCTGTTGCGCCAGGTGGCCATGCGGCTGCAGCGTTGTGTGCGCCAGACCGACACCGTGGCCCGCCTGGGCGGCGACGAATTCGTGCTGGTGCTGGGCGGCCTGGGCGCCGACACCACCATGGCCACCGCACGCGCGGGCGACCTGGGCGAAAAGGTGCGCGAGGTGCTGGCCGAGCGCTACCACTTCAACGGCCTGCAGGTGGATTCAACGGCCAGCATCGGCGTGGTCATGTTCCACCGCGCCGACGAGTACGGGGACGAGCTGCTCAAGCAGGCCGACATGGCCCTCTACCGCGCCAAGGCGGCCGGCCGCAACCGCCTGGCCTTTTTCGATCCGGCGCTGCAAGAAGAAGTCAATGCCCGTGCCACGCTGCTGCGCGACCTGCGCCAGTCCCTGGAGGCGATGGCCTTCCAGGTGTTCTACCAGCCCATCGTCAACGCCGACAGCCAGGTCATGGGTGTGGAGGCGCTGCTGCGCTGGCCCCACCCTGAACGCGGCATGATTTCACCGGCCGTTTTCATTCCGCTGGCCGAGCAGAGCGGCCTGATCCAGCCCCTGGGCCAGTGGGTGCTGACCAACGCCTGCCGCCAGCTGGCGGCCTGGCAGACCAACCCGCAGCGCAGCCACTGGACGGTGGCGGTGAACGTCAGCGCGCGGCAGTTCCGCGATGCCGACTTTGTGCAGCAGATCATGTTTGCCATCCAGTCCACCGGCGCCAACGCGCACCTGCTGCGCCTGGAGCTGACCGAAAGCATGCTGCACAGCGACATCGAGGAGACGATCGAGAAGATGAGCACCCTGCGCCTGATCGGCGTGCGTTTTTCGCTCGACGATTTCGGCACCGGCTACTCCAGCCTGAGTAATCTCAAGCGCCTGCCGCTGGACCAGCTCAAGATCGACCAGTCCTTTGTGCGCGACGTGCTCAACGACCCCAACGACGCGGCCATCGCCTGCACCATCCTGTCGCTGGCCAAGAGCCTGGGGCTGTCCGTGGTGGCCGAAGGGGTGGAAACACAGGCCCAGCGCGCCTTCCTGCTGGAGCAGGGCTGCACGGCCTTTCAGGGCTACCTGTTCAGCCGCCCGGTGCCGGTGCCACAGCTCACCGACACCGTCGCGCCGCCATTGCCGGCCTGACCGTCAGGCAGGCGTCAAGCCAAGGTCTTGTAGACGCCGCAGCCGATGTAGACGTCGTCCACCTTGACCACGTAGGACATCTTGCTCTGCACCCGGCCCGAGACCGGGTTGACGATGTCGTACTCGACCCAGCCCGGGCCTTCTTCGGCCTGGCGCACGATGCCGGCGATCAGCGCGTTGCCGTCGATGCCGGGCACGTCCTGCACCCGCGTGCCGACCTTGGCCGGGTTGCCGCCAAAGGCGACGTAGGTGCCATCGGCCGTGAGCGCAAACACGTACATGTCGCGGTCGAAGAAGCCGCTGGCGCGGTCGGTCAGGCTGCGCAGGTAGCTCTCCAGCGAGCCCGCGCCGCGCCGGTGCGCGTAAGCGCGCTCCACCAACGCCATGGCCTCCTCGGCCACGCCCTGCAACAGCTTGAAGCTGTTGATGGCCGAGGACAGGGAGGCGGCCCGGGTTTCCAGGCTCTCCGACTGCCGCACCGCCACCTCCACCATCTGCGCGTTGCGCTGGGTGATGTCGTCGAGCTGCTTCACCGCGGTGGAAATTTCCTGCACGCTGGTGTTCTGCTCCGAGCTGGCGGTGGAGATCACCGAGATGTTGGTGGACACGCCGCGTGTGCCGCCCAGAATCTGTGTCATGCCCTCGCCCGCCTTGCGGATCTGGCCGACGCTGGTCTCGACCTGCGAGGACGAGGTCTGGATCAGGTTGCGGATCTCGCGCGCGCTTTCGCCCGAGCGCTGGGCCAGCGATCGCACCTCGCTGGCCACCACCGCAAAGCCCCGGCCGGCCTCGCCCGCGCGCGCCGCTTCCACGGCGGCGTTGAGCGCCAGGATGTTGGTCTGGAAGGCCAGTCCGTCGATGACACTGATGATCTCGTTCATGCGGTGCGCGCTCTGCTGGATGGCTTCGACCGACTGCACCGCGGCCGACATCGACTTCGCGCCCGATTCGGCCACGCTGCGCACCTCGGCGGCCTGGCGGTCCACCTCCAGGGCCGTGCCGGCGTTCTGCTGCACGGTGGAGGCCAGCTCCTGCACGCTGGCCGAGGTCTGCTCCAGGTTGGCCGCCTGCTGTTCGGTGCGCTCCGAAAGCTGCCGGTTGCCCAACACCAGCTGCTGGCCGGCGTGGGCCACCAGCGCCGCGTCGCTGCCCACCGCCGCGACCATGGACGACACGTTGGCGATCATCTTCTGCAGCAGCAGGGCCAGGTCGCCAATTTCATCTTTGGCCCGCACCGAAGCGGCCACGCGCAGGTTGCCGCTGGCCAGCTCGTTCATGGCGTAGCCCAGGCGCTGCAGGTCGATCATGAAGCTGCGGTAGACGCTGATGACGGTGTAGAGCAGCACCACAAAACCCAGCACCATGAGCACGATCAGGAACAGGCGTTCGGTCAACAAGGCCTGCTCGCGCGCCGCCAACTGGGCCTGCAGGCTTTCCATCATCGAAGCCTGCACCTTGAGCACCTGCTCGATGGCCTGGGTGCCGGCGGCAAAAAACGCGGCCGATTCGCCACCGGCCGCATCCGGGGCGAAACGCGCCAGCGCCAGTTCGCCAAAGCCCTTGGCGGTGGCCATCGCGCCATCGATGGCCAGGCCTGTCATGCCGGCCTTGGTCAGCAGGTCCAGCCCTTGTTGTTGATCTGCCAGCATGTCACCCAGCTGCTGCGCGCGCAGGCGCATGCCGGCCGCGCCCGCCAGGTCGGGCTCGCTCCTGGCCAGCAAGCCGGCGCCCGCGCCCCGCATCTGCCCCAGCAGCTCGGTCAGCGGGATGGTGCGCACCACCACGTTGTCCATCAGCAGGTAGGTTTGTGGCACCGGGTCGAACAGCAGCTGGGACGCGTCGGCCGTGCTGTAGATGAAGCGCCGCAAATCGGCCACCAGCGCGGTGTGCAAGGCGAAGCTGGCGGCCACGGTGCCGGCACGACTCTCGGTCGGCAAACGCTGCAGCCGGTCGCTGAGCCCGCGCCAGGGCCCCTGGAGGTTGAAGGCCTGGTTGCTGGCCACGCGCTGGTCGAGTGCGGCGCGCGCGCGCGCCAGCTGTTCGCCGGTCTGGGCCAGGTCGGCCGCCACGCCGGCGTTGCCCGACAGCAGCACATTGGTTTGCCCACGGTGCTTCTGCACCAGGCTCAACACTTCCATGGCCGGGCGGATGTTGAGCACGCCTTCGATCTCGGCCTGGGTGGTCGCTATCTCGCGGTTTTCGCGCAGCACCAGCAGCACCGCCACCACCAGCAAGGGTACCAGCAGCACGGTCGCCATGCCGCCGAGCTTGACCGGGAAACGCGCCTTGCGGGCCAGCAGAATGCCCAGTCGCCAGATACCCAGTTTTTCGTGGTTTGCGGTCATCGTGTCCCCGTTGTCGTGCGGCAGCACAAGCCAACGGAACTGCCTCGTGGGCGGCGCCGCCGGTAGATTGTGAAATTTCGCAAACTATAACGCCGCCACCCCCGCCAGGTACGGGGTCTTACCAGACCTGACAGCCCGCTTACCGCAGGGCCGCAAAGGCCGCCACCACCTCGGGCGGGGCCTGCACCAGCTCCACCAGCACACCCTCGCCGGCGATGGGGAATTCGTCGCTGGCCTTGGGGTGCAGGAAGGTGATGTCGAAACCCGCCGCACCCTTGCGGATACCGCCGGGCGCAAACCGCACGCCCTGCGCGGTGAGCCACTCCACCGCCGTGGGCAGGTCGTCGATCCACAGGCCGATGTGGTTGAGCGGTGTGGTGTGCACCGCCGGTTTTTTGTCGGGGTCCAGCGGCTGCATCAGATCGACCTCGACCTTGAACGGGCCGCTGCCGATGGCACAGATGTCCTCGTCCACGTTCTCGCGTTCGCTTCTGAAGGTGCCCGTGACTTCCAGGCCCAGCATGTCCACCCACAGCTTTTGCAGGCGGGTCTTGTCGGGGCCGCCGATGGCGATCTGCTGGATGCCCAAGACCTTGAAGGGGCGGCTCATCACGCAAACTCCACAATGGCCTGGTCCACCACCAGCGAGTCGCCCTTGGCGGCCAGCACCTTGCCGACCACGCCGTCGGCGGCGGCAAACAGCACGTTCTCCATCTTCATGGCTTCGATCACGGCCACGCGCTCGCCGGCCTGCACTTTCTGGCCCGGTTGAACGGCCACCTCGACCAGCAGGCCGGGCATGGGCGAGAGCACGTACTTGCTCATGTCGGGCGGCGCCTTGAAAGGCATCAGCTCGTGCAGCTGGGCCATGCGGGGCGACACCACCATGGTCTCCAGCTTGGTGCCGTTGTGCTGGATCACCAGCGCCAGCGGATTGCGCGCGGTGCCGCGCTCGATCTGCGCCACGAAGGGGTTGCCGTTGCACAAACCCTCGATGCGCACATCGTTCAGGCGCGAGTTGCAGGTGATCTTGTAGCGCTTGTCGTTGACGGTGACCGAGGCGTAGCCGGTTTCGCCCACAAACTCGTCCACATGCACCGGCGTGTAGGCGTGTTCGCCGGTGGCCGACAGCGACACCACCACGTAATCTTTGCCCACCTTGACGCCGTAACCGGGCAACTGGCCGCTGATGCCCATGGCACGTTCGCGCGACTTGCGGCGCACAAAAGCAGCAATGGCGCGCAGGAAATCGGTGTCGTCGTGGGGCACGTCTTCGGCGCGGAAGCCGTGGGCGTAATGTTCGGCGATGAAGCCGGTGTTGAAGTCGCCGGTGGTGAACTTGGGGTGCGCCAGCAGCGCCGCCTGGAAGGGGATGTTGCTGTTGATGCCACGGATGACAAAACCGTTGAGCGCCTCGCGCATCTTGGCAATGGCATCAACGCGGTCGGTGCCGTGCACGATGAGCTTGGCGATCATCGAGTCGTAGTACATCGGGATCTCGCCGCCGTCGTACACGCCGGTGTCCACCCGCACGCCGTAGCGGTGGGCGGTGTCGGCCTGCCACATGGTTTCATGCGGCGGGTTGAAACGCACCAGGCGGCCGGTGGAGGGCAGGAAGTTGCGGAAAGGGTCTTCGGCGTTGATGCGGCACTCGATGGCCCAGCCCTCGCGCTTGACCTGCGCCTGGGTCAGCGACAGCGGCTCGCCCGCGGCCACGCGGATCATCAGCTCCACCAGGTCCAGGCCGGTGATGCACTCGGTGACCGGGTGCTCCACCTGCAGGCGGGTGTTCATCTCCAGGAAGTAGAAGTCCTGGTTCTTGCCCACCACAAACTCCACCGTGCCGGCGCTCTGGTACTTGACGGCCTTGGCCAGTTGCACCGCCTGCTCGCCCATGGCCTTGCGGGTGTCGTCGCTGATGAAGGGCGACGGCGCTTCTTCGATCACCTTCTGGTGGCGGCGCTGGATGGAGCACTCGCGCTCGTTCAGGTAAATCACATTGCCGTGGCTGTCGCCCAGCACCTGGATCTCGATGTGGCGCGGCTCCTGCACGAACTTCTCGATGAAGATGCGGTCGTCGCCAAAGCTGTTGCGAGCTTCGTTCTGGCAGCTAGCGAAGCCTTCAAACGCTTCCTTGTCGTTGAACGCCACGCGCAAGCCCTTGCCCCCGCCACCTGCAGACGCCTTGATCATCACGGGGTAGCCAATGCCCTTGGCAATTTCCACCGCCTGCTCAGGGCCGCTGATGGCATCGTTGTAGCCAGGGATGGTGTTGACCTTGGCTTCGTTGGCCAGCTTCTTGGACGCAATCTTGTCGCCCATGGCCGCAATCGAATGGGCCTTGGGGCCGATGAAGGCAATGCCCTCGTCTTCGCAGCGCTTGGCAAAGGCTTCGTTTTCAGACAGAAAGCCGTAGCCAG
>JAUYSB010000209.1 GCA_030696525.1 Hydrogenophaga sp. | reverse complement strand
ACGCCGCCCTTGCCCGAGGCCACGGCAATGATGTTCTTGACACTGGGCAACAGTTGCACGCCGCGCTGCACCGCGTGGCTGGTGATTTTGGTGCTGACGTTGACAGAGACGTTCTCGACACCGGCCACGCCCTTGGCTGCGGCGATCAGCGCCTTGCGAAAGCCGGGGATCTGGCTCTTGGCCGGGTAGCCCAGTTCAACGTCGAAAGACACATCGCCGTCCTGCACCTGCAGGTTTCTGATGCACTTGGACGAGACGAAATCCTTGCCGGTGTTGGGGTCCAGCACGCCCTGGAGAGCGTCCTGGATCTGCTGCGCTGTGATGGCCATGAAATGCGTCTGCCTCTGATTGTTGGAGCGAAGAGTCTAACCAAGCCGGCCCGACCTTATGCGCAGGCTGGCTTTGCGTGGGCAGCACGTCAGGCGGCCTGGGCCACCGCCGGCTCGGGTGTGTCGGCGTAGGCGCGCGCAATCGCCAGGAACTCGGCTTCGTGCGCCACAAAGGCGTCGGCCATCACGGGGTCGAAGTGGTTGCCCCGGCCGGCCGAGACGATGGCCACGGCCTCCTGGTGCGACATGGCACCCTTGTAGACACGCTTGCTGATCAGCGCGTCGTACACATCGGCCACCGCCATCAGCCGCGCCGACACCGGTATGGCCTCGCCCTTGAGGCCCAGCGGGTAGCCGCTGCCGTCCCATTTTTCCTGGTGCGAATAGGCGATTTCCTTGGCGATGCGCAGAAAGGGCACGGTGCGGCCCAGGCGTTGTTCGGCCATGGCGATGGCGTCGCGCCCCAGCGTGGTGTGGGTCTTCATGATCTCGAACTCTTCGGGCGTGAGCTTGCCCGGCTTGAGCAGGATGGCGTCGGGGATGCCGACCTTGCCGATGTCGTGCAGCGGCGCGGACTTGTACAGCCACTCGATGGTCTGCTCGTCCAGGTGCGTCTGGTAGGCCGGGTGGTCGCGCAGCGCCTGGGCCAGCAGGCGCACATAACGCTGGGTGCGCAGGATATGGTTGCCGGTGTCGTTGTCGCGCGCCTCGGCCAGCGAAGCGAGCGTGAGGATGGTCACGTCCTGCACGTCGTGCACCTCCTGCGTGCGGCGCTCCACTTCCTCTTCAAGGTAGCTGGATTTGTCGCGCAGGAAGTCGGTCGCCACCTTGAGCGTGAGGTGGGTGTGCACCCGCGCCAGCAGCAGCGGCGGCACCACCGGCTTGGCGATGTAGTCCACCGCGCCCAGCGAAAAACCCCGCGCCTCGTCCTCCAGGTCGTGGCGCGAGGTCAAGAAGATGACCGGGATGTCGCGTGTCGCCGGGTCGGCCTTGAGCTGGCGGCAGACCTCGTAGCCGTCGGGCTCGGGCATCACCACATCGAGCAGGATCATGTCGGGCGGCGTGGTGCGCGCGATCTGCAGCGCCCGCGCGCCGCTGGGCGCCACCCGCACCTTGTAGCGGTGGGCCAGCAGCTCGCTGATGAGGTTGAGGTTCTGCGGGGTGTCGTCCACCACCAGCACCGTGGGCCGCGTGGCGGCAAGGGCAAAGTCGTTCATCGCAAAGCTCCTGATTCGGAGGACGGTGGCGCGCCTTCGCCAGCGTCCAGCAAGGCCAGCGCCGCTGGAAAGTCGAAGCCGCGCACATGCGCTTCAAACGCCTCGAAGCGCGCACCCAGCAAGGCTTTGACATCGGCGGCGCGGCGCTCGGTGAAGCGGCTGGCGCGCGGGTCGTCCTGCGCCAGCCAGACCCGCAGCAGGCCGGCCGTGCGCCGCAGCCGCCGCACACTCACGGGCCCGGCGCTGTGCACAGGCGTCTGTTCGGGCAGGGCCGCCTGAAGCTGGTCCACCAGCTGCTGCAGTTCGCGCCCCAGCCGCTCCTGCCCCGGCCAATGGGCCTGGCCCTTGCGCGCCGATGTCTCCACCGCGTTGGCATGGAAGCGCAAGGCGTCGGCGCCGATGTGCGCGGCCAGGCCCTTGAGGGTGTGGGCCACACGTTCGGCGCGCGACCAGTCGCCCGCGTGCATGGCCTCGGCCAGCTGCGCGGCGGCGTCGCCCTGGCCGGCCACAAACTCGCGCAGGGTGGCGATGTAGCGCTGCGGGCGGTCGAGCGCGCGGCGCAGGCCGCTGCCCATATCGAGCGCGGTGATGGCCTGCAGGCGCAGCAGCGTGGTCTGCTCGTCGGGTGCCACCGGTGCCGCCGCCTCGGGCGCGGGCACCACCCGGTCGCCCGCCGCGTCACCACCTGCGGCCACCAGAAAACGCCGCAGCACCCGCCATAGGCTGGCGGGCTCGATGGGTTTGGCGATGAAGTCGTCCATGCCGGCGGCCTGGCAGCGGGCGCGGTCTTCGGCCAGCGCGTTGGCCGTCATGGCCACGATGGGCAGGCTGGCCAGCGCCGGCTGGGCGCGCAGCTGCCGGGTGGCTTCCAGGCCGTCCATCTCGGGCATCTGCATGTCCATCAGCACCAGGTCGTAGGGCTGGCGCTGGGCCATCTCCACGCCGATGCGGCCGTTGCCGGCCACGTCCACCGCGATGCCGGCTTCGGCCAGCAGCTCGGCACCGACCTGCTGGTTCAGCGGGTTGTCCTCCACCAGCAACACACGCCGGCCCTGCAGGCCGGCGGGCACGCCGTTGGGCAGCGCGCGCGCGGCCAACATGTCGGTGGGCTCGTGGGCGTCGCCGGGCAAGGGCTGATCGGCCAGCAGGCGCAGCAGGGTGTCGAACAGCACCGAAGCCCCGACCGGCTTGAGCAGCACATCGATCTTGCCCAGGCGGTGCTCCTGCTGCAGCCAGTCCTCGCGGCCATGGGCCGTCACCAGCACCGGACGCGGCACATTTTTCAGGCCCAGCACCTTCATGCGCTCCAAGGTCTGCAGGCCATTGAGGCCGGGCATCTGCCAGTCGACCAGGGCCACATCGAAGGGATGGCGCTGGTGATCGGCCTCCACCGCCGCGGCCAGCGCCGCCGCGCCGGAGGCCACCGCCTGCACGTCAAAGCCCATCTGCACCAGGGTGTGCGTGAGCACGGTGCGCGCGCTTTCGTTGTCGTCCACCACCATCACGCGCCGCCCCACCAGGTCGCTGTGCTGTGGCGGCTGGGGCCGCTGCGCCGCGGCCACGCCCAGGGTCACGGTGGCCCAGAAGGTGGAGCCGACGCCGGGCTCGCTCTCCACGCCGACCTCGCCGCCCATGAGCTCGACCAGCTTGCGCGTGATGGCCAGCCCCAGGCCGGTGCCGCCAAACTGGCGCGTGGTGGACGAGTCGGCCTGCTCGAAGCTGCGGAACATGCGGGCCTGCTGCTCGGGCGTGAGACCCACCCCGGTGTCGCGCACCGCAAAACGCAGGCGCACCTGCTGGTCGCCGCCCGATTCGACCCGCACCAGCACATGCACCTCGCCCCGCTCGGTGAACTTGATGGCGTTGTTGGTGTAGTTGATCAGAACCTGCCCCAGGCGCAGCGGGTCGCCGATCAGCCAGGGCGGCACGTCGGGGGCGACGTCGTAAACCATCTCCAGGCCCTTGTCGCTGGCGCGCTGTCCGACCAGCCCGGCCAGGTTGTCCAGCAGCACATCGAGTTCGAATTCGATGTGCTCGACCGTCATCTTGCCGGCCTCGATCTTGGAGAAGTCGAGGATGTCGTTGATGATGCCCAGCAGGTGCTGGCCCGAGCGCTGTATCTTCTCCAGGTAGTCGCGCTGGCGCGGCGACAGGTCGGTCTTGAGCGCCAGGTGGCTCATGCCGATGACCGCGTTCATGGGTGTGCGTATTTCGTGGCTCATGTTGGCCATGAACTCGCTCTTGGCGCGCGCCGCCAGCTCGGCCTGCTGGGTGGCGTCGCGCAGGGCCAGGGTCACGCGCTGAAGGTTCTCGCGCATGACGGCCAGGCGGCCCATCACGCTGCTGGGTTCGGTGCGCTCGCCCAGACCGACGGCCGTCTCCAGATCGCCGCTGGAAATGCGGCTGATGGCCTGGTGCACCTCGTCGATGGAGCCGCCCATGATGCGCTCGAGCCGCGCCACAAAGGTGTTGAAGCTGCGCGCCACCGCCGCGAACTCCACGCTGTGGCTGTGTGGGAGGCGCAGCGAGAGATCGGCGTCGGCCGAGGCAATGTGCTCCAGCGCGTCACGCACGGCAAACAGGGGCCGAAGCACGACCACGCGCAGCCCCACCAGCAAGGCCAGCGTGACCAGCACGTTGAGCGCCAGCATCACACCCACCAGACGCACCAGCTCGCGCTGCACGTTGGCACGTATGGTCTGGGTGGTGGCGTAGATGCGCACCACCCCCAGCGGGTGCTGGACCTTGTTTTCCTCAAAGCTCAGGCGCACGCTGCGCTCGATGTCGGGCGGCATCTGCGCCGGGTTCCAGGGTTTGCCGGCACGGTCGGACGAGGCCAGGTACATGGAGTGGCCCTGCTCGTTGAAGACCTCGATGCCCAGCACATCGGCGGCGCCCATTTCGGAGTCCACCAGGGTGTGCAGCAGGTTGTTGTCGAACCGCCAGAGCGCATCGGGCAGGCTGCGCGTGAGGCGGCCCAGGGCGGCGCCGAGTTCGGTGTCGAGCTGCGCCAGCTTCTGAGACTGGCTGTCACGGTAGTTGTAGGCACCAAACGCACCGAGCACCAGCGACACCACCATCACCAGCAGAACAATGAAGCGGTTTTGTATGGAGTTCATGGACCCTCCCGCCCGGACTGTGCCTGCACCTGGCAAGTGGCTTCAGTAGGGGTAGTCGAAGCCGGCTTTTTTGTAGATGACCTTGAATTCGTCCGACTTGTGGAAGGTCTCCATCTCCTCGTCCCACACGCGGCGCAGGCTCTCGCCGCGTGGCGTGTCGGCAAAGGCCAGGTACAGGCCCAGGTGCATCACAAAGGCCCGTTCGAAGCCGCTCATGTCGACCTTGCGGGCCGCGATGTCGTCGGCCAGGTCGGACTGCGCGCCGATGAAATAGTCGATGCGGCCCGCCTCCAGCATCTGCATGGCGCTCTGAATGGTGTCGACCTCCACCACTTTCATGGGCTCGGGGATGTATTTGTCGAGGCCAAAATCGCGCAGCCAGGCCACGCGCTGGCCACGCAGATCGCTGGTGCCGGCAAATGCATAACCCGGGCGCTTGCGGAACAGCACCTGCTGCACGTTGCGGTCAAAGTGCCAGCGCGGGTAGAGCGCGAAGTCCTTCTCGTTCATGAACGAGGCCACCCAGGCGTCAGCGCGTTTGTCCTTGACGGCCTGCACGGTGCGCGCGTAGGGATAGACGTTGATGCGCAGCTTGATCTGGCGGCGCGCGTAGACCGCGCGTATGAGATCGAAGTACAGGCCGGTGCCGTCTTTGCGCGTGAGGCCGTGCCAGGCGTCGGAAACCAGGTGGATTTCTGTGGGCGGCGGTGCCGCCAGCGCCGGAAAGGCCAGTGACGCCAGACCACCCGAGACGAGTGTGCGGCGGGACAACAACGCCAGAGGCTGGCGTTCAGCGCGGTGTTTCATGGCAACTCCCTGTGCGCTTCTTTCATGCCTTCGGCCGAATTGACCGAAATTGACACTGCGAAGCGACTACTTGATATTTTTTAGCAATTGTAGCGATGCGGACGCAATGCGCAAGCTTTGTACGGGCCCACGACGCGCCGCTCGTCGTGCCCACCCGGCCCGAACGGCGGAAAAACCGCTGCAACCTACAATCCCAGGCTTTCCGCGACCCGACCCAAACAACGCCCATGACACCCCGCCGCCTGTTTGTCACCACCGCCCTGCCCTATGCCAATGGCCACTTCCACATCGGCCACAACATGGAGTACATCCAGCCCGACATCTGGGTGCGGTTCCAGCGCATGCTCGGGCATGAGGTGCACTTCGTCTGCGCCGACGACGCCCACGGCGCACCCATCATGATCGCGGCCGAAAAGGCCGGCAAAACACCGCAGCAGTTTGTGGCCGACATCGCCGCCGGCCGCAAGCCTTACCTCGACGGCTTCCACATCGCTTTCGACAACTGGCACAGCACCGACGGCCCCGAAAACCACCAGCTGGCGCAGGACATCTACCGCGCGCTCAAGGCCAATGGCCTGATCGAGACGCGCACCATCGAGCAGTTTTTCGACCCGCAGAAAAACATGTTCCTGCCCGACCGCTTCATCAAGGGCGAATGCCCCAAGTGCGGCGCCAAGGACCAGTACGGCGACAACTGCGAGGTCTGCTCCGCCGTCTATTCACCCACCGATCTGAAAAACCCCTACTCCGCCTTGTCGGGCGCCGAGCCGGTGCTCAAGACCTCGGAGCACTTCTTCTTCAAGTTGTCCGACCCGCGCTGCCTGGACTTTCTGAAAGCCTGGACCACCAGCGGCGCCGTGCAGCCCGAGGTGCTCAACAAGATCCGCGAATGGATTGAGCCGGACGAAGACGGCAAACCCAAGATGGGCGACTGGGACATCAGCCGCGACGCGCCCTACTTCGGCATCGAAATCCCGGACGCACCGGGCAAGTATTTCTATGTGTGGCTGGACGCGCCGGT
>JAUYSB010000181.1 GCA_030696525.1 Hydrogenophaga sp. | reverse complement strand
ACGCCATGGCCCTGGCGGGCGTCACCGACCAGATCGTTTACCTCGAAGAAGGCGATATGGCAGACCTGCAACGGTGCCGCTACTGGATTATCGGCAAGGGGCGCGAAAGCCTCACCCCCGCCCAGCGCCCCGTGCGCACCGTGCAGGCCTTCAGCGGCGCGGCCGAGCTGGGCCCCTACCGGCATTACATGCAGAAGGAAATTTTCGAGCAGCCGCGCGCCATTGCCGACACGCTGGAAGGTGTTGCCGGCATCGCGCCCGAGCTGTTCGACGGCGTGGGCCCCGACGGCCAGCCCGGCGAGGCCGCCTGGCGCGTGTTCAAGGACATCGACCGCGTGCTCATCCTGGCCTGCGGCACCAGCTACTACAGCGGCTGCACCGCCAAATACTGGCTCGAAGACATCGCCCAGATCCCCACCCAGGTGGAGGTGGCCAGCGAATACCGTTACCGCAACAGCGTGCCCGAGCCACGCACCCTGGTTGTCACCATCAGCCAAAGCGGTGAAACCGCCGACACGCTGGCCGCGCTGCGCCACGCGCAAAGCCTGGGCCTGAACAACACCCTGACCATTTGCAACGTGGCCACCAGTGCCATGGTGCGCGAATGCAAGCTCGCCTACATCACCCGCGCGGGCGTTGAAATTGGCGTGGCCAGCACCAAGGCCTTCACCACCCAGCTGGCAGGCCTGTTTTTGCTCACGCTGGCGCTGGCGCAAGCCAAGGGCCGCCTGACCGAAGCGCAGGAAGCCGAACACCTGCGCGCCATGCGCCACCTGCCCGTGGCGCTGCAAGCCGTGCTGGCGCTGGAGCCGCAGCTGGTGGACTGGGCCGAACAGTTTGCGCGCAAGGAAAACGCGCTCTTCCTCGGACGCGGCCTGCACTACCCGATCGCGCTGGAAGGTGCCCTGAAGCTCAAGGAAATCAGCTACATCCACGCCGAGGCCTACCCCGCCGGCGAACTCAAACACGGCCCGCTGGCCCTGGTGACAGCCGACATGCCGGTGGTGACGGTGGCCCCCAACGACGCCCTGCTCGAAAAACTCAAGAGCAACATGCAGGAAGTGCGCGCGCGTGGCGGCGTGTTGTACGTGCTGGCCGACGCCGACACCCACATCCAGAGCAGCGAAGGCATACACGTCATCCGCATGCCCGGCCACTACGGCCAGCTCAGCCCCCTGCTGCACGTGGTGCCGCTGCAGCTGCTGGCCTACCACACGGCGCTGGCGCGCGGGACGGATGTCGACAAACCGCGCAACTTGGCCAAAAGCGTGACCGTGGAGTAGTTTTGCTGCCCGGTCAACTGTCGGTGCTGGTGCGGAGTGCGCAAGCCATGTTGGGCGCAAGCACCATGCCGGGGACACAAGCGGGCTTGTCGTCAACGGCCGCTGGCGGGCCGTATTGAGGGGCGATGCTGATGATGCGTTGCGGTCGGTCAGTGCCGTTGAGGACGTATGCAAACAGCGGGCCTGTCGGCACGCTCAGCTGGCCGCCTGAGGCGCTGGTCAGGTTGTGCGTCGTGAAACCGTTTGCCCAGGCGGAACCTCCCCATAGCGATCCACTGAAGGCGCCGTACGACACCAGCGCAGCAAGCGCCAGCGACAGCAGCGTTTGGCTGTGGGCGCCCTTTCTGATGGCAAGCACGGCGACCGTGGCCAGCACCGCCGCCATGATGACCATGCCCCACTCCGACAGGGTGGGCACCGATGCGATATCGGGCGCGTAGGTGACGACAACCTGTGACATCGCCAGCGTGTGGCCGGTGCCAAGTGCTGCGAGCACAGCTGCGCTTCGCGCCTGTTTGAACAAGCTCATCCCGAAACTCCATTGGTTAAATCGTTTGACGATTATGCGCGGTCAATCCCTCGACCGGACTGGCGGCCTCGTCACCCTGGCGTGGCGGCGGGCGGTCACCGCAGTGGCCGCAACAGCTCCCGCAACCCGTTGTGGTCGATTTCCTGCATCAGGGCAATGAGCCGGCCGATGTCGCCTTTGGGCACACCTTCGCGTGCAAACCAGTTCAGGTAGTTGCCTGGCAGGTCGGCGATGAGCGTGCCTTTGTGTTTGCCGAAGGGCATCACGGTGGTCACGAGCTTGTGCAGGTCTTCCGGGTTCATGGGCCAGGCTAAGGTTGCGGCCGCTCAGTCGTACTTGCCAAACACCTGCCGCAGATAGGCCAGAAAGGTGTCGTCTTCGCAAAGGGTCTTGCCGGGGCTGTCGGCGAGTTTGGCCACCGGCTGGTCGTTGCAGCGCACCAGCTTCATGACGATGTGCAGCGGTGCGGGGCCCACATCGTTGGTGAGGTTGGTGCCAATGCCAAAGCCGGTCTGCACGCGGTCGCCGAAGTGTTGGTACAGGGCGATGGCCTTGGGCATGTCCAGGCTGTCCGAGAAGGTCAGGCGTTTGCTGTGGGCGTCGATGCGCAAGTGGGCGTAGTGCGCCAGTGCCTTTTCACCCCAGATGAAAGGGTCGCCCGAGTCGTGGCGCAGGCCGTCGAAGAGCTTGGCAAAGTACAGGTCGAAGTCGGCCAGAAAGGCGTCCATGCCAACCACGTCGGTGAGGGCGATGCCGAGATCGCCCCGGTACTCCTGCACCCAGGCTTCAAACGCCGCCTTCTGAAACTGCTTGAGCTGCACACCCACCGACTGGAAGGTCTGCAGGTACTCGTGGGCCATGGTGCCTATGGGAGCCAGGCCGTGCTTTTTGGCGAGGTGGACGTTGGAGGTGCCACCAAAGTGGTCGGGCAGTTCGGCCTTGAGCGTGGCCACCACCTCGTCGTGCCACTCGCCGCTGAAGCGCCGGCGCAGGCCGAAATCCACCAGCGAGAAGGGGTGGCGGCGCGGGCTTTGCGCCAGCGCCTCGCGCAGCAGCTCGATCTTGGCCTTCAGGTGCTGTCGGCCCAGGCCAAGGTCGTCCACGCCGGCGCGGCGAAAGTACAGCTCGTTGACGATGGCCAGCACGTAGATTTCAAACGGCAGCACGTGGACCTGCGGGCCCTTGGCCGTGATGACCAGCTGGTCGCCCTCAGCGCGTGCCTCGATGAAGGGCCGGTGCAACTGGAAGATGCGCAGGAACTGGACGAAGTCGGGCTTGATGTAGCGCAGCCCGGCCAGGTGGTTCAGCTCGTCGGGCGCAAAACGCAGCTGGCACAGCCAGTCGAGCTGCTGGTTGACTTCGGTGACGAGCAAGGACAGTGGAAATGACGGCTCGTTGCGACAGACAAAGCGGTATTCCGACTGGTTGGTCGGGAATCGGTGCAGCAGCGCCTGCCACATCGTGAACTTGTAGAGGTCGGTCTCCAGCAGGCTGTGGATGACGGGGCGGAAAACGTCGCTCATGGGGCGGCCTCTGCGCTGTTCAGCGCCCGTTCGACAGTCTGAACACCGCCGTGCTGGCCAGCAGGTTGGGCAGCATGCGCACCTCCCGCCCCTCGTGCAGGCCGAAGCTGTCTTCGATCTGCAGGCCGTTGCGCCGGGCCAGCACCTCGAAGTCGGCGTGGGTGCCGACGCGGATGTTGGGCGTGTCGTACCACTGGTAAGGCAGGCGTTTGGTCACGGGCATGCGCCCGGTCAGCACGCTCAGGCGGTTGGGCCAGTGGGCAAAGTTGGGGAAGGCGACGATGCCCAGGCGACCCACACGCGCGGTCTCGCGCAGCATCACCTCGGCGTTGCGCAAGTGTTGCAAGGTGTCGATCTGCAGCACCACGTCGAAGCTGTTGTCGCCGAACATGGCGAGGCCTTCGTCGAGGTTGAACTGCAGCACGTTGACGCCGCGCTGCACGCAGGCCAGCAGCTTGGTGTCGTCGATTTCAACGCCGTAGCCACTGCAGCCGCGTGTGGCCTGCAGGTGGGCCAGCAGGGCGCCGTCGCCGCAGCCGAGGTCGAGCACGCGCGAGCCGGGCGGCACCAGGCGGGCGATGGATTGCATGATGCTCAAGTCGCTCATGCCGTCACCTCCGCCGCGATGCGCTCGAAGTAGCTGCGCACCACGCCCAGGTAGCGTGGGTCGTCGAGCAAAAAGGCATCGTGGCCGTGGGGCGCGTCGATTTCGGCATAGCTCACGTCGCGCCGGTTGTCGAGCAAGGCCTTGACGATCTCGCGGCTGCGCGCGGGTGAAAAGCGCCAGTCGGTGGTGAAGCTGACCAGCAGGAAGCTGGCCGTGGCCCGCGCCAGCGCGGCGCTGAGCTGGCCGCCGTGTTCGCGCGCGGGGTCGAAGTAGTCGAGCGCGCGCGTGATCAGCAGGTAGGTGTTGGCGTCGAAATAGTCGCTGAACTTGTCGCCCTGGTGGCGCAGGTAGCTCTCGATCTGGAACTCCACTTCCTGCGTGCTGTAGCGGTAGTCGGTGCGCACGCCGGGGTCGGTGTCCTCCGTGGTGGCGTTGGCCAGCGAACGCAGCTGCCGCCCGAACTTCTCGTTCATCACGTCGTCGCTCAGGTAGGTGATGTGACCGATCATGCGCGCGATGCGCAGGCCGCGCCGGGGCAGCGTGTTTTCGCGCAGGTAGTGGCCGCCGTGGAAGTCGGGGTCGGTCACGATGGCGCGGCGGGCCACCTCGTTGAAGGCGATGTTTTCTGCCGTGAGGTTGGGCGCGCTGGCGATCACCACCGCGTGGCGCACGCGCTCGGGGTACTGCAGCGTCCAGCTCAGGGTCTGCATGCCGCCCAGGCTGCCGCCCATGACGGCGGCCAGTTGTGTGATGCCCAGGGCGTCGAGCAAGCGCGCTTGTGCATTCACCCAGTCTTCCACCGTCACCACCGGAAAGTCCGCGCCCCAGGCCTGGCCCGTGGTGGGGTTGATGTGGGTGGGGCCGGTGCTGCCAAAACACGAGCCCAGGTTGTTGACGCCGATGACGAAGTAGCGCGTCGTGTCCACCGGCTTGCCGGGGCCGATCATGTTGTCCCACCAACCTTCGCTGCGGGGTTTGGGCGCGCCGCTGTCGTCCAGGTACACGCCGGCCACGTGGTGGCTGGCGTTGAGCGCGTGGCAGATCAGCACCGCGTTGGACTTGTCGGCGTTGAGCTGGCCGTAGGTCTCGTACACGAGGTCGTAGGCGGGCAGTTCCGCGCCGCTGCGCAAACGCAGGGGCTGCGAAAAATGCAGGGTTTGAGGCGTGGCAATGAGGCTCAAGCGTCGTCATCCCGGGCCGTCGCGCGGCCCCAAAAAACAAAAAACCCGGTGCCGCAAAGTAGCGAGACCGGGGTCCCCTCTTTAGCGGCATTTTTAAAGCGCCCGCAATTTGGAAGAAATCGGCGCGAAGGCTTTTAGTATACCGAGGCGGGCACCTCCCTTGGTCCCGCATCACACAGGAACCGCTCATGGCCGAACTCTATGGACTCGATGCCTACGCCCCGGCCGAAGTGGCGCGCCGGGTGCAAAACGTGGGCGTGACCAAGGCCCGCCTGCCGGTGCTGCAGACCCTGGTGCTGGGCGTGCTGGCGGGCGCCTTCATCGGCCTGGGCTCGGTGTTTTTCACCCTGGTCAAGTCCGACGCCAGCCTGGGTTTTGCCACCGCGCAGGTGTTGGGCGGCGTGGTGTTTGCGCTGGGCCTGTTGCTGGTGGTGGTGGCCGGCGCCGAGCTGTTCAACGGCAACAACCTGCTGGCCATGGCCTGGGCGGCGGGGCAGATCAGCACGTTCGAGGTGCTGCGCAACTGGGTGCTGGTGTGTGTGGCCAACTTTGTGGGTGCGGCCGGGCTGGCGCTGTTGGTGTACTTCAGCGGGCACTGGCAGATGAATGGCGGCGCCATCGGCCGCCAGGTGGTGAGCATTGCCCTGGCCAAGCAGGACCTGGCGCCGTGGACGGCCTTTTTTCGCGGCGTGTTGTGCAACGTGCTGGTGTGTCTGGCGGTGTGGATGGCCATGGCCGGGCGCAGCGTGATGGACAAGGCCGTGGCCATCGTGCCGCCGGTGGCCGCTTTTGTGGCGGCGGGTTTCGAGCACAGCATCGCCAACATGTACTGGTTTCCGCTGGCCATGCTGCTGCAGGCCGGGGCCGACCCGGTGCCCGGTCAGGCGGCCGTCACGGCGTGGGGCATGCTGGCCAATTTGGGCCCGGTGATCGCGGGCAACCTCATGGGCGGCAGCGTGCTGGTGGCCATGACCTACCAGGTGGTGTACCGCCGTGCGTCGGCGGCTTGAACACCCGACGTTGCAGTTTCACAACGCAAAAAACCCGCTCTTCCCGGGGCAAACCCGGGTGTGGCCAGCCCGCTGGGGCCGGTCATCTAAAAAAAAGGCCCTTTTTCCCGGGCAACGCGCATAATTGTTAAGCACAGGTTTACCTGTGTGATCAGTGATCGGACAGTTTCGCGTGCTACAGCGTTTCATCGTGGGTGTGCTTTCGGGACTCCATCGCTTTTTTTCTCTTTGTGTTTCTTGAGGAGTCCCTTGATGGGCAACAAACTGTACGTTGGCAACCTGCCATACACCGTGCGCGACGAAGACCTGCAACAGGCATTCGGCGCTTTTGGCAATGTCAACAGCGCCAAGGTCATGATGGAGCGCGACACCGGCCGTTCCAAAGGCTTTGGTTTTGTGGAAATGGGTTCTGACGCTGAAGCGCAAAGCGCCATCAGCGGCATGAACGGCCAATCGCTGGGCGGTCGCAGCCTGGTGGTCAACGAAGCCCGTCCGATGGAAGCCCGTCCCCCCCGCACCGGCGGCGGCGGCTTCGGCGGCGGCCGCCGTGAAGGCGGTGGCGGTGGCGGCGGCTACGGCGGCGGCGGCGGTGGTGGCGAAGGCGGCTTCCGCAGCCCCTACGGCGGCGGTGGCCGTCGTGAAGGTGGTGGCGGCGGCGGTGGTGGCTACGGCGGCGGCCGCGGCGGCTACTGAGCCCTTTGAACGGTGAAGCGCTGAGCGCTTCATCCACAAAAAACCCCGGAATCCTCAGGATTCGCGGGGTTTTTTGTTGCCTGGCCGAAAGGCGCTCGGCCTCTCAGGCGGGCGGCAGTTCGCTGCGGCGCTTCTTGCGCCCGCGCCCACTCAGCAGGCGGTCGAACAGCGGGTTGGGCAACAGGCGCAGCAACTTGGCCGCCACGCCCATCTGCCAGGGAATCACGCGGTAACTGGTCTGCGCGCTGATGGCTGTGAAGGCCTGCTCGGCAAAGGCGGCGGGCGTCATCAAAAAGGGCATGGCGTAGCTGTTGAGTGCGGTCAGCGGTGTGGCCACATAACCCGGCACGATGGTGACCACCGAAACGCCGCTGCCACGCAGTTCGCCGCGCAAACTTTCGCAATACGCCACCACACCGGCCTTGCTGGCGCAGTAGGCGCCGTGACCCGGCAGGCCGCGTATGGCGGCCACGCTGGCCACACCCACCAGGGTGCCGCTGCCGCGCGTTGTCATGCCCGCCAGAAACGGGTGGAAGGCGGCGGCCGTGCCCACGTTGTTGAGGGCAAAGGTGTGGGCCATCACGTCCAGGTCGTCGCGTTCGGCCGTGTCCATGCCAATGCTCTGGCCGGCGCAGGCCACCACCACGTCGGGCAGGCCCATGTCAGCCAGGCAGCGTTGGCCGGCGGCGACGGCGCTGTTGATGTCCGCCACGTCGGCCGCGTACACGCGGCAGCGCTCGGGGCCCAGGCCTTGGGCGTCGGCCCAGGTTTGCATGGCGTCCGTGCGGCGCGCCACCAGGGCCAGGCGGTGGCCGGCCTGGGCGTAGCGCGCGGCCAGCGCCTGGCCGATGCCGCTGGAGGCGCCGGTGATGTAGAGCAGGGGCGGGCTTGAGGCCATGTTCAGGGCCTCGCTTGCAGCGTGGCTTGCACCCGCCCTTGCAGCACGGCCGCGCCGCCGGCGCCGTCGCGGAAGTCCAGTGTGTTGGCGCGGATCTGGTCGCGCCCGCGCAGCAGCAACACCGGCTTTTCAGACAAGACCCGGCGTTCTTCGGTCAGCACGCGCAGGTGCTCGCCCTGGAATTCCAGGCGCGGGCGGTTTGCGCCGGCGGCTTCACGGACCACCACCGCGTTGCCGCGCAGCACAAACTCGGTCTGGTCGGCGTTGCTGGTCACGCGCTCGGCGCGGGCGGTGGTCAGGGCGCTGCCGGGCAACTGGCTGCGGATGCGCGCCTGGTCGATTTCGGTGCTGTTGTTGTCGGGGTAGTGGCGGGCTTCGCTGCCGCGCACTTCCGAACGCAGCGCGCCGTCGGGCGCAAACGTGCGCACCGCAAAGCCGCGCATGAAGTAGTCGGGCTCGTGCTGCGGCGGGCGTTCGGCCACCGGCAGTTCGGGCTCGGGCGTGGCGCGCAGCAGCCAGTACGAGCCCAGCGCGAGCAGGCCCATCAGCAGCACCGGCAGGTAGATGCTCAGGCGGTCCCAGCCCCGGCGCAGCTGGCGGCCCCATGGCGCAGCAGCGGCCGCGCTCATTCGGTCGCTTCGGCCAGCAGCCGGTCGTAGTGGCCGCTGGCCACCAGCAGCAGGTCGCAGCATTCGCGCACCGCGCCCTGGCCGCCGGCGGCGCGGGTGACGTGGTGGGCCGCGGCCAGCACCTCGGCCTGAGCGCCGGGCGGCACGCAGGCCAGGGCGCAGCGGCGCAGCACCGGCAGGTCGGGCCAGTCATCGCCCATGGCGGCGGCCTGGGCCCAGTCCAACCCCAGCTCGGCCAGCATGGCTTCGGCGGCGGGGCGTTTGTCCTCGGTGCCAAAGCGCGCGTGGGTCACGCCCAGGGCCTTGAGCCGCAGGCGCAAGGCCGGCGAATCGCGCCCGGTGATCACGGCCGGCGTGATGCCGGCGCGTTGCAACAGCTTGATGCCATGACCGTCCAGCGTGTGGAAGCGTTTCATGGTTTCGCCGTGTTCGGTGAAATACAGCCCGCCGTCGGTCAGCACGCCGTCCACATCGAAGAACACCAGCTTGACGGGCTGGGCACGCAGCAGCAGTTCGGGGGGAAAGTTGAGCACGGGCTTCATATGACTTTCGCCCGCATCAGGTCGTGGCTGTTGAGCGCGCCACACAGTTTGCCGTCGGCATCCACCACCAGCACGCTGTTGATGCGGTGCTGCTCCATCAGTTCGGCGGCGCTGGCGGCCAGGGCTTCGTCGCGCACGGTGCGCGGGTGGGTGTGCATCACCTCGCGCGCCATGGCGCTTCGCAGGTCCACGCCTTTTTCAATCAGGCGGCGCAGGTCGCCATCGGTGAAGATGCCGACCGGCAGGCCCGCGTCATCCACCACGGCACCGGCGCCCAGGCCTTTGGCGCTGATCTCGCGCATCAGGTCCATCAGCGTGGCGCTCAGCGGCACGCGCGGCACGGCGTCGCCGCTGCGCATCACGTCGCGCACGTGGGTCAGCAGCTTGCGGCCCAGGGCGCCACCGGGGTGCGAGCGGGCAAAGTCGTTGGGGCGGAAGCCGCGCGCGTCCAGCAGCGCCATGGCCAGCGCGTCGCCCAGCGCCAGTTGCGCCGTGGTGCTGGCGGTGGGCGCCAGGTTGTGCGGGCAGGCTTCACGGTCCACGCTGCTGTCGAGCACGCTGTCGGCGTGCCGGCCCAGGCTGGAGCCGGGTTTGCCGGTCATGGCCAGCAGGGGCACGCCCATGCGTTTGATCAGCGGCAGCAGCACGGTGAGTTCCTCGCTTTCGCCGCTGTTGCTGATGGCCAGCACCACGTCGCCGGCGGTGACCATGCCCAGGTCGCCGTGGCTGGCTTCGGCCGGGTGCACAAACATGGCGGGCGTGCCGGTGGAGGCCAGCGTGGCGGCGATCTTGCGACCCACATGGCCACTTTTGCCCATGCCCATGATGACCACCCGGCCGCTGCAGGCCAGCACCGTGCGCACCGCCTCGGCGAAGGCGTCACCCAGGCGCGGGCCGAGCGCGAGCACGGCCTGGGCTTCGATGTCCAGGGCCTCGCGGGCCATGTTCAGCGCGCGCTCGCGGTCGAATCGGATGGGGCTGTGCGTCATGCCCGGGATTATCGGCCAAGGGGGCGGCGGCGCCCTGGGGGGCAGCCGTTAACATTCCCGCCATGACCGCTTTGGACCTGACGTTGCTCTACCTGCTCGCCGCTGTGGTGGGCGTGGTGTTGTGCCGCCAGTTCAAGCTGCCGCCCATCCTGGGTTACCTGGTGGTGGGCGTGGTCATCGGGCCGAATGCGCTGGCCTTGGCGCAGAACTCCAGCGGCATCCGCTACCTGGCCGAGTTCGGCGTGGTGTTCCTGATGTTTGTCATTGGCCTGGAATTCAGCCTGCCCAAGCTGCGCACCATGAAGCGGCATGTGTTTGGCCTCGGTTTGTCGCAGGTGGCGCTGACGCTGGTGCTGACATCGGTGGGCTCGCTGGCCCTGGCATGGCTGCTGCCCAAGTGGTGGCAGATGGAGTGGCGCACCGCGCTGGCCCTGGGCGGCGTGATGGCCATGAGCAGCACCGCCATCGTCATCAAGCTGGTGGCCGAGCGGCTGGAGCTGGAAAGCGAACACGGCAAGCGGGTGGTGGGCATCCTGCTGTTCCAGGATTTGGCCGTGGTGCCGCTGCTGGTGCTGATCCCGGCGCTGGGGGCCGAGCCCGAGCAGCTGTTTGCCTCGCTGGGCGTGGCGGTGCTCAAGGCCGCGGTGCTGCTGGGCGTGCTGCTCACCGGCGGCCAGAAGCTCATGCGCTGGTGGCTCACCCTGGTGGCGCGGCGCAAGAGCGACGAGCTGTTCATGCTCAACCTGCTGCTCATCACGCTTGGCCTGGCCTGGCTGACCGAACACGCCGGGCTCTCACTGGCGCTGGGTGCGTTCGTGGCGGGCATGCTGATTTCCGAAACAGAGTTCAAGCACCAGGTGGAAACCGACATCCGGCC
>JAUYSB010000089.1 GCA_030696525.1 Hydrogenophaga sp. | reverse complement strand
TGATGAGCATCCACACCGTGGCGGCCGGTGGCGGCTCCATCCTCAGCTTTGACGGCGCGCGTTTCCGCGTCGGCCCCGAGAGCGCGGGCGCCAACCCCGGCCCGGCCAGCTACCGGCGCGGCGGCCCGCTGGCCGTGACCGACGCCAACGTGATGGTGGGCAAGGTGCAGCCGGCCTGGTTTCCGCGCGTGTTTGGCCCCGCCGCAGACGAGGCGCTGGACCCCGAGGTGGTGCGCGCCAGGTTCGGTGAACTTGCCGCACAGACCGGCCGCGCGCCCGAAGACGTGGCCGATGGCTTCATCCGCATCGCCGTGCAACAGATGGCCAACGCCATCAAGAAAATTTCGGTGGCGCGTGGCTACGACGTGACGCGCTACACCCTGCAATGTTTTGGCGGCGCGGGCGGCCAGCACGCCTGCCTGGTGGCCGACGCCCTGGGCATGACGCGTGTGCTGGTGCACCCGCTGGCCGGGGTGCTGAGCGCCTACGGCATGGGCCTGGCCGACCAGACCGTGATGCGCGAACAGGCGGTGGAAGCGCCCTTGCAAGCCGACGCGCTGCCCGCGATTGCGGCCCAGCTCGACGCCCTGGCGACCGAGGCCCGCACCGAGCTGATGCAACAGGCCAGCTCGGCCGGTGCCATCACGGTGCACCGGCGTGTGCACGTGCGCTACGCGGGCAGCGACGCGGCCATGGTGGTGCCGTTTTCAGAACAGGCCAGCGATATCCAGTCGGCCTTCGAAGCCGCCTACCGCCAACGCTTCGCCTTCCTCATGACGGGCAAACCGCTGGTGGTGGAAGCCGTCTCGGTGGAGGCCGTTTTGCCGGGCGATGCGCCCGCCGAGCCGCTGCTGACCGTGCACCCCCAGCGCGAGGTGCCCCGGCGCGACACCGTGCGTGTGTACACCGAAGGCGTCTGGTTCGACGCCGCCTTGGTGGTGCGCGAGGACTTGCGCCCCGGTGACGCCATTCCCGGTCCGGCCATCATTGCCGAGAAAAACGCCACCACCGTGGTCGAGCCCGGCTGGCTGGCGCGCCTGACCGAGCGCGACCACCTGCTGCTCGAGCGCCAGGTGGCGCGCGCCCAAACCTACGCCGTGGGCACCACCGCCGACCCCGTTCTGCTGGAGGTGTTCAACAACCTGTTCATGAACATCGCCGAGCAAATGGGCCTGCAGCTGCAGAACACCGCTTACTCGGTCAACATCAAGGAGCGGCTGGATTTTTCCTGTGCGCTGTTCGACAGCGAAGGCCACCTGATCGCCAACGCGCCGCACATGCCGGTGCACCTCGGGTCCATGGGCGAGAGCATCAAGACCGTGATCCGCGAGAACGCGGGGCGCATGAGCCCGGGCGACGTGTTTGTGCTCAACGACCCCTACCATGGCGGCACCCACCTGCCCGATGTGACGGTGATCACACCCGTTTACATCAACAGTGAGGCGCAGCCCACCTTCTACGTGGGCAGCCGGGGCCACCACGCCGACATCGGCGGCAGCACGCCCGGCTCCATGCCGCCGTTCTCCACCCGCATCGAAGAAGAGGGCGTGCAGATCAACAACGTCAAGCTGGTGGACCAGGGCCAGTTGCGCGAGGCCGAGATGATCGCGCTGCTGCAAAGCGGCGAATACCCCAGCCGCAACCCTCAGCAGAACATGGCCGACCTCAAGGCCCAGATCGCGGCCAACGAAAAAGGCGTGCAGGAGTTGCGCAAGATGGTGGCGCAGTTCGGGTTGGACGTGGTGCTGGCCTACATGGGCCATGTGCAGGACAACGCCGAGGAGTCGGTGCGCCGTGTCATCACGCGCCTGAAGAACGGCCAGTTCACCCTGCCGCTGGACAACGGCGCGCAGATCAGCGTGGCGGTGCGCGTGAACGCCGCTGAGCGCAGCGCCGAGATCGACTTCACCGGCACCAGCGCGCAGCAGAGCAACAACTGCAATGCGCCCACGGCGGTGTGCATGGCGGCGGTGTTGTACGTGTTCCGCACCCTGGTGGACGACGATATCCCGCTCAACGCCGGTTGCCTGAAGCCGCTCAAGGTGATCATCCCGCCCGGCTCCATGCTCAACCCCAACCCGCCGGCCTCGGTGGTGGCGGGCAACGTGGAAACCTCCACCTGCATCACCAACGCGCTGTTTGGCGCGCTGGGCGTGCTGGCCGGCAGCCAGCCGACGATGAACAACTTCACCTTTGGCAACGCGCGCCACCAGTACTACGAAACCATTTCGGGTGGCAGTGGTGCTGGCGAAGGTTTTGATGGCACGAACCTGGTGCAGACCCACATGACCAACTCGCGCCTGACCGACCCCGAGGTGCTGGAGTTCCGCTTCCCGGTGCGGCTGGAGAGTTACGCCCTGCGCGCCAACTCGGGCGGGGCGGGGCAGTGGCACGGCGGTGACGGTGGCGTGCGCCGCGTGCGTTTTCTGGAGCCCATGACGGCCAGCATCCTGTCCAACGGCCGCGTGCATCCCGCCTTCGGCATGGCCGGCGGCCAGCCCGGTGCGCCGGGCATCAACCGCGTGTTGCGCGCCGATGGCCGGGTGGAGGACCTGGCGCACATCGGTTCGGCAGAGATGGCCGTGGGCGACATCTTTGAAATTCACACGCCCGGCGGCGGCGGCTTTGGGGCGCCCCGATGACACGTGTGCTGCTGACCGGCTTCGAGCCCTTCGATGGCGACGACCTCAACCCTTCCTGGGAGGTGGCGCTTGCGCTCGACGGCGAGCGCCTGGGCAACGCTTTGGTGCAGTCGCAACAACTGCCCTGTGTGTTCGGAAGCGCGCGCGAAGTGTTGTGGCAGACGCTGGCATCCGGCAGCTTCGATGTGCTCCTGTCCCTGGGCCTGGCCGGCAACCGCCCCGACCTGACGGTGGAGCGCATCGCCATCAACGTGGACGACGCCCGCATCCCCGACAACGCCGGCCAACAACCGGTGGATGTGCCGGTGGTGGCCGGTGGCCCGGCCGCTTATTGGGCCAGCCTGCCCATCAAACGTATGGTGGCGGCGGTGCGCGCGGCCGGCGTGCCAGCCTCGGTGTCGCAAACGGCAGGTACCTTCGTGTGCAACCACGTGTTCTACGCCGGCGCGCATTGGCAGGCCACGCGCCAGCCAGGGCTGCGGGTGGGCTTCATGCACCTGCCCCTGCTGCTGTCGCAGGCGGTGGGCAAGCCCGGCTTCACAGGCATGGCACTGGACACGCAGGTGCTGGCTGTGCGCGCCGCGTTGGCGGCGGCGCTGGAGGAGGGCGAGGACATCCACAGCACAGGCGGCGCCGTCTCCTGAGCCTGAGCGCCGCCGGTGTTGCGGCGGCGCCATTGCGCCGCGCTCGGCGCTGGGCCCACAATCATGCGCACAGGGAGTTTGAGATTGTTTTGGGAGTTGCCCATGTTCAAACACCTTGCCTGCCTGATCGCGCTCACCGTTTCCGCCGCCGCCTATGCGGAAGGTCCGTCGTGCAACGCCGCTGCCGCTGAAAAGAAGCTGGCTGGCGCGGCCAAGACCTCCTTCCTGAAGAAGTGCGAGAAGGACGCGGCCGCCAGCTGTGAGATGAGCTCGAAAGAGAAAAAACTCAACGGTGCCGCCAAAAACAGCTTTGAGAAGAAATGCGTGAAAGACGCGGTGGGCTGAGCAGGGCAGGCGGCCCGCGGTAGATCAAGCCGCAACGGGCCGCCTGGGTTTATGGTGGGGGCTGTTTCAACCACACAGGCCCGACCATGAGCAACACCACCATCACGGTTTCCCTCACCCAGCAGCAGGACTACCGATTCCTGATCGAGTTTGGCGCGCCGGTGCCCGCTGTGGTGGGCGACGAGCCGCCGCCGCTGGGCGCGGCGGCCGGGCCCTCGCCGGTGCAGCTGCTCACTGCCTCGGTGGGCAATTGCCTGTCGGACTCACTGCTGTTCGCGTTGCGCAAGTTCAAGCAGGCGCCCGAACCCATTCGCACCCAGGTGTTGGCCGAGGTGGGCCGCAACGCCGAGGGCCGACTGCGTGTGCTCAGCATGGCGGCCGAGTTGCACCTGGGCGTGCCCGCTGCGCAGCTTGAGCACCTGCAGCGCGTGCTGGACACCTTCGAGCAGTACTGCACCGTGACCCAGACCGTGGCCGGCGCGGTGGACATCAAGGTGCGCGTGTTCGACAGCACGGGCCAGCAGCTCAAGTGAGCTGAGGCTTCAGCCGGGCGTCTGCGCAATGGGGTGCGGGCGGTTGTACAGAAACCCCTGCATCAGGTGTATGCCCAGCCGCTCGCACAGATCGGACTCGGTCTGTGTCTCCACCCCTTCGGCCAGGGTGGCAATGCCCAGGCTGTGCACCAGCTTGCTCAGCGCTTCGAGCAGCAGGTACTTGCTGCTCTCCGTGCTGTGCAGGCCCTGGATCAGGCCCATGTCGAACTTGAGGATGTCGGGCGGCACCTCGGCCAGCTCCAGCAGCCGCGCCTGGCCGGCACCAAAATCGTCGTAGGCGAAACGGATGTTGAGCTTGCGCAGGGCCGCCTTGATGGTGGCGATCATCTCCAGGTCGGTGATGGCCGCTTCGTGCACTTCAAACACCAGGTTCAGGTCGGGGTACAGCCCCCGCAGATCGGTCAACTCGGCCAGCAGCGCGTCCACGTCCAGGCATTCGGCCGGGTGGTTGTTGAAGAACAGGGGCATGCGCAGATCGGCGGCGGCGGCCTGCTCAAAGGAGCGTCGGCGCAGCAGGCGGCTCAGCTCCACCTCCTTGCCCACCGACGCCGCCAGTGCAAACAGCTGGCCCGGTCCCACCGGCAGGCTGGGGTGGGTGCTGCGGCCCAGCAATTCGTAGGCGAACACGCGGCCGTCGGGGCGCACCACGGCCTGTTTGAAGCCACACACCAGCTTCCATTCCAGCAGTTCCAGAAACGCCGACGACTCGATGGGAAACGTGGTGTCCAGCGGGCGGTAGGCCACCACGGTGCGGTCCACGGTGCGGTCCTCGCTGTCGCGGTCCGTGCCGGCAGGTGCCATCAGCTCGTGTTTGAGCAGCCTGAATTCGTTGTCGGCAAAGTGGATCACATCGCCCGGGCGCAATTGTGCTGGCTGGGCCAGGCGCTGCTGGTTGACGTAGCTGCCGTTGGTGCTGCCCATGTCTTCGAGCCACAGGCCGCCGTCCTGCTCGAAAAAACGCGCGTGCAGGCGCGACAGATCGCCCACCTTGAGCGCGATGTCGCACTCCCGGTCCCGGCCAAGCGTCTTGGGCAGGCGGTCGAGCTCGATCTGCCGCGGCAGGTGGGTCTGCTTCGCAGCGGATTCGAGGTAGAAGCCAATCACTTGCATGGGGGGTGGGCAACGGTTTGCGCGATTGCAGTGGTGCCATCAAGATAGCGACCCCTGATGCGCTAAGCAAGCAAAACTTGCTGAATGGGCGCGCCAGGGTGGGCGCACCCTGTCGCGGCGCTTCTCGGCACTGCCGCCGAAGCGGTTCCCGTGCCGTCACACATGGCAGGTATATTGCGGCAAAGCGCGGACGGTGATCCGTGCACGAGGGAGGATCTGCACGTGTTCCTGTCAGCTGATCAAACTGTTTTCCTTCGCACCTGGCTCAAGCGGCCCATGCGCACCGGTGCCGTGGCCCCGTCCGGCAACGCGCTGGCGCAGCTCATCACCCGCGACATCGTGGCCGATGGTGGCCCGGTCATCGAACTGGGCCCCGGCACGGGTGCCTTCACGCGCTGCATCCTGGGCAAGGGCCTGCCTGAGCACGACCTGACGCTGGTGGAGAACAGCCCGGACTTCACCGCCTTGCTGCGCCAACGCTATCCCCGGGCACAACTGCTGGAGATGGACGTGACCCGCATGCGGCATGGCGACCACCGCTGGCAGGCCATGCAGGCCCAGGCCGTGATTTCCGGCCTGCCCCTGCTGACCATGGGCTTGCGCGCGCAATGGAACGTGGTGGGTGCCTGCATGCAAAGCCTGCGCGCGGATGGCGCGCTCTACCAGTTCACCTACATGGCCAAGTGCCCCATCGCGCCCGAGATTCTGGCGCGCCTGGGCTTGGCTGCCGAACGCATCGGCAGTTCGCTGTTCAACGTGCCACCCGCATCGGTGTACCGGATTTCGCGGCGCTGAAACCCAGGGGCGGTTCATGCTCGTGGTGGCGCTGATGTCACCGACTTGAAATGGCGCCGTCACACAGGCGCACCAGCATCTGAGGGATAGCCAAAACCGTCTATCCACCAGGTCCACCATGCACACACCAAGCCGCCGCCAGTTCATTTTCAAGCTCGCTTCGGTGAGCGCCGTGGTCGGTTCGGGCGCGGTTCTCAGCGCCTGCGGCGGGAGCGAGGAGCCCGTGCGCTTCGACTACGGTGTGGCCAGCGGCGATCCCTTGGCCGATCGGATCGTTCTCTGGACACACGCCAAACATGGCGGGCTGCTGGAAACCTCGGCGCCCATCACGCTGACCTGGCAGGTCTCGCATGACGCCGCCTTCACCCAGCTCGTGGCCAGCGGCACGGTGGTCAGCGAGGCCGCCAACGGTTTCACGGCCAAGGTCGATGCCAGCGGTCTGAGCGCCGGCCGCAGCTATTTTTTCAGGTTCCGCAGTGGCGACAGCGTCTCGCCCGTGGGCCAGGCCAGAACCTTGCCCGCGCAGGGCGCCACCGCCTTGCGTCTGGCTGTGTTCAGCTGTGCCAACTACCCGGCAGGTTATTTCCACGCCTACAGCGAGGCGCTCAAAGTGCAGGCCGACTACGCTGTGCACCTGGGCGACTACATCTACGAGTACCCGGCCGATGGTTATGCCTCGGAGACGGCGGCCAGCATGGGCCGTGTGGTGGTGCCGGCCAACGAGTGCATCACGCTGGACGACTACCGCCAGCGTTACGCCCAGTACCGCAGCGACCCCGACCTCAAACAGCTGCATGCCCGCCTGCCCATGATCGCCGTCTGGGACGACCACGAGATCGCCAACGATGCCCACCTGGGCGGTGCAGAGAACCACACCGAGGGCAGCGAAGGCCGCTTTGCTGACCGGGTGTCGGCCGCGCTCAAGGCCTACCACGAGTGGATGCCCATCCGCACCCAGGGCAGCGATCTGAAGCAGATCTACCGCAGCTTCGATTTCGGCGGGCTCGCGGCCTTGCACATGCTCGAAACCCGCCTCGTGGGCCGCGAAGCCCAGGTGACTTTCGGTGAACTGCTCAACCCCGCCACCGCGCCTGCGGCACTGGCGCGCATCGCATCGCCCACGCGCCAGCTCATGGGTGCACAGCAGATGCAGTGGCTGCAGGGCCAGCTCGCGGCCTCGACGGCCACCTGGCAGGTGCTGGGCCAGCAGACGCTGATGGCCGAAATGGCTTTCCCGGTGAGCATCCTGTCGGCACTCAACAGCACCGACACCAGCGCCGAAGCGCAACAGGCGGCGCAACAAGCCATCACCGACTACCTCACCGCCAAGGCCACGGCAGCGCAGGCGCCCCAACTGCTGACGCCACAGCAGCAGGCGCTGTTGGACCCGTCCCTCAACCCCTTGCTGGGCTACAACCTCGATGCCTGGGACGGCTACCCCGCCGCGCGCGAAACCGTGCTGGCCACCGCGCAGGCCCTGGGCAAGCGTCTGGTGGTGCTGGCCGGTGACACGCACAACGCCTGGCACAGCGAACTGCGCCGCCTGGACCGCAGCCTGGTGGGCCACGAGTTCGCCACGCCGGGCGTCAGCTCGCCCGGGCTGGAGGACTACCTGGCGGCGTTGCCGCCGGCCCAGGTCGCGCAAATCTTCACGGGCGTGATCGACACGCTGAAATACGCCGACACCCACCGGCGCGGCTTTCTGTTGATGCAGTTCACGCCGCAACAGGTCAGCGGCACCTGGTATTTGCTGGACACGGTCAAGTCCCGGACCTATCAGGTGTTTGCGGCCCACACGGTCAGCGTCAACGCATAGCCCCGTTTGTTTCTGCCGGTAAATCGTGAATTGAATGTTAAAACGGTATAAACTGTTTACACCATTACTTCACGGAAACACGAATGAACAAGGTTGATACGGCGGCAGCGGCCCCGGTGGTGCCAGCAGTCCCTGCGGCCTCTGCCGCGCCGGTTGTGCCGACTGCGCCAGCTGCGCCGACTGCGCCGACTGCGCCCGCCAAGGCTGCTGTGGCCGCGAAAAAGGCTGCGGCGAAACCCGCTGCGCCCAGAGTGACCCCGGCAGCCAAGAAGGCTCTCACGCCCAAGCGTGCCGCACCCAAGGCTGCTGCGGTGTCCAAGCCCGCCGCACCCAAGGCCGTGGCCGCCAAGCCCGCCAACCCCGTCAAGGACGCCAAGCCCGCCAAGGACAAGCCGACCAAGCCACGCGCGCCAAAAATCAAGATGGTGCGTGACAGCTTCACCTTCCCCGAAGCCGATCACAAGCTGCTGACCGATCTGAAAAAGCGGGTGGTCGCGCTCGGCCATGACGTCAAGAAGGGCGAGCTGGTGCGTGTGGGCATCGCCCTCCTGGCTGCCATGGACAACAAAGCCGTGCTCGCCGCTGTGGCCAAGGTGGACAAGCTCAAGACGGGTCGCCCCAAGAAATGACACGCCTGCAGCGTGACCGTGTGCCGATGGCCTGTTCGGCATGAAGGCCATCAGCATCGTCAACCCCAAGGGCGGTTCCGGCAAGTCCACCCTGGCCACCAACCTGGCCGGGTACCTGGCTCGGCGCAACGCCGCCGTGTTGCTGGGCGATGTCGATCGGCAGTTGTCCAGCAAGCTGTGGCTGTCGCTGCGCCCGCCGTCGCTGCCGACCATCGCCACCTGGGACATCGGCCCCGACAACGTGGCGCGCCCGCCCAAGGGCGTGTTGTGCGCGGTGCTGGACACGCCAGCCGGGCTGTCCGGCAGCTTGCTGGAGAAGGTGGTGAAGGCCTCGTCGCGCATCATCGTGCCGGTGCAAGCGTCGCCGTTCGACCTCTGGGCCACGCAGACCTTTCTCGATCAGGTGCTGGAGATCAAGGCCGTGGCCAAGGGCAAGGCAGAGGTGGCGCTGGTGGGCATGCGTGTTGCCCCCAGGACGCTGGCGGCCGAGCGGCTGACCGAGTTTCTTGCCCTGCAGGGTTGCCAGACGATCACGACCCTACGCCCCACCCAGCTCTACACCCGCGTGGCAGCGGCCGGGGCCAGCATCTTTGATGTCAATCCGGCACAGGCGCAGCGCGAGCTGGAGGACTGGGCGCCGCTGCTGCGTTGGGTTGAAGCAGCATGACCCACCGCGCCGATCACCATCTCGACTTGTGCATCCGTGAGTTGGGGCAGTTGTTCAATTCGATGGAC
>JAUYSB010000304.1 GCA_030696525.1 Hydrogenophaga sp. | reverse complement strand
GCCCATGGCGAACATGCTGACCATGGCCGCCGGAATGGCCAGCCACATGGGCAGGCCGGCGCCGTTGGCAAAGGCCAGCACCATGTAGGCGCCCAGCATGGTCAGGCCGCCCTGGGCCAGGTTGGGCACCGAGGACGATTTGTAGATGAGCACGATGCCCATGGCCACCAGCGCGTACATCAGGCCGGCCAGGCCGCCGTTGACCGCGAGTTCGAGGAGGTACATCAGGTCCATGGATCAGGCTCCCACTGCTTTGACGGTCAGCAGCCGTTCGGTGACGCCGGTCTCGCCGGTCTCGTAGGTGATCTGCGCGCGCATCACCACCTGTGGTTGGCCGCCGTAGATGGCATCGATGATGGGCGCGTAGCGTTCCTCCACCACGTTGCGGCGCAGCTTGCGGGTGCGGGTGATCTCGCCGTCGTCGGCGTCGAACTCCTTGTGCAGGCTCACGAAGTGGCGCAGCTTGAGGCCCTCGGGCAGGGTTTCGTTGACGTGGCGCACGGCCAGCGTCAGCAGCTCGATGACCTCGGGCTTTTGCGACAGGTCGGCGTAGGAGATGTAGGAGATGCCGCGCACCTCGGCCCAGTGGCCCACCGGCTCCTTGTCGATGCAGATGATGGCCGCCAGCGTGTCGCGGCCCTTGCCCAGTACCGCCACGTCTTTCACGAAGGGGCTGAACTTGAGGCGGTTCTCGATGTAGTTGGGGATGTAGCGCTCGTTCTGGGCGGTGTAGACCACCTCGGACAGCCGGCCCAGCACCACCAGTTGCCCATCGGGCTCCAGGTAGCCGGCGTCACCGGTGTGCAGCCAGCCGTCTTCCAGCGTTTCGGCCGTGGCCTTGTCGTTGAGGTGGTAGCCGGCGAACACGCTGCCCGAGCGGATCAGGATTTCGCCGCTGTCGCTGATCTTCACTTCCACCCCCGGCAGCGGCCGGCCCACGGTGTGCAGGCGCACCTCGTCGGGCGCCTGCATGGCGTTGAAGGCGCTGCTCTCGGTTTGCCCGTAGAGCTGGCGCAGGCGCACGCCCAGGGCGCGGTAGAACACAAAGGTGTCTTCGCCAATCGCCTCGCCGCCGGTGAAGGCGTTGCGCAGCCGGCTCATGCCGAGCTGGTCCTTGATGGGGCCAGTCACCAGCCACTCGCCCAGCGGGCGCAGCAGCTGCTGCAGGGCGGTGGGCGCTTCGCCGGCGAGCTTGCGTTTTTCGGCGGCGATGGCGTTGGCCATGAAGAAGTCGTAGAGCGTCTTCTTGAGCCAGGTCGAGTCCTCCATGCGCACCTGCACCTGGGTCAGCATGTTGTCCCAGCTGCGCGGTGCTGCCAGGTAGTAGGTGGGGGCGATCTCGCGCAGGTTGTGCAGCACGGTCTCGGGTCGCTCGGGGATGTTGATGCTGAAGTGCAGGCCCACGCCCGCACCCATGGTGATGGCGAAGTCGCCCACCCAGGCCATGGGCAGGTAGGCCAGGATGTTTTCGCCAAAGTCGAAGGACTCGGCCTGGAAGGCGTTGGCCACGCCCGAGAGCACGTTGAAGTGCGACAGCGCCACACCCTTGGGCTTGCCGGTGGTGCCCGAGGAGTGGATGAGCACGGCCGGGTCGTCCGGCTGCGCCAGCTCGGTCAGGCGCTGGCCCAGATCGGGTGCCTCCTTCAGGCGCGCCGCGCCCGCGCCTTGCAGCGCCTCCCATGACACCAGGCCCGGCGCGGCGTATTTCGAGAGGCCGCGCGGGTTGTCGTAGACGATGTGTTGCAAGGGGGCGCCGCGCTCGCGCAGGTCCAGCGCCTTGTCCACCTGTTCCTGGTCTTCGGCCAGCACAAACTGCACGTGCACGCTGTTGACCACGTGCAGGATTTCTTCGGGTGTGGCGTCGGGGTAGACCGGGGTGGCAAAGCCGCCCAGCATGCCCACGGCCAGCATGCCCAGGTAGAGGTGCGGCCGGTTGTCGCCCAGCACCAACACCGTCTGCCCTTTTTGCAGGCCCAGCGCCTGCAGGCCGGCGGCACAGCGCAAGGTTTTGTCGTTGGCGGTCTGCCAGGTGGTCTCCTGCCAGATGCCGCGGTCTTTTTCGCGGAAGGCCACACCCTGCGGCAACACGCGGGCGTTGGCCGCCAGCAGGCGGGGCAGGGTGGTGCGCGGGTTCAGGTCCCAGCTGTCGGAGCGGCGATCACTGGACGGCATGGGCACCTCCCAGGTAGGCCTTGATCACGCGCGGATCGGCAATCACGTCTTTGGGAATGCCGGTGTCGATCACCTCGCCGTAGCTCAGCACCATCATGCGGTCGCAGATGCCGGTGATGATGTCCATGTGGTGTTCGATCAGCATCACCGTCACGCCGCGTTCCTCGCGGGCATCGAGGATGAAACGCGCCATGTACTCTTTTTCTTCCTGGTTCATGCCGGCCATGGGCTCGTCCAGCACCAGAAAGCTGGGCTCGGCCACCAGCGCACGCGCCAGTTCCACGCGTTTTTTGAGGCCCAGCGGGATCGCGTCCACCGGCTCGTCGCGCACGTTTTCCAGCTGCATGAAGTCGATCACCTCTTCCACCACCTCGCGGTGCGCGATCTCCTCGGGCCGGGCCAGCCAGGGGTAGAGCGCGGTGCGCCAGACGCTGGGCTTCATGTGCACGTGGCGGCCCAGCAGGATGTTGTCGAGCACCGTCATGCCGTTGAACAGCGCCAGGTTCTGGAAGGTGCGGGCCACGCCTCGGCGCGCCACCTTGTGCGGGGCCATGCCGGTGATGTTTTCGCCGTTGAGCAGGATCTGCCCTTTTTGTGGCGGAAAAAAGCCGGTGATGGCATTGGTCATGGTGGTCTTGCCACTGCCGTTGGGGCCGACCAGGCCAAAAATCTCGCCCCGGTTGATGTGCATGTTGACGCCGGTCACGGCCACCAGGCCGCCGAAGCGCCGCTCCACCTCGCGGCATTCGAGCACCCGGGGGCGCTCGTCCGTGCTGTTGTTGGTCACCCGCATGTCTCCTGGTTCCGCCTCAGGGGCATCCTTCGGCGCAATATGACAACATGCAGCTTATTAAATGGCGATCACGTGCTCGCCGCAAGGCGTACCATTGACATTTTCATCATGGATTTCCCTATGGTATTGGCCTGAATTTGCCAAAAACCTGGGCTGGCGACTTGCTGCGTTGCAGCAATCAATAGGCAAATAGGTTGCTTATTGATGTGGGTGGTGTTCAGCGCATCAGCGCCCGGTTGCGTTCGCCCAGGGCAAAGCTGTAGTCGTGGGCCGACATCACCGTGTTGCCCTCGGGGCGTATCAGCTTGAGGCTCACGTACACCGTGTCGCCACCCACGGTGTAGGTGCCCACCACCACCGCCTGCGCGTCGTGTTCGAGCGAGAGATCGGTCACTTCGCGTGACAGCAGCAGGGCGCCGCTGGCCTGGGCCATGAAGATCTGGTTGCGCAGCTTGAGCTCCTTGACGCGCACACCCCGGTTGGCCAGGCGCGCGGCCACATGCTCCGAGGCCAGTCGGCCCCAGCGCGAGGAACGCTCCAGGTCGTCGAGGTCCACCAGCGTGGCAATCAGCACCGGCTGGCGCGGGTCGAGCGAGACGCCTTGCAGCAGGGCGTCGGCCGCCTGGTGGTTGAGCTGGATCAGCGCGTCGCCCACGGGCGGTGTGCTGCATCCCGCCAGCCCCACGGTGCCAAGCGCACCCAGGGCGCCGGCCAGGCAGGTGCGGCGTTTCATGGTGTGGCCATCCGCCAGGTTTTGACCGCTGCCGGCGGGGCCACCACGGGCGTGGCCAGCAGGGGCAGGTCAGCTGGCTCGACCGCAAACAGATCGGCGGTGCTGGTCACCAGGCGGCCGTTCGCACGCACCTGGGTGCTCACCAGCAGCAGGGGCGGGCGCTGGCTGCGTTCTATGAGCTGGGTGGCCATGTCGATCTGGCCGGTGGCTGCCTGGTTTTCCAGGCCCAGGCCCAGGCTGTGCAGGCGCTGGCCGAACAGGGTGGAGAAGGCCTTGTCGAAGGCCGAGGCCGAAGGGCTGTTGAGCAGGAACGTGGCCGTGGCCAGTGTGGGTGTGGCGGCCGGTGCGCCCTCAGTGGGTGCGGCCGGGGCCGGTATCTCGCTCAAACGGTTGACGATGCGCTCGGCCAGTTCGGTGGCCAGGGCATCCCAGGCCGGCAAGGCTCGTTGGGTGGGCGTTGCGGCGGCTGGCGCGGCGGCCGGCGACAGATCGATGCTGGCGCACCCACCCGCGACCGCGCACAGACACAGGGTCAGCAGATGGGATGGGGCAAAGGGCGGACGCATGGGCGGCGAAGTTGGCGCAGAGTGGGTTCGACTCTAACGGCCGCCGTGCCAATCAGAAAGCGGGAAATGACGGGCGTTTGCCGGCCATCCCCGGATTCAGCGCAGGCCTTGGCCGGCCTGGGCGTCCTTGCGCTGAATCAATTCGATCTTGTAGCCGTCGGGATCGGTCACGAAGGCAATCACCGTGCTGCCGCCCTTGACCGGACCGGCTTCGCGGGTGACGTTGCCACCGGCGGCCTTGATCTTTTCGCAGGCGGCGTAGGCGTCGGGCACGCCCAGGGCGATGTGGCCGTAGGCCGTGCCCATGTCGTAGGCCTCGACGCCCCAGTTGTAGGTCAGCTCGATTTCGGCCTGGCCGGGGTTGCCGCCCTCAAAGCCCAGAAAGGCCAGCGAGTACTTGTACTCGGGGTTTTCGGAGGTGCGCAGCAGTTGCATGCCCAGCACCTGGGTGTAGAAGTCGATGGAGCGCTGCAGGTTGCCCACGCGCAGCATGGTGTGTAGGAATCTCATGCGGTAGATTTTGCCGGGAAATCAAACACCAGGCAGGTGGTGGTGGCATGGGCGTAGAGCTTGCCGTCGGCGCCCACGATGCGGCCTTCGGCGGTGGCCAGTTGGCGCCCACTGTGCACCACGGTGCCGATGGCGCGCAGCGGCCCGCTTTTGTGCGAGGCCGCGCGCACGATGTTGACGCTGAGTTCGGCTGTGGTGTAGGCCTTGCCCATGGGCATGGTGGTGTGCACCGCGCAACCCACGGCCGAGTCGAGCAGGGTGGCGTACCAGCCGCCGTGCACGCTGCCCAGTGGGTTGTAGTGTTTGAGCTGGGGCGTGCCCTGAAACACCGCGCGCCCCTCGGCCACTTCCACCAGCGTGAAGTCCATGGTGTCAGCGATGTGAGGGTAGGGGCTGTGGCCGTCTAGCAGTGCCTGCATCTGCTGCAGGCCGGTCTTGCCCATCAGTTGATGTGGCTGCGCCAGTCCGGCGCCCGCGCCCTGGGCCATGCGGGTTTTGGCGGCTTCGTATTGGGCCATCCACTCGGCCAATGTCTGTTCGTGTTCCATGTCACCTCCTTGCGCGTTTTACTTGGGATAGAGCACCATCTGCGTGCAGCGGAACAGCGCCAGTGTCTTGCCGCTCTCCCGGTGGGTGACCACCGCGTCCCAGACCTGGGTGGTCTTGCCCAGGTGCGCGGCGCGGGCGGTGCAGTCGACCGTGCCGTCGCGTGTGGTGCCCAGGTGGTTGGACTTGAGTTCGATGGTGGTGAAGCCGGTGGCGCCCTCGGGCAGGTGGGCCATGCAGCCACAACCGGCCGAGGTGTCGGCCAGGGTGACGATGCTGCCCGCGTGCAGGTAGCCGTTGGGCGCCATCAGCAAGGGGCCGGCGGCCATTTCGGCGCGCACCTCGCCCTGGCCGATGTGGGTGATCACCAGGCCCAGGTGCCCGGGCAGGTGGGGCGCGGCCATCTGGTTGAACTGTTCCGGGGTGCGCATGGGTGGTCCTTGTGGGCTGTCTTGAAATTAAATTGTATATGCAATTGTTGTAGCTACAATTGAATCATGGCAAATCCGTCACCACCGTCCGGTTGCACCAACTTCAAGCTGCGCCAGCTCACGCGCCGCGTGTCGCAGCACTACGACCACCACCTGGCCCTGGCCGGGCTCAAGACCACGCAGTACTCGCTGCTCAGCCACATCGCCAAACTCGGGCCGCTGACGCCGGGCGAACTGGCGCGGCGCATGACGCTGGACGCGTCCACCCTGACGCGCAACCTGCAGCCGCTGGTGGCGGCCGGCTGGGTGGTGGTGGGCGAGGGCGTCAATGCGCGCAGCCGGCTGCTGACCTTGACCGATGCCGGGCGCGAGGTGCGCCAGCTGGCGCAGCGCCACTGGAAAGCCGCCCAGCTCGAACTCAATGGCCTGCTGGGGCCGGCCACGGTGGCCGCTTTGCATGGCCTGCTCGACCAAGCCCTGGCCGCTTTTGAACCGGAGACCGCTGATGAATAAGCCCCAACCGCCCCAACGCCTTTGGTGGCTGGTGTTGCTGGCCGCTGCCGGCACCTTTGCCCTGACCATGGGCACGCGCCAGACCATGGGGTTTTTCCTGTCGCCGCTGAACACCGCCACCGGCCTGGGTGTGGCCAGCATCAGCCTGGCCTTTGCGTTTGGCCAGCTCTGGTGGGGGTTGACCCAGCCCTTTGCCGGCGCCCTGGCCGACCGCGTGGGCGCCGGGCGCGTGTTGCTGGTGGGCGCGTTGCTGGTGGCGCTGGGCACCTTTCTCACGCCGCTGATGAGCAGCACCGCCGGCCTGATCTTCGCCATCGGTGTGCTGGCGGCCGGCGGCGCCGGCATGGCCGGGCCTTCGGTGCTGATGGCGGCCACCGCGCGGCTGATGCCGGCCGAACGCCGTGGCATGGCCACCGGCATCGTCAACGCGGGGGGCTCCTTCGGGCAGTTTTTGATGGCGCCGCTGGCCGCCGTGCTCACCGCCAGCCTGGGCTGGGCGCAGGCGCTGCAGGTGCTGGGCCTGCTGGTGTTGTTGGTGCTGCCGGCGGCCTGGGTGTTGCGTGGACCGGGTGCTGGCGCTGCTGCGGTGTCGGCGCCCTTGCCTGCGCGGCAGGCGCTGGCGCGCGCCTCGCGCGAACCTGGCTACTGGCTGCTGTCGGCTGGCTTTTTTGTCTGTGGCTTCCACGTCGCCTTCCTGGCCACCCACCTGCCCGGCGTGGTGGCGGCGTGTGGCCTGCCGGCCGAGGTGGGGGCCTGGTCGCTGGCGGTCATTGGCCGGTTCAACTTCATCGGCAGCCAGGCCATGGGCTGGGCCGTGGGGCGCTGGCGCATGAAGTCGCTGTTGTCGCTGGTGTATGCGGTGCGTGGGCTGGCGGTGCTGGTGTTTGTGCTGGCGCCCAAAACCGAAGCCGTGGTGCTGGTGTTCGCCGCGGTGATGGGCCTGAGCTTTCTTTCTACCGTGCCGCCCACGGCCGGGCTGGTGGCCAAGTTTTTTGGCACAGGCAACATGGCCATGCTGTTTGGCGTGGTGATGCTGGCGCACCAGGTGGGCGGTTTCCTGGGCGCCTGGCTGGGCGGCCAGGTGTTCCAGCTCACCGGCGCTTACGACTGGGTCTGGTACATCGACATCGTGCTGGCGGTGGGGGCGGCGCTGGTGAACCTGCCGATACGCGAGGCGCCGGTGCGCCGTGTTCAGACGGTGTAGTTGAGCGCCATGCGTCCGCCATCGGCGACCACGATCTCGCCTGTCACATAGCTGGCGGCATCGCTGGCCAACCAGCACACCACGTCGGCCATTTCGCCCGGCTCGCCCAGGCGTTTCATGGGCGTTCGGCTCATGATCTTCTGTTTGGCTTCCTCGCTGGTCAGCACGGCCTGTGCCGCCAGTTCGGTGGCGATGGTGCCGGGTGCCACCGCGTTGACCCGAATGCCCTTGTCGGCCAGGGCCAGCGCCATCACGCGGGTGAGCTGGTTGATGCCGCCCTTGCTGACGTTGTAGCTGGCGATGCTGGGGATGGCCAGCGTGCCGTTGACCGAGCTCATGTTGACGACGCTGCCGCGCCCGGCGGCGGCCATCACGCGCGCCACCGCCTGGCCCATGAGGAAGGCGCCCTTGAGGTTGACGCGCAGCACGGCATCAAAGTCGGCTTCGCTCACCTCCAGAAAGTCCGCTGCCTTGAAGATGCCGGCGTTGTTGACCAGGATGTCGATGTGGCCGTGGGCTTGCACCACGGCCGCCACGGTGGCGTTCACCTGGGCCGCGTCGCCCACGTCGCAGAGGTGGTAGGTCAGGCCCAGTTCGGTGGCCAGCGCGGCGCCGCGTGGGCCATCGATGTCCACGATGACGGGCACCGCGCCTTCGCGGTGCAGGCGGCGCACGCAGGCCTCGCCTATGCCCTGGGCGCCACCGGTGACGACGGCGACGCGGCCTTGCAGGCCAAATGAGATGTTGGAATTCATGGCGCGATGTTAGGGGGTGGCATCCGACTCGGGCAAGCGCACGCGCAACACGGCGCGCACAAAACCGTGGTCGCTGCGGCTGCGGTCGCGGCCTTCGTGCAGGTGGTCGTTGAACACGTCCATGCGCAACACGTCGCCGATGCTGCGGCGCTGGCCGGCCACGAATTCCTCGCTCACCAGCACCTGGTCCAACACCTCCGGGAAGCCCAGGTGGATGTGCGAATAGGCCACGTCACGGCGCAGGGCCGCGCCCACCTGCACGTCCCAGGCGTTGTAGAGCGCGGTGTCGCGTGCGCCCCTGTCGTAGGCGGCGCTGGTGGTGGCCGCGATCAGCTGGGTGGTCACGCTGTGCGGGCCATCGTTCAAGTCGCCCATCAGCACCAGCGGTGTTTGCGTGCGGTGCAGCAGCGCCACCACCTTGAGCCGCAGCGCCAGCGATTCGGCCGCGCGCATCAGCAGCGAACGCACGCTGGCCACGGCGGCCACGCGCGGGTCGTCGTTGTCCTCCAGCGGGCGGCCCTGTTCGTCCTGCAGGAACTTCGGTCGTTTGGACTTGAGGTGGGCGGTCAGCACGTGCACGCGCTGGCCGTGTTTCATCACCAGTGTGGCCAAGAGCGGCGGGCGCTCGAAGCGGGCGTGGCGGCCCAGTCCCGGTACTTCCAGCGCGGCCTCGGCTGGAAAGTCGGTCAGCGATTCGATGGCCTCCACTTTGAGCCGCGTGGCCAGGCCCACACGCGGTGTGCCCTGTGCGCCATGCTGGCCGGGGCCGTTTTCGGCGCCCGGCACACTCACCAGGTGGTAGCGCAGCCCGCTGCGGGCGATGGCGCCGCGCAAGGCCACCTCGTCCCACACCTCCTGCACCGCCAGCACATCGGCGTTCAAGGCCTTGAAGCGGTCGCCCAGCCAGTCGAGCTTGCGGCCGTGTTCGGCCTCGCTGTACGGGTCTTGTCCGGCGTAGAAGGCGCGGCCCGGCTGCGCCAGGTTGAGCACATTGCAGCTGGCCACGGTGAGTGTGGCCCAGCGTGGCGCGTCCTTGGGTTCGGTGTTCTGGGGCATGGCCGCAATGTAGCGCCATCGCCCCGTGCCCATGAAAAAAGCGCCCGAAGGCGCTCATTTCATGTCGCAGCGAAGATCACTTGATGTGACCAAAGCGGGTGCGCAGCGGGTCGATGCCGCCCTGGCCCCCACCGCCACCCGAACGACCGCCACCGCCGCCACCGCCGGGGCGGCCACCGCCACCCGGGCGGCCACGGCCGCGGCCGCGTTCGCCCAGGGCGTCGATGCCGGTGCGCAGCGGATCGGGCTGGCCGCCGTTGCCACCACCGTTACCGCCACCATGGGCACGGCCTTCGCCGGCATGGCGACGCGGCTGCTGGTCGCCACGCGGACCGCGCGGCGGCTGGCCGTCAAAACGCGGGCCACGCGGGCCTTGACCTTCAGGGCGCGGACCACGCGGCGCCTGGCTGTCGCCACGCGGCTCATGGCGCGGGCCATCGTTGCGGGCACCTTGGGCGGGGCGGCCACGGCCACCGCCGTTGCCACCACGGCCACCGCCGGCGTTGCCGCCTTCGGCGGTTTTCTTTTCGCGCACACGTTGCAGCATCTCGGTGCGTGCGGCCTTGGCCGCAGCGGCCATCACCTCGCGGCTCGGCGGCTTGCCGGCGCCGCCCCAGATGGTCTGGCGGCCCATGGCGATGGGCTCGGCGCGTTCGCCTTCCTCGGGCATGAACTCGGGGAACATCTGCACCGGAATCTGCTGCTTGGTGAACTTCTCGATCGCCATCATGAAGCCTTCTTCGTCCAGGCTCACAAGGTTGATGGCTTCACCGCTGTTGCCCGCGCGGCCGGTGCGGCCGATGCGGTGCACGTAGTCCTCGCAGACGTTGGGGATTTCGTAGTTGACGACGTGGGGCAGCTCGTCGATGTCGATGCCACGCGCTGCGATGTCGGTGGCCACCAGGGCGCGGATGTCGCCGCTCTTGAAGCCGCTCAATGCCTGGGTGCGTGCCGCCTGGCTCTTGTTGCCGTGCAGGGCCATGGCATGATTGC
>JAUYSB010000300.1 GCA_030696525.1 Hydrogenophaga sp. | reverse complement strand
TCATACCATTTCACCGCTCATTCCCTTCGTGGATATTATTTATCATAAAAGTCGGTTGTTTGTAAGAATTGTTGTGTTTTAGAGGATTCCAGAATAAAATTCGTTCGGGTGTATCAGTAAAAAAAATTATTGTTTCTTCCGGAAATGATAGACAAGGTAAATTGCACCAATAATTACCGCTATGAGAATTGAGAGGTAGATGGGATTGGAGAGTAAGGCGGTTGCACCTGCAGGAGAACTCACCTTTACCTTGACTTTCATAGTATCGGAAATATAGGTGTTATCGAGTTCATCCCGGTACCGTATTTCCGAATCCAGCCCGTATTCCTTAATGGTTGCCGAACGCTCGACACTCATTACATATGAGACTGTCCGGGATTCACCCGGTTTAAGATCCCCGATATAAGCAACATCATCATTGCTGGTAAACGGAGCTACAGCACTAATCCGGGCCTGGGCACTTTTAACCGTCGTGTCTCCGGTATTTTTATACTCAACTGAGATGACTTTTTTATTTCCGGGATTCATCTCAGCGGGGGGTGATGTTACCGCAAAATCCGCTTTTCCCCCGACCGGAACTCCAACAGTGTCACTTCGTGATGTGACAAAGTCTCCTTCATTGTTCTGGTATACCACAACCACATCAACAGGATAGGTCTGTTTTTGTGCTTCGCTTGAAACGGATACTTTATACTTGCAGTCTACGGTACTTCCTGCAGGAAATTCACCGATATATACGCTGCTGTCCGTTGGAATGATGGGACTGTTTCCATTTCTGATAATTTTTACAATGGATTTCGAACCATTATCAGACCCGGTATTTTTTATTTTCATATTGACATAGCCCTCGGTTCCCACGTTCAGGTGTTCAGGAACCGCAGAAAGAACATCAATTGAAACATCGGGTTTGATTTTTATGGGAATGTTGACATACCGGTTGACCGTTTTATAGGAATACTGTATGGTATCAACGCCGTATTGTTCTGCAGTATAGAGGTAGGTATAGCTCAGATTTAAGGGGAGTATGTAAGTGCCGGCGGGTGCATCGGCATTGATTTTAGTTGTAAAAATTGCATTTGCACTGGTTGCCCCTTTAAGATCTCCCAACATCTGGGGGTCGGATTTGACCACAAGCGGGGCATCCCCGGGTTGTAACCTTACGGTTAAGAATTTTGCAGTATTGGGAAGATCGTCACGATCAACAATACCTGACTGAACGAATTTAAATTCATTGAGCCCGGTATTTTCAATAACAATTGTCAATGGGACTTCTTTTCCCGGGCTGAACTCATGAGTTCCCGAGATATAAGCTGACAATTCGGGGCTGCCTGCCGTATATTTCGTCCCTGCCATTGCAGGTGCAATCAGGCATGCACAAAGAATGAGTAAAATGCATGATATTTTTTGATATTTCGCCATCAATTGAGTCTCCTTGGTTCTTGCAGTTTTTGTGCAATGTTTTTTATGGATTATTATCTGTGTTACAAACGTTTTGAAATTTTGCTGATAGCACAGTTGGTGTGTCAACAATCAAGGTTTGATTGGTATTTAAATCTACTGCTCATATGTAACATACATTGGTTACACATGAATGAAACATTTATGTATTACACACACACAATGAAATGAAAAACTGAAAGGACGTTACTGATAAATGGAACAATTTCAGGAAGATCTTATCCGTATCAAAGAGATCCTCAAGAACTCCCCGCAGGGTATGAGTGTAACAGAAATTGCACGCGCAATTAATAAAAACAAACATTCAGTAGGGCACTACCTTGGCATACTGCAGGTATCCGGCCAGGTTCAGATGCGCAACTTTGGAAAAGCAAAAGTTTTCTCTCTCTCATCAAGAGTTCCTCTCAACTCCCTGTTTGACTATACAATGGATATGATAATTGTTCTTGATCACGATGGGCGCATAGCGAGAATTAATGATCCTTTTATTGCATTCATACAACAACCACGAACTGAAATTCTGGGTACCTTTTTCTCAACCCTCAAAGTAACGGGTGCCTCAGCCAAAAGAATGATTGATCCCTTGAGACAATCGTTGAAAACCGGTATATTTGATCAGGAAATTGAGATAAAAAAACCGGTTCTTCGTTTTTATCGCCAGAAAATATTACCTGCAGTTTTTGATGATGGGAAACAGGGAATGATCATCATCATTGAAGATATCACTGCAAAGAAATCTGCTGAACTGGCGTTGCGTTCGAGTGAAGAGAAGTTCCGCCTTATGGCTGAAAATCTTCAGGATGGGATTATTATCAATGAAAATGGCAGGGTTATCTATGCGAACAATCGTGTGGAAGAGATATTCGGGTACTCGCATGAAGAGTTATCATTATTATCACCCCCAGACCTTGCTGCGCCAGAAGATCGGGAACGTGTCAAAAAAATTATCGATGAATCCCTCATTTCCCGGAATGTTCCTTCAGATATCAGGTTCTGGATTGTAAGAAAAGATGGTTCCCGTCGATATATCTATAACCGGATTACCTCAATAGAGCACGAAAAAACGCTGTTTCGATACATCATTATAACTGATATTACTGATTGGAAACACGCACAGGATGCACTGGAGGAACAACTTGGCTTTTTGCAGCATATGATAGATACATTCCCAAATCCGTTATTTTATATGGACATCAATGACCGGTTTATTGGTTGCAATCTGTCATTTTCCCGGCTCATTGGAAAGAATTTTTCTGAAATAGCCGGAAGAACAGGTACTGAAATTCTGGAGCAGGAAGCTGCACAACTTCTGACATCTCATAATCACGCCCTTTTAAAAAAATCGGGGGTATTAACCTATTCGGGTATCTTTTCCCTATTTGGAAAAAAACACCAGAAAATTACGATCCAGAAATCCACATTTTCAACAAAAGAAGGAAAACCTGCTGGTATTGTTGGACTCATTTTATCCCAGCAGGAGAATTGAGAAAAATCCTTCGATCTCTTAAAAATCCTTATTTATGATGAAATACTCAACTATTGATTGATGAAAAAGTTGCTCTGTCCCGTTATCATTGGGATCACTTTGATTTTCTTAATTACTCTGACCGGATGTGTGGCACCCCCGGCCGAACAGAAGATTACACCGGTTGAAAATTACGATCCCAATCAACCTGCTGTTACTGAAACTACATTACCCGCTAGTTCAGGTTTTGTTACAGAAGTAACTCCATTTGAATTTGTTAAAACTGTGGATACAAAGGTAACCTATAGCATATTACCTGCCGTTACGGAAATACCCCAAGAAAAAAGTTGCCGTATTTACACAAAAACCCAAACCTATGCACATAATGGATCTGCATTTACCTTCAACCTGAAAAATCCCCCGATGTTTATTAACTACACAGTAATTCCAACAAATATTACTGAAAAAAGAGAAGTTACGTCAAAAACCGGTTCTAAAACCAGTTCGGTAATTACTATTGATACCTATAGTCCGTATTCATGGTTGGAGATAACTATCAGAAATAAAACAACTGGTGAAATTTACCTGCAGGACGGATTTGGAAAAGATCACAGTACTTATCTTAAAAATACCCTGAAATTTTTTAAACGAGACGATTTACTCATTGAAATTAAAGGCAACCAGATAACCGCAACAACCAACATCTGGGTCAAACCGGAATTGAATTTTGATAACCCTGAACAAATCAACTCTACTGT
>JAUYSB010000281.1 GCA_030696525.1 Hydrogenophaga sp. | reverse complement strand
TGTGGCTGGTAGTGGAGTACGAATTCGTTCCGCTGAAGTGCTTGGTGAAGCGCGTTTTCCAGCAGCAAAATGCGCTCACTGCGGGCCTGCATCTCCTGGGTGAAGAATCGATGATCGTTGCGGCCGTCCTGCTTGGCTCGGTACATGGCTGTGTCTGCGCGCTGATAAAGCGTTTCGAAATCCAGGCCATCTTCGGGGTACATCGCGATGCCGATCGAACTGGTGGCAATGAGCGTTTGCTCGCCCACACCGTAAGGTTGTGCCAGCACATGTTGCAACTTGGTCGCAACGCGGGCCGCCGCCTCAACACTGCTGTCAGGCAGCACGATCACAAACTCATCACCACCCACGCGTGACACCGTGTCGCATTCGCGCACCGACTCGGCAAGCCTCAGCGACACAGCTTGAAGCAGCTGATCGCCTACGCGGTGACCCAATGTGTCATTGACGTGCTTGAAATGATCGAGGTCCAGAAAAAGCACAGCCATCGGGTGCCGATCCCGTTCGGCAGCGGCTATGGCACGGGTGATTCGATCGTTGAGCAGATTTCGATTGGGCAGATTCGTCAGTGAATCGAAATAGATCAGTTGGTTGATGCGCTGCTCGGCCTGCAACCTCACCGTGATGTCCTCTACCGAGGCCAACACATAGCGCCCACCTTGTCCCTCAATCGGTGTCAGGCCGATTTCCACGCGGAAATCATGACCATCGCGGTGCTGAGCAAACACCTCACGACCTTCGCCCATGCGGCGCTCAGACGACTCAAGCATGTATCGGCTGATCAGTAAGGCGTGTCCTGTGCGCACGCTCGCCGGGATGAGCCGCTCCAGTGGTTGCCCCAACAGTTCTCCCTCCCCATAGCCAAACAGATTGGCCGCCCGCTTGTTGGCCAGCACAATACGCCCTTGGCTGTCCACCATGAGCATCCCTGTGGACGACGCTTCCACCGCACCACGAAAACGCTCTTCTGCGCGTTTTTGCTCGGTCATGTCCACATGAGATCCAAGCAGACGATGCGCCCGACCACTCGCATCAGGTTGTTTCTCGCCGCGAGCCAGTATCCAGTGGTACTGCCCGTTCTTGTGGCGCATGCGAAACTCGCTCTCGTATTGCATGACATCTGCCCGCGACACGCAGTCGTTGGCATGGTTGAGCGCGGCCTCGCGATCATCAGGGTGGAGCAAACCCACCCAGGTGTCAAAGGTGTGTGGCAACTCCCAAGGTCCGTAGCCCAGCTGCGCCATCCAGCTGGGAGAGAAAGAAACCGTTCCGCTGTGGAAGTCCCAATCCCACAAGCCGGTATTGGAGGCACGGACCGCAAGTTCAAGGTTGGACTGAGCGGCTTCCAGTTCCCGGTAGGGGCGCTCAATGGCGTTGACCACCACGGCGCGGTAGATGAACAGGTAGCTGATGACCTTGTAGACGTGCCCCAGCACGTTGTAGGCGCCGGTCATGGTGGTGTAGAGCGTGAAATAGAACTCGCTCATGGCCATCACAACTACGGCGGCAAAAAGCAGCGGTGCATCGTAGGGCTGGAGCTTTTGCATTCGCCGCCACAGCAGTGCCGCCGTCACCAGGTTCAGGGCAATGCACAGATACTCCAAGCCCTTCTTCAGGGGAGTCAGCCCTTCTCCAGGAATGAACAAGCGGGGCAGCACGTGCTGGTGGGCAAGGACAATCCAGTGGATCACCACAATCAGACCCAGCGTACCTGCGAACAACAGGTACTTGGCGCCCGGCTCTTTCAGCGCCCAGGGCCGCAACAGCACCGCCAGCAAGGAAAACGCTGCAAGCAACCGTGCCGACAACCAGAAGCTCAGGTGCTTTTCGGGATCGTTGGGCGTGAAAAACTCTGGCATGCCCGTGTAGGAAAACGTATGCGAAAAATCCAGACAGGCAACGGCGAAGAAGGCGCACGCCAACAGCACGGTGTGACCTGACACCTGATCTGTCCTTGAGTTCCAGCCCACGGCAAACACCATCAAGGCGACCAGGATGGAGACCGTTTCCATCAAGCCGTGCAGCGGAAGGTAGTGCGAGATGCCCTGAGATCCTGGCGTCGCGGGAATGACCCAGGCCAAGAACTGGACCACTATGAGAGTCATCAACACGGCAACAACCAGTCGCATCGCCGGCACATAAGCGGGATGCAAACGAACCCAGCGGGGCGCTGGCTTGTCTTGCTTTGCTTGAGTGGCTATGGGCATGGGAGAGGCACCGATCAGTAAATAAAAAAAGTCCGACACAGGGAGGTTGAACTGCGGGCGCGTTGGTACGCACTCAGCGATGGCGTTTGACCTCGTACATGGCAGCGTCCGCCTTCTTGAGGATCAGGTCGGGGTCCTCGTCCTGCGGTAACACCAGCGTGACACCAATCGAAGCTGAGCCTTCATGGCGGACCTGACCCAGGATATAGGTTTCGGAGAGTGCTCTGCTGATCTTGTCAGCCATCACCTGCGCCTGGCTGTGGGCCTGCTCTGCGTCGATTCCTGGCATCTCCAACAGCACCACAAATTCATCTCCGCCTAGCCGCGCCACCGTGTCGGTTTCTCGGACCTGCGTACGCAAGCGCTGGGCCACTTCGACCAGCAGCAGGTCACCCGCATCGTGGCCGTGGGTGTCGTTCAGCGCTTTGAACCGATTCAGGTCCAGGTAGAGCACGGCCAGTTGCGTACCGTTTCGGTGGCGCGCATGCAAGGCCTGCTGCAGGCGATCCAGCAATAGACGCCGATTGGGCAACCGGGTCAACACGTCGTGAAAGGCGAGATGGCGCAGCTCGTCTTCCATGCGCTTGCGGTCACTCAAATCGATGAACTGGATCAGCAGGTGCGGCTGGAGATTGAGCAAGGTCGGCAGGATGCGGCATTCACAGAAGACGGCTTTGCCAAAGCTGCTGGTGATGTCGATTTCCAGTTGCTGGGTGCGGTTCTCCTCCAGCGCTTTGAGGCAAGGTTCCAGCAGGCCTGCGCGTTGGAAAGATGGGGTTTGGCGGAAATTTTGTGCCATCAGGAGGTCACGGGTTGCGCCGACGAGCTGGGCGTAAGCATCGTTGGCCTGCACGCACTGCCCGTTCACCGCATACACAGCCATGGGCACAGGCGAGTTCAGCAAAATGGCCTCACTGAAATTCAAGACGGCGGCCAACTCCTTGTTCAGAACCTCAGTTTTTTCATGGGCCTGACGCAGCGCCTCTTCAGTACGCTTCTTTTCTGTGATGTCGGTGGAAATACCAAACAGACCGACGGTGCGACCCTGGGCATCCCGCAGAGGTGACTTCACACTCCAGTAGCGGCGGGCTTCCCCCGTGCTGGCAATCACGGCCTGTTCTTCGCGCTCCAGACGCTCATGGTGGTCAAGGACCTGGCGGTCAAACTGGTTGATGTCCTCGCTGGTCTCGAGGTCAAAAAAAACTGCGCTGCGCGCACCAAGAATTTCCGTGATGGGACGACCAAACTGAACGCATACAGCCTGGTTGGCATAGAGGTAACGTCCTTCGATGTCTTTGACGTAGATGGGCGAGGACACCGCATCCAGCCCCTGGTAGGCCAAACGGGTTTGCTCCAGCGCCGCGTTGAGATCGCGCTGAAGCTGCATCTCGTTGCGCAACTGACTCGCATAGCTGGAGAGCAGCGCCCAGATAGTCAGCCCGGTCAACACCAGGGTCGGAGGCAGCGCAGTGACCCAGACGATAGGCGGGCGCAGCGGCTGGGGCGGCACATAGCCACCGAAGGCCTCTGCCGCCCAGTAGGCCACCAGCGCGATGACGAAGATGGCCGTGACCGCAAGCGCCACCCGGCGCCCCAGCAGCCAGGCTGCCAGCACGATGAGCAGCGGCATGTTGATCAACAAGGGCGTGCGCACACCGTTGATGAAATAAGGCAGTACAACGATGACCACGCACAAGGGCAGCAAAAAAGCCCAGCGCGCCCATGTCGGGTGACCAGAATGCATCAAACCAAGGGCCATCAGCCCCACGCCCATCATGAGCTGCCCCGGGTATTGCACCGCAGGGGTAAAGACCGCCTGAAGCAACCAGATCAAAGCTCCGAGCATCAGCCACAGCTGGGTGAAACGCTTGAAGAAGCCATCGCTGGTCGCAGCCAGACGCCGTTCCACCTCGATCATGGGGACGGGTGCTGCCTTTGTGTGTGGCAAGGGGTGCTGCATGTCTGATGATTCTGGCAATTGGTTGCCGGGCCTAACCATGTCGAGTCAGGCATAACATAGATAACCCCAATCCAAGCGGTGAAAGTCTGTTGTGCAGCTGCAAAGGCCATTCACCTGTCCGTGGGCAGGAGTATGGTGGCCAGAGTGCTGAAGTAGATGTCATTTCGCTGCTGCCACGGAGTACGCCTGCAGCGCTTGCAGCCACTGGGGCACCGCTTCTGCCGGCATTGGGTGCGAAATCATGTAACCCTGCAGGATGTCGCAGCCCAAACGCACAAGCACGGATCGCTGTCCTTCGGTTTCCACCCCTTCGGCCACCACCTCCATGTGCAAAGCATGGGCAAGGCGCATCACCGCATCCAGCACGGCTTGGGCGTCCGCGTTGTCAGCCAAATCGGTCACAAAGCTGCGGTCCACTTTGAGCTGTCTCGCTGGAATGTTGCGCAAGTGTGCCAGGCTCGAATACCCGCTGCCAAAGTCATCGATAGAGAGGCAAACACCCATTGCTGCAATCTGATCCAGCACGTTGCGCTCAGATTGAATGTTTTCCATCATCGCCGTCTCGGTGATCTCACACACCAACTGTGCCGGGAGCACGTTGTGGCGATTCAACGCATTGCGGATGCGCATGGGCAGATCTGGGCTCCGCAACTGGTGGGGCGAGAGGTTAATAGCGACGCGGCAGGGCATGACCTGTTTGTCCCAGCGCGCCAGCTGTGCACAAGCTTCGTCGATCACCCAGTTGCCAATGCTGCCGATGATGCCAAAACGCTCTGCCAGCGGCACAAACACCGCGGGGCTGATGATGCCGCGCTCTGGGTGTTGCCAGCGCAGCAAGGCTTCGAACCCGTGCACACGTCCATCGCTGGCTGTGACTTTGGGTTGGTAGTAAAGCATCAGCTCGCCGCGTTCGACTGCATGCCGCAGTGCGTGCTGCAGTTGGATTTGTTCAGTCGTATCACCCGACATGCTCGGATCGTAAGTAACACAGGTACCGCCGCCCGTCCGCTTGGCTGCGTACATGGCCGCGTCGGCGCAGGCCAACAGTCGCTGGCCGTTGTGGTCGTGGTCCGGGTACACCGCCACACCGATCGAGCATGACAAGGAGACATCCAGATCCGCCACACGGATGGGGCGACTGAGCGCGTCGATGATGCGCTGTCCCAACACGACCGCCGCAGATTCCGCATCAATCGCCTCGATGAGGGCGACAAACTCGTCACCCCCCAGACGCGCGAGGGTGTCGCTGTCGCGCACAGCCCCTTTCAGCCGCTCAGCAACCTGGCGCAGTACATCGTCGCCCACTTCGTGGCCAAACGAGTCGTTGATGGGCTTGAAGCCATCGAGGTCGACGAACAGGACCGCCAGCCGTTCGGTGGCGAGACCGCTGACCGCACCGCCTTGGCGCTCGATCCGGGCCACGGCGTGTTGCATCCGGTCGCTTAACAACGCGCGATTGGGCAGGCCGGTGAGCGGATCTTCAAAAGCCTGGCGGTGCAAGGTGACGTTGGCCTCAAGCAGCTCCAGATTGGCCCGTTTCAGGGAACGGGACAATTCTGCCTCGCGGTCACGCGCCAGCGCGTCACGCACAGACAGCATCAACGCACCGCCCAGTATCATCAGTGACACGGTGAACACCGTCACGGCCAGTGTGTAGCCGGAAAGCCCGTCCACGCTTCGGCAGATGGTGCCCAGCGGCAACTGCACCGCCGCCATGGCGCTGTAGTGCATGCCTGCAATGGTGGCTCCCATGACCACAGCCGCTGGCAGTTGGATCAAGATGCGCAGCTTGCCCCTGGTCCTGCGAAGCAGGAGTTGAAGCACCAGCGAAGCCGCCGAGGCGCCCCAGGCTATCAGCGCGGAGGCTACCACCCAGGGCAAGCGCCAGACGATGCCCGGCGCCAGGTCCAGTGCCGCCATGCCCAGATAGTGCGTCGCACAGATGGCCAGCGCCATGCTGCCGCTGCCGCCCAACATGCCCCAGCCAGTCAGGCGATCGCGCGAGGCGATCCCGAGTGCGATGGCCGCTGCCGTGACAGCCGCTATCCAGCTCAGCAGCGTTGGAGCCGCACGGTAGCCGAGCGGCAAACCGACGTCGAATCCGAGCATGCCGATAAAGTGCATCGCCCAGATACCGGAGCCCAAGGTCAGCGATCCGCCAGCCCACCACAACCACCACCGTCGCGGTTTGACAGCGGCGGACCGGACGCGGCCACACAGTTCCAGCGTCACATAAGACGCAAAGAAGGCGACAACCAGTGACGCGCCGACAAACAGCGGGTCATGGCTGGTTTCTAGATAATCGATAGGCAGCATCCGTGGAGATCTCTGCGTCGCGTCTTTCGATGTCGGGAGAGCGTCGGCGTCCAAACACGCCGCCGCCGGATCGCATCGGCACACGGCTGGTCCAGCACGATGCATTGACCAGGGCGCAAAGCATCAGCGAAATGACGCGGTGCTGGTGCCAGCGCAAAGGTTTTATCCGGCATGCGCGACTCGACTCGCTCAGTACGACTCCCAGTCGCTCCCGCCATCGCTGCCCTGCTTGGGCGCTTGCCCCAGCTTGGCCGCAGGTGCGGCCTTGGGCGCGTTCAGCGGCGCGGGGCGCTTGGGGGTGGCCGGCTTGGCCACCGGGCGGCGCTGGCTCAACGCCTGCGCCTGGGCTGCAGGGCGGTGGTGGGTGGCGTCGCTGGCTGAGAGCTGGAACACGGCCACAGCCTGCACCAACTGCTGGGCCTGCGAGTTGAGGCTGCTGGCGGCGGCCGCCATTTCTTCCACCAGCGCGGCGTTCTGCTGCGTGACCTGGTCCATCTGGGTCACGGCCTCGTTGATCTGCATCACGCCCTGGCTCTGCTCGGAGCTGGCCGA
>JAUYSB010000262.1 GCA_030696525.1 Hydrogenophaga sp. | reverse complement strand
TGCCGGCATCCTGGCGCTGCTGGGCGTGGGCTGCTCGCTGGTCACCTCGCGACTGCGCGCCGTGTCGGCCGGCGTGGCGGCCAGCGCGGCGGTGGTGGCCTATGCGCTGCCGCTCAAGCTCAACATCCTGGTGGCCATTGCCGCCGCTGTGGCCATCTGTCTGGTGCTCGAAGCCAGCAACACAGCCGGCCCGCACCAGGAAGCCCGCCATGTTTGACATCAGCTGGAGTTCGCTGCTGAGCATCCTCGGTCTGGCGGCGGTGACCGTGCTCACCCGCTCGATGTTCTTCATTTCCGACCGCCCCTGGACCCTGCCGGGCTGGGCCCATCGCGGCCTGCGCTACGCCCCGGTGGCCGCGCTGGCGGCGGTGGTCGCACCCGAGGTGCTGATGTCGCACGGCGCCTTCATCACCACCTGGCAGGACGCGCGCCTGTTTGCGGTGGCGGTGGGCGCCGGCTGGTTTTTCTGGCGCGGCGGCGTGCTGGGCACCATCGTCAGCGGCATGGCGGTCTATTTGCCGCTGCACATAGCGCTGGGCTGGTAAACCGGGGCGCGGCGTTTGTCGCGCACGGCCGCCGCGTGGTGCACCGCCCACCACACCGCCGCGTTGACGGCGTAGCAGATCACCATGGTCCAGAGCGTGTGGCTGGGGTAGTGGGCGCCGCGCAGCGTCTGCACCGCCCCCAGTGCCGCGCCGCCCAGCAGCAGCGCCAGCAACAGCCAGGCACCGGTGCGTGCACTGCCCCGCCGGCCGCTGAGCCAGGGCAGGGCCAGACCCACAAACGCCAGCGCCGATGAGGCGTGTCCGCCCGGGAAACAGTGGGCGCCACCGCCATCCGTCAGCCCCAGCACCCAATGCGACACGTACTGCGCCGGGCCGCCGAATTCGGCCAAGTCCCAGGGGCAACTGGTCAAGCTGGCGCGCTTGATGATGTTGACCACCAACAAGGCGCTCAAGGTGCCCAGGCCCACGGCCAGGCGTTCCTCGCGTGTCCAGCGGCGCACGGGGCCACGGCCCAGTGCCAACAGCGTCAAGCCCAGCAGCAGGCACACCAGCAGCACGCGGCGCACGCCGTCGTGGGCGTACTGTTCCAGCCAGGGGTGGTGGCGCAGGGCAAAGCCGTTGGCGTCGCCCCACCAGCGCATCACGGTCAGATCCTGGCCGGCCCAGTCCCACAACAGGGCGCACACAGCCAGCAGCCCGCCGGCACGCAGCAGGGGCGAAGACGCAGGGGCAGAAACACGCATGCCCGGACTGTGGCCAAGCACGCTTAAGTCGGCCTTAAGCGCACCAGGCTCAAATCGGCGGTGACTACACTGACGACCAACACAGAAACATCCAAGCCATGCGCGTGCTGATAGTGGAAGACGATGCCGGCATTGCCGGCGGCCTGGTGGCCATGCTCAAGGGCTCGGGCTACGCCGTGGACCACTGCGCCACGCTGGCCCACGCCTGGGCGGCGCTGCAGACCGAGGCCTTCGATCTGATGCTGCTGGACCTGGGCCTGCCCGACGGCGACGGTGGCGAACTGCTGCAGCGCCTGCGCCGCCAACTGCCCGCTGCACCCGGCCAGCCGCGCCTGCCCCACCCCGACCTGCCGGTGCTCATCATGACCGCGCGCGACGCCGTGCCCGACCGCATTGCCGGGCTGGACCAGGGCGCCGACGACTACCTCGTCAAGCCCTTCGACGCCGACGAACTGCTGGCCCGCATGCGCGTGGCCCTGCGGCGCAGCGCCGGCCGCGCCAACCCGCTGATCCACATCGGCGATGTCGCCATCGACCCGGCCACCCGCCAGGTGACACGCGCCGGCCAGCCGGTGGAGCTGCGCACCAAAGAGTGGGCGGTGCTGCTGACGCTGTGGCAGGCGCGTGGCCAGGTGCTCAGCCGCGACCGGCTGGAGCAGTCCCTGTACGGTTTTGACGAAGGGCTGGAGAGCAACGCACTTGAAGTGCATGTGCACCACCTGCGGCGCAAGCTGGGCGAAGGCATCGTGAAAACCGTGCGCGGCGTGGGCTACTTCATGCCCAAGGAGGCCGCTTGACACGCGCCAGCGCCAGCCTGTGGCGCCACCTGTGGTGGTGGGTGCTGGGCACCACCTCCGTGGTGTGGCTGACGCTGGCCGGCGTGGCCTTCTACACCGGCCACCACGAGGCCGAGGAAATCGCCGAGGGCCAGCTCAAATCGCTGGCCCAGCACTGGCTGGCGCTGCCACCGACGCAGTGGCCGGCGACAGCGGCATCCACACCGCCACGCGATGCCGCCGCACTGACCCGACGCAAAGCCGCCTACACCACCGAGTGGGCGGTGCTGCTCTGGCGCGGCACCGACTTGCGCCTGGACAGCCACGGCCTGCACACCCACCTGCCCGCCGACCTGCGCCCCGGCCTGCAGCAACTGGCGCTGCCAGGCCTGCCCGGCAGCTGGCGCGTGTGGGTGCAAGACGCGGCGGAGGGCGACAACCCACGCCGCGCCGTGGTGCTGGTGCCGCTCAACGCGCACGCCGCCCTGGGCCGCGACATCGCCGAACACATCGTGCGCCCCGCCCTGGTGTTGCTGCCGCTGGTGGCGCTGCTGCTGGCCTGGGCGCTGCGACGCGGCCTGCGCCCGTTGCGCCGGCTGGCAGGCCAGGTCGCGGCACTCGATCTGCACGGCGGCAAACACCTGCCCGACGAACGCCGTTTCGCCGAACTCGAAGGCACCGTGCACGCCATCAACACCCTGGTGCAGAACCTGCAAGACCAGGTGCGGCGCGAACGCGGTTTTGCGGCCGATGTGGCGCACGAGCTGCGCACCCCGCTGACCGCCTTGATGTGGCAGGCCCGGCTGGCGCAAAACAGCACCGACCCCGCCGAACGTGCCCAGGCCCTGGTGCAGGTGGAGCGCGACGCGCTGCGCGCCGGGCGCATCCTGTCGCAGCTGCTCGACCTCGCGCGCGCCCAGGGCCTCAACCCCCACAGCATGGTGCCGGTGGCCCTGGCCGACCTTGCCGCCCGCGTGCTGGCCGACCACGCGCCGGCCGCCTTCGAAGGCGGGCGCGAGCTGGCGCTGCAGGACGACACGCCCGGCCAACAGCTCAACGCCCACCCGCTGATGCTGGAGCTGGCCCTGCGCAACCTGGTGGACAACGCCCTGCGCCACACCCCCCCCGGAACCCAGGTGCTGGTGCGCACCTGGCAGAACCCCAGCGAATTTGGCATCGACGTGCTCGACGACGGCGGCGGCCCGGCGCCCACCGCTGGTCCTGCGCCCGCCCCGGCCGAAGCTGGCAGCAACCTCGGCATCGGCCTGACCCTGGTGCGGCGCATCGCCGCCGAACACGGGGCCCAGCTGCTGCCCGCGCCGCTGGCGCCGCCGTGGTCGCACGGCTGGCGCATCGCCTGGCCCGAGGCAGGGCAGACCACCGCGTCCGGCAAGGTTTAAGGGAAGGTTAATCGGCGCCATCGACAGTGCGGGCATCGGGTTTTGCGCCCGCTCCGCACGCCGCGCCCATGACCGTTTCCCTGCACCCAACCACCCGCCCCGCCCTCGCCCGCCTCAGCGCCGCCAAGCCTCGCCCCGCCCTGTGGCTGACCACCGCCCTGGCGCTGTGGCTGGCCACCGTGGGCAACCTGCCGCTGTGGCGGGCGCTGTGGACCTTGCCCGACCTGGCCGGCCTGCGCGGCGGGCTGTTCATGCTGGGTGCCGCCCTGTTTGTGGCCGCCACACTGGTGGTGGTGCTGGCGCCGCTGAGCTGGCCGCGCCTGAGCAAACCGCTGGCCCTGCTGTGCCTGGCCACGGCCGCTGGCAGCAGCCATTTCATGCTGGCCTACGGCGTGGTGATCGACCCCGGCATGATGGCCAACACCCTGCAGACCGACGCGCGCGAGGTGCGCGACCTGCTTTCCCCCGGCCTGTTGTGGACCTTCACCTGGGGTTTTCTGCTGCCCGCCTTCTGGCTGCTGCGCCAGCCGGTGACGCGCCTGCCCTGGGCCCGCCAGCTCAAGCACAACCTGCTGGCCGCTGGCGCCGCGCTGCTGCTGGCCGCTGGCCTGCTGGTGCTGGGCTTTCAAGACCTGGCGCCGCTGATGCGCAACCACAAATCGCTGCGCTACATGGTCAACC
>JAUYSB010000066.1 GCA_030696525.1 Hydrogenophaga sp. | reverse complement strand
GGCGCGATGGCTGCTGTCCAGCATGGACAGGAAGGACACGCCCTCGCCCTCGCCCTTGAGGTAGTCATAGCCCCATTTCCACTGGTATCCGGTGGCCTTGATGGTCAGGTCGGCGTTGGTGGTGTCCTTCTGGGCCACCAGCACCTTGGTGGCGGGCAGTGCCATGCCGATCACGATCAGCAGGGGCACGATGGTCCAGCCCAGCTCCACCCAGATCGGCTCGGGCAACTCCTGCGCCTTGTGGCCGACCGACTTGCGGTGCTTGACGATGGAATAGAACATCACGCCGAACACGATCACGAAGATCACCGCGCAGATGATCATCATGAACCAGTGCAGCCAGTGCTGCTCTTCGGCAATTTTGGTGACGGGCGGGGCGAAGTTGAGCTGGTTGACAGCCGGGCCGCCAGGCAGGTCATTGACCGCGTAGGCGGCGGTACTGACCCAGGCACCGGCACTGGCCACCAGGGTGGCGGCGCCGGCTTTCAGGGCAAGCGCGCCCTGGCGCACCGATTCTGCTGCTTGTTTCATCGTGCTCACTTTTGATCTCGCCTCAAATATAACCATTGATTTATATCAACGTCGATTACACCAAATTTTTGCTACCCTGCCCACACCCTGACGCAGATGCCGTCACGAGGTGTGCAAAGCCTGCCGAATCTCCCGCGCCAGCGCAGGCCTGAGATCAGCCCTCAGGAAACGCCCCACCTTCACGCTGCGGTTGCCCGCACACACCTCGATCAGCGCGCCGCGCTCCGCCTGCGGCGCAATGCGCACCCATTCGCGCGCAAATTCGGTTCGTTGCAGGCGGCCGGCCGTTTCCAGCTCGACCACCAGACGCTCGCGCTCCAGCCGGATGCACTCGCCGTCGGTGGCGTGACGCGCATACAGCAGGAAAGCGGTCCCCATGGCCGTCAGCTCCAAGGCGGTGAACAGCATCACCAGCTTGGCACCCTGCAGCCAGAAGAACAGGCCAACCGACAAGGACAGCACACACAGCAGCAGGAAGAACCAGCCCGACTGTTGCGGCGTCAGAGAGCAATTGCGCTTGAGGCGCCACTGAGGACCATGTTCGTCCACCGCGGCAAAGCGAAACGGCTTGTGAGGGTCAGCCACGTCTTGCACACCAAAAAGGCCGCGTGTCAGGGGTCAAGCCACCCTCACAAGCAGCCAGCCGGGGAAAATGCCCCAACGATTCTTGATTTACGTCAATTGTAGCGGCGCCAGAGAGGGGTTTTCCCACTGTGGGCCCTCAAATGACGGCGGCCTGACAGGGATTGCCCCGCCGGGCTCAGCCGCCCGCGCGCTGCGTGCGCAGCATGGCACGCATGTCGTCGAGCGAAATCGCGCTGGGCTCGCCCGCTTTCACACGCGGACGCGGCTTGAACGCATGGCCGTAGACCACCTCGAAGGTGAGCGTCAAACGTCCGTCCTCGCCGCGCGGCAGGCCCTGGGCCAGGGCCTCGCGGTAGCGCTGCCCCCAGGCGCGCGAACGCAGGGCGCCGAAGCGCTGCGGGTGTTGGTTGCGCCCCAGGCCGCGCAACTCGTCGAGCAGCGCCGTCGCGTCGCTGTAGGTCAGCACGATGCGCTCCATGTCCATCACCGGCTCGGCAAAACCGGCGCCCACCAGGCGGTCGCCCCAGTCGTGCATGTCCACAAACGGCAGTGCGGGCTCTGGCCAGCCGTGCTGGGCGTGCAGCGCGCGCAGCTCGCGCAGGCTGTCCGGCCCCAGGCAGGCAAACATCAGAAAACCATCGGTGCTGAGGCGGGCAAACCAGTCGGCCAGGCGCGCGGCCGGCTCAGGCTCGGCGTGCAGGCTCATGTTGGCCCAGACCATGTCCACCGGCCCACCGGGCAAGGCCCGTTGCAGCTTGGGCCCGCGCCGGAAGGGGTTCCAGCTGCGGGCCGGCGCCCAGCGGGCCAGCGCCACGTCGGCACCCGGCCCATCGAGCCAGGTGTGGGCTTCGGGGTAGGTCTTGAGCACCGCCTCATGGCTTTGCGCGCCGCCCACCAGCGGTGCCCAGTTGAGCCAGCTGCGGGGCTGCAGCTTGATCCACGGCAGGCGTTCGGCCATGCGGCGCCCCACCTCCTCGTGCAGCCAGGGGCTGTCGGGCAGGCGGGAACGGGACGGAGCAGACGTCATGGGCAGGCAGAAAGCGGGTTGGGAACGCAAGGCGCCGGGCAGTATAGTCATCCGCAATCGCCCACTCAGCGGCGCAGGGAGAAACCACCGTGTGGACGGGTTTGCCATCACGTTGCCAGGTGTGTGGCCGCTGGCCGGCGCAGCCCGTCTGCGCGCCCTGCCAGGCGCGTTTTGCCGCCGCTGTGGCCCGCTGCCCCACCTGCGCGTTGCGCATGCCGAACGGCACAACAGCGTGTGGTCACTGCGTGCGCCACCCGCTGCCGCTGCGGCGCTGCTGGGCGGTGGTGGACTACGCCTACCCCTGGCACACGGTGGTGGCGCGCTTCAAATTTCAACAGCAGCCCGCGTCGGCGCGCTGCATGGCCGCGCTGGCCTTGCAACGCAGCGACATCGCGCAAGCCTTGTTGACCGCCGACCACGTGCTGCCCGTGCCCCTGAGCACCACCCGGTTGGCCGAACGTGGCTACAACCAGGCCTGGGAACTGGTCAAGGCCTTGCGGCCACCCCACCCGCTGGCCACTGCGCTGCTGCGGCTGGACGACACGGCAGAACAGATTGGCCAAGGCCGCGCGTCGCGGCAGCGGCAGATGCGCAACGCCTTTGCCGTCGCCCCCACCCACCTGCAGCAACTGGACGGCCGGCACCTGCTGGTGGTGGACGACGTGATGACCACCGGCGCGACGCTGGCCGCCGCCGCCGATGCCCTGCTGCGCGCCGGTGCCGCCAGCGTGAGTGGCCTGTGTTTTGCGCGCACGCCGGCCGACGACTGAGAACGGACGCGGGGCGCTGGGTATGATGCGCCGGCCATGTTCCACATCGTCCTCGTGCACCCGGAAATCCCGCCCAACACCGGCAACGTCATACGCCTGTGCGCCAACACGGGCAACACCTTGCATCTGGTGGAGCCACTGGGTTTTTCCATGGACGACAAGCTGCTCAAACGCGCCGGGCTGGACTACCACGAGTACGCCGAACTGCGCCGCCACGCCAGCTGGGCCGCGTTGCTGGCCGCCGAGCAGCCGCCGCTGGACCGCATGTTTGCTTTCACCACGCGCGGTTCGCACAACGCCTTCGAGGCGCGCTTTGTGCCGGGCGACTGGCTGGTGTTCGGCGCAGAAACCCAGGGCCTGCCCGAGGCGGTGCGTGAGCTGTTCCCACCCGCACAGCGCCTGCGGCTGCCCATGCAGGCCGGCCAGCGCAGCCTGAACCTGTCCAATGCGGTGGCCGTGGCCGCGTTCGAGGCCTGGCGTCAGAACGGCTTCGGCAACAGCGTCAGCCCCGGCCTCAGCGGTAGTACCTGACCAGCATCTCGGCCACGCAAGCCGGCTTGTCGCCGCCTTCGCGTTCCACCGTCACATCCCACGCCGCCTGAAAACCGTTGCCCGCGATCGGCTCGCTGCTCTTGAGCGCGAGCCGCCCACGCACGCAGCTCCCCGCCGGCACCGGTGCGGTGAAACGCACCTTGTTCAGGCCATAGTTCACCCCCATGCGCAGATCGGCGATGGCGATGCTGGTGTCGAAAAACTGCGGCACCAGCGACAGCGTGAGGAAACCATGGGCGATGGTGCTGCCAAACGGCCCGCTGCGGGCGCGTTCCTCGTCGAGGTGGATCCACTGGTGGTCGCCGGTGGCATCGGCAAACTGCTGGATGCGCGCTTGCGACACGGTCACCCAGTCGCTGACCGCCACCTCCTGCCCGGCCAGCGCCAGCAGCTCATCGAGTTGGGCAAAGGTCTTCATTGGTCCAGCCACTGGCAAATGCCTTCCCACTGCGCCAGGTCTTTTTCCACCCGGCCGGGCGCCACATCAAACACCGTCAGGCCACGCGCGGCCAGGTGCACGTAGTTCTGCGTGTCGCGCAGGTGGCCCAGCACCGGCAGGCCCAGGCCGGCCACAAATTCGCTCAGCTTGTCGAAAGCGATGGTGCGACCATCGACCCGCATGCCCACCACCCCGATCTCGGGTTTGTCGTGTTTGCGCTGCTCCAGCAATTCGTCGATGAAGGCGCGGGTGGCGTACATGTCGAAGATGCTGGCCTGCAAGGGCACGATGACCTTGTCGGCCAGCTTGACCACGTCCTTGAAGCGCCAGCCGTGCAAACCGCCGGGCGTGTCCAGCACCACGTGGGTCGTGCCCTTGGGGGGTTTGACGATGAGGTCGGGGCCGGCTTCCCAGGTGGCAATGGGCCGCGCGGCTTCGGGCCGCAGGCTCAGCCACAGCCGCGCCGACTGCTGGCGGTCCACATCGCCCAGCATGACCGCATGCCCTTGCCGGGCCCAGTGGCCTGCGATGTGGGTGGACAGCGTGGACTTGCCCACGCCGCCTTTGGGGTTGGCAACGACAACAACTGGCATGCACATCTCCTCTGTTCGGGTCGGTCCAGAATCTTAGGGCCTGCTCCGCTGCAAATCAGCCCGCGTGGGCAAAAGCATCCCACACCAGCTTGACACCGGTGAGGAACATGCCGGCGTAGACCAGCCGGTAGAACAAACCCGGCTGGATGCGCCGCGCCACCTTCACGCCGGCCCACACGCCGATGGGCGCAAACGGCAGCAGCGCCAGCGAGGTGGCCATGTTGCGCATGTCCAGCAGGCCCAACATGCCGTAAGGCACCCACTTGCTGAGGTTGATGACGAAGAAGAACACCGCCATGGTGGCGGTGAACTTCACCGGCGAGAACTTCAGCGGAATCATGTAGGCGTTGATGGGCGGGCCACCGGCGTGCGCAATGAAGCTGGTGAAGCCCGACGTGGCTGTGAGGATGGCGCCCAGCCAGCGCGGCGGCGGCGCGCTGCCCGGCTTGGGCGGGAACAGCAGGCGCTGCGCCAGAAACAGCAGCGTGAACACCCCCACCAGGCCGGCCACCACATGCGCCGGCATGGCCCTGAACAACACGATGCCCACCCCCACGCCCACCAGCCCGCAGGGGATCAGAAACTTCAGCATGGGCACGTCGAAGTCCTTGCGGAACGCGGCCAGGCCCAGCAAGTCCATCACCAGCAGCACCGGCATGAGGATGGCCGCGGCCTGCGGCACCGTGACGGCCAGGGCCATCATGGGCACGGCCAGCGAACCGAAGCCCGCACCAAAGCCGCTTTTGCTCAGGCCCAGCAGCAGCACCGCCGGGATGGAAATGGCGTAGAACCAGGGGTCGGTGATGAGCGGCAGGTCGTGGAAAAAGCTCAAACCTTCTCCACGATCAGGGCGATGCCCTGCCCCACGCCGATGCACAGGGTGCACAGCGCGTAGCCTCCGCACAGGCGCTGCAGCTGGATGGTGGCGCTGGTCACCAGGCGGGCACCGCTGGCACCCAGCGGGTGGCCCATCGCGATGGCGCCGCCCCACTGGTTCACGCGCGGGTCATCGTCCTGCAAGCCGAGCTGGCGCAGCACCGCCAGGCCCTGGGCCGCAAACGCTTCGTTGAGCTCGATCACATCCATCTGCGCCAGCGTGAGGCCGGTTTGTGCCAGCACTTTCTGCGTGGCCGGCGCCGGGCCGATGCCCATGATGCGCGGCGGCACGCCGGCCGTGGCCATGCCCACCACGCGGGCGCGGGGTGTGAGGCCGTTTTTGGCGGCGGTGGCTTCGTTGGCCAGGATGAGCGCGCAGGCGCCGTCGTTCACGCCACTGGCGTTGCCGGCGGTCACCGTGCCGTCGGGGCGGACCACGCCCTTGAGCTTGGCCAGCGTCTCCAGGCTGGTGGCGCGCGGGTGTTCGTCGGTGTCCACGATGATGGCGTCGCCCTTCTTCTGCGCGATGCTCACCGGCGTGATCTCGGCCGCCAGGTGGCCGGCCTGCTGCGCGGCCACCGCCTTGAGCTGGCTGCTGAGTGCCATGCGGTCCTGCGCCTCGCGCTCGATTTTGTAGTCGGTGGCCACGTTCTCAGCCGTTTCGGGCATGGAATCAACGCCGTACTTTTCCTTCATCAGCTTGTTGACGAAACGCCAGCCGATGGTGGTGTCATAGACCGCGTTGTTGCGACTGAAGGCGCTCTCGGCTTTCGGCATCACGAAGGGTGCGCGGCTCATGCTCTCCACGCCGCCGGCGATCATCAAACCGGCTTCGCCCGACTTGATGGCGCGCGCGGCCGTGCCCACGGCGTCCATGCCCGAGCCACACAGGCGGTTGAGGGTGGCGCCAGGCACTTCCAGCGGCAAACCCGCCAGCAGCGAGGCCATGTGGGCCACGTTGCGGTTGTCTTCACCGGCCTGGTTGGCGCAGCCAAAGATCACGTCCACCACGCTGGCCCAATCGACGTTGGGGTTGCGCGCCATCAGCGCGCGCAGCGGGATGGCGGCCAGGTCGTCGGTGCGCACGCTGCTCAGGGCGCCACCGTAGCGGCCGATGGGGGTGCGGATGGCGTCGCAGATGAAGGCTTGGGTCATGGGGTCTCCTCCAGAGGGTTAGAAAACGGTCAACGGGGTAGCTCTGGATTCTCGCTTATGCTCCGCAGCCTGCCGCCCGCCCGGCCCACTCCTCCAGCCACCGCGTCATGTTTTCTCCTTCACAAGCCGATGTCCGCCGCTTCTTTTGCTCGGTTTACAGCAAATGGCACAACGGCGAGCCCATGGAAGCCATCGAGTCGCTGGCGCAGTTGTGGATGGCCGAACACCCGGAGTTCCATGTCGCGCTGTCCGACGTGGACGCCGCCCTGCGCGAGATGGAACAGCCCGACCCCGGCGGCAGCAACCCTTTCCTGCACCTGTCCATGCACCTGAGCATCAGCGAGCAGTGCAGCATCGACCAGCCCGCCGGCATACGGCAGGCGGTGGAACTGCTGGTGGCACGCCGCGACTCGCTGCACGACGCCCACCACGAGGTGATGGAGTGCCTGGGCGAGATGTTGTGGGAGAGCCAGCGCAGCGGCCGACCGCCCGACGGCCACGCCTACCTGGAGCGGGTGCGCGCCCGCGCCACACGGGACTGAAAAAGCACAAAGGCCGCTCTCGGGGCGGCCTTTGTGTTGAGGGAACCCGGCAATAATCAGCGGAAACGCGACTCGCCCTTGGTCTGCATCTCGCCCTTGAGGCTGCCCAGGTAGTTGGCAATCTGCTTGAGTTCGGCCGGCTTGTACTGCTTGGCGATGCCCGCCATGATGCCGTTGGAGCGGCCCACCACGTTGTTGCCTTCGACCGTGTAGGCCTTGAGCGCCACATACAGGTAGTCGGGGTGCTGGCCCGCCAGCTTGGGGTAGCTGGGGTCGATGGGCTTGCTGAGGTTGGCACCGTGGCAGGACACGCAGGCGCCCTTTTCCAGCAAGGCGGCCACCGCGGCGCTGGCAGCGCGCGACGGGGTCTCGGGCGCCGGGCCAGTGCCCTGTGCGGCGTAGAACGCGGCCAGGTCGGCCATGTCCTGATCGCTCAGCGAAGCGGCGATGCCGCGCATGGAGGGGTGCTTGCGCTCGCCCTTCTTGTACGCGCCGAGGGCACTGATGATGTACTTGTCGGACTGGCCCTGGATCATGGGCACTTTGTGGATTTCGGGGAAGCTGTTCTGGTAGCCCGGAATGCCGTGGCAGCCGATGCACATGGCGGCCTTGGACTCACCTGCCTTGACGTCCCCCGCGGGCGCCTGGGCTTGCGCCGCAAACGTGGCCAGGGTCATGGTCACCATAGCGACAACCGGCTTCAGCAGAGAGGACATCTGTTTGTTCATTTTGCAAGCACAATGGGTGGGTCGTTTGACGAAAATCAACGGCGGATTATATAGACTCGGTTACCGCCCTTTTCCGCCCCGCCAGCATAACGCGCGGCACCGCCTGGCCCCCTGCACACAGTCCACCATGAAATTCAAAGGCTCCGACAACTACGTCGCCACCCAAGACCTGATGCTGGCCGTCAATGCCGCCATCACCCTCAAGCGCCCGCTGCTGGTCAAGGGCGAACCCGGCACTGGCAAGACCATGCTGGCCGAGGAAGTGGCGCAGGCGCTGAACATGCCGCTGCTGCAGTGGCACATCAAGAGCACGACGAAGGCGCAGCAGGGCCTGTACGAGT
>JAUYSB010000224.1 GCA_030696525.1 Hydrogenophaga sp. | reverse complement strand
TGGGTGTTGGTCATGCGTGCCACGCGACCGTCCAGGCTGTCGAGCACCATGGCGGCAAAAATGCCCACGGTGGCGAGGTCGTAACGGCCGTTCATAGACATCACCACCGCATAAAAGCCGCCAAACAGCGCGGCCAGCGTGATCATGTTGGGCAACATGTAGATGCCCTTGCTGCGGCGCGGCGTCTGGCCGGACTCTGGCGTCGATTCGGTTTCCTCTTGCATGCGGCAAGTGTAAGCCACGCTTAAGAATGAAAACCCGTCGTCGCCCCAGAGCGGCAATGGTCGTCAGGCGTTGCTGTTGGCCCGCACCTCGGCCAGGCTGGTCTGGCCCAGCAGCACTTTCTCGATGCCATCCTGACGCAGCGTGCGCATGCCTTCGGACAAGGCCCGCTGCAGCAGGTCCTCGGAGCGCGAACGCACCTGGATCATGTGGCGCAGTTCGGGCGAGACCACCAACAGCTCGTGTATGCCCAGCCGGCCGCGAAAGCCCGTGCGGCCGCACTTCTCGCAGCCTGGGGCGTGCGCCGACTGCAGCTTGCCGTCCTTGCCGTAGGTGTCGATCCAGAGCCGGTGCAGGCTGGAGGAATCGCGCAAGGCGTCGTCGTGCGACAGCGACGACTGGAAATCCACCGTGAGCTGCTCCAGTTCCTCCTTGCTCATCTCGTGGCGCTGCACGCAGTGTGGGCACAGGCGGCGCACCAGGCGCTGCGCCATCACGGCCAGGATAGAGTCGGAAAACGAGAACGGGTCCAGGCCCAGATCGATCAGGCGGGTGATGGTTTCGGCCGCCGTGTTGGTGTGCAGGGTGGACATCACCAGGTGGCCGGTCAGCGAGGCTTCCACCGCGATCTCTGCGGTTTCCTGGTCGCGGATCTCGCCCACCATGATGACGTCCGGGTCGGCACGCAGCAACGCTCGCAGCGAGGTGGCAAAACTCCAGCCGATCTTGGGGTTCACCTGGATCTGGCGCAGGCCGTGCTGGGTGATTTCCACCGGGTCTTCGGCCGTCCAGATCTTGCGTTCGGGCCGGTTGAGGTGGTGCAGGGCCGAGTGCAGCGTGGTGGTCTTGCCCGAGCCGGTGGGGCCCACACACAGCACCATGCCATACGGCCGCTCGATGGCATCGGTGAACAGCGCCAGGTTGCGCGCACTCAACCCCACGTCGGCCAGCGCCATGGTGCGCGACGACGCCAGGATGCGCATCACCACGTCTTCCAGGCCATGGGTGGTCGGGATGGTGGCCACCCGCAGTTCGAGCTTGAGGCCACCGAACTTGGCGAAGTTGATCTTGCCGTCCTGCGCCTTGCGTTTCTCCGAAATGTCCAGGTCGCACATGATCTTGATGCGCGCGATCAGGGCGCTGCGGTAGCTTGCCGGCAGCTCCAGGTAGGGGCGCATCTTGCCGTCGATGCGGAAACGGATCTTGAGTTTCTGGCGGCCCGGGTAAGGCTCGATGTGGATGTCGGACGCGCCTTGCTGGTAGGCCTCCAGGATCATGGAGTTGATCAGCCGCACCAGCGTGTTGTCCGACTGCTCGATCTGCCGCTCCTCCTCGGCGTCGCGGCTGTCCACCACCAGTTCGGACGCCAGCTGGAACACGTCCTGCTGCGGCGCGTCGCCGGGTTCGGGCGGGTGCAGCGTGTCGTGGTTGTCCTGCAGGTGCTCGGCCAGGCCCACCTCGCGGTAGGTGCGGCTGATCTTGGCGCCGATCTCGTCGCCAGTGCACAGCACCGGCATGACCTTGAGCTGGGTGGTGAACTCGATTTCTTCCAGCACCTTGAACTGCAACGGGTCGGGCATGGCCACCACCAGCAGGCCCTTGTTGAGCATCAGCGGCTGCACCTTGAGCCGCAGCGCCAGCGACAGCGGCACCAGCCGCAGCGCGGCCACGTCGTACTCGAAGGACTTGAGCTCCACCAGGGGGTAGCCCATCTTGCGGGCAAAGGCGGTCTGCAGGTCGGCGGTGGACACCATGCCCATCTCGACCAGGATCTGCCCCAGCGGCACGTTCTTGGTTTCTTTCTGCTTCTTCAGCGCCACCGCCAGTTGCGCGGCAGTGATCTTGCCCAGGCCGATCAAAGCCTCGCCGATGGGCACCGGCTTGATGCGGGCCTGGCGCTCCAGCGCAATCAGCAGGTCGGCCCGGGTTTCGACCGCCGCGTTGGCCAAACCGGAGTGGAAATCCAGCGTGGTGTCGGCAAACCCATGTGGGGTGGTGTGCGAAAAATCGGTGGCGGCGTAGCTGTCGGGGTCAACGCCGCCGGTGGCCACGTCAGACGCCTCGTAGCTCTCCAGTGCGGCGCGTGGCACAAACAGGCGCGACAGCCCCGCACCATCGGGCGCCTTGACGAACAGCCACAGGCCCGAGGGCAGGTCTTGCACGCCGGCACTCTCCCCGGTGAGCCGCGAGCCGTCGATGAGCCGGATCGCATAGGGCTGGAAGTTCAGCAGATCGCCCACGTTGCTGCCCAGATCGGCGCCGCCCACCAGCTTCATGCCGCCATCGATGCGCAGGGTCTTGAACTGGTTGAAACGGATGCCGGTGGGGGCCTTGGTGGCCACGCCCTGCACCTTGATCAGCTGCTGCTCCACGTCCAGCGTCAGCAGCCGCCCCTGCAAGCCGTTGGCGCCCCAGCCGGCCACCTCGCAGGGCCAGCGTTTGCCGCTGGCCGGGTCCAGCGTCAACAGGCCCGAAGGCGGAAGGGGGAATTCAAAGTTTTTCATGGGCCGGGCACTGTCCAAAGTTCAACCAGCCGCTGATCGGGTGAATTACGCCACCCGTCCATTGCGGTCCAGATCTGATAATTTTAGCGGCAGCACGACTTGACGCAGGGGCGCATTTCCCGCCCCTCCCCAGGGGTCAAACCGCAGCAGCCAGAAGTGCTTGTGTGTAGGGGTGCGCGGGCGACGCCAGCACCTGCTCGCAGTCGCCGGCCTCCACCACCTCGCCCTGCTGCATCACCAGCACGCTGTGCGCCATGGCGCGCACCACGGCCACGTCGTGTGTGATCAGCAGGTAGCTCAAGCCGCGCTCGCGCTGCAGGCGCTGCAACAGGCCCACCACCTGCTTCTGCACGGTCACGTCGAGCGCGCTGGTGGGTTCGTCCAGCACCAGCACCTTGGGCTGCACCACCAGGGCGCGCGCAATCGCGAGCCGCTGGCGCTGCCCGCCCGAAAACTCGTGCGGGTAACGCGACAAAAATGCGTCTTGCGCCGCCTCATTGGGATCGGCGTCGGGCTTGAACAGGCCCACAGCCGTCAAGGCCGACACCACACGCTCGCGGCGCTGGGTCAGCGACAAACCGGGCTCGTGCACCAACAGGCCTTCGCCCACGATCTGTTCCACCGTGAGGCGCGGTGACAGCGACGAAAACGGGTCCTGGAACACCACCTGCACAACACGACGCAAACCGGTCTCCTGGCGCGCCTTGCGGGCCTCCAGCCAGCTCTGCCCGGCCACCCGCAGCTCGCCGCCGTGGGCCAGCAGCCCCAGCGCAGCCAGCGCCAAGGTGGATTTGCCCGAACCGGACTCACCGATCACACCCAGCGTCTGCCCGGCGCGCAGGCACAACGCGGTGGGTTTCACGGCCCGGAATTGGCCCTTTTTCCACCACCCGGCCAGGCCGCCCAGGGGCACGGCGTAGTCCACCGTCAGCGCATTGGCTTCCACCAGCACGGGCGCATCGCCCTCCGCCGGCAGCACGTCGCGCTGCGGCTGGCTGTCGATCAGCAGGCGCGTGTAGGCGTGCTGCGGGCGCGACATGACCTCGCCCACCGCCCCCTGCTCCACCAGGTGGCCTTGCTCCATCACCGCCACCCGGTCGGCCACGCGGCGCACCAGGTTGAGGTCGTGGGTGATGAGCAGCAAAGCCATGCCGTGTTCGCGCTGCAGGCGCCCCAGCAGGTCCAGCATCTGGGTACGCAGGCTGGCGTCCAGCGCGGTGGTGGGTTCGTCGGCCAGCAGCAGCTTGGGGTTGCTGGCCAGGGCCATGGCAATCACCGCGCGCTGGCGCTGGCCGCCGCTCAGCTGGTGCGCGTAGTTGCCGGCGCGCCGGGCGGGCTCAGGGATGCCTGTGGCCGCCAGCAACTCCACCGCACCGGCCGAAGCCTGCTGACGCGTCAGGCCTTTTTTCAGCTGCAGGATTTCCGCGATCTGGTCGCCCACGGTGTAGACCGGGTTGAGCGCGGTCATGGGCTCCTGGAAGATGATGGCCACGTCGTCGCCGCGCACGCCGCGCAGCTCGCGCTCGCTCAAGGTCAGCAGGTCGCGGCCATTCAAGCGCGCACTGCCGCTGATGTCGGCGTTCTGCACCAGGCGCAACAAGGCCAGGGCCGACACCGTCTTGCCCGAACCCGACTCGCCCACCAGCGCCAGCTTCTCGCCCGCGTGCAGGTGGAAGCTGATACCGTGCACCACCTCGCGGCCGGCAAAGGCCACGCGCAGGTCTTTGACCTCCAGCAGCGGCATGGGGGCCGTCATTTGTCGGCCTTTCTGGGGTCCAAGGCGTCGCGCAGCGCATCACCCATGAAGGTCAGCAGCAGCAGCGTGATCACCAGCACACCAAAGGTGGAGAGCGAAATCCACCAGGCGTCTATGCTGGCCTTGCCCTGGCTGAGCAGCTCGCCCAGGCTGGGTGTGCCGGCGGGCACGCCCAGGCCCAGAAAGTCCAGCGAGGTCAGCGCCAGGATGGACGCACTCATGCGGAAGGGCAGAAAGGTCACCACCGGCGTCATGCTGTTCGGCAGGATGTGGCGCCACATGATCTGGCGGTTGCCCACGCCCAGGGCACGTGCGGCGCGCACGTAGTCCATCTGTCGGTTGCGCAGAAACTCGGCGCGCACGTAGTCGGACAGGCCCATCCAGCCGAACAGGCTGAGCAGCACCAGCAGCAGC
>JAUYSB010000201.1 GCA_030696525.1 Hydrogenophaga sp. | reverse complement strand
GGTGGTGGGCGCCGGCCTGGCCGGCGCGGCGCTGGTGCGCTCCCTGTGCGGTGCGGGCATGTCGGTCACTTGGCTGGACGCAGCGCCCAAGCTCGCGGGCGGCGCGTCGGCCCTGCCGGTGGGCATGCTCAGCCCGCACGTCACCGCCCAGCCCACACCCTTGTCTCGCCTGACCACGTTGGGCGTGGCCCACACGCGTGCCGAGCTGGCGCGCCTGCTGCCCCCGGGCCACGGCTGGCAAGCCGCCGAAGTGGACAACCACGGCCACGACGCCGGGCGCCACCCGGCCTGCCTGGTGCGACCGGGCGCGCTGGTGCAAGCCTGGCACGACGAGGCCATGGCCACCGGCCGCCTGTTGACACGGTGGAACACGGCCGTGGCCGGCTTCCAGCGTGCGGACAGCGGCTGGCGCGTGCTGGGGCCAGACGGCAAGGCCTCGGCCGAAGCCGACCTGGTTTTCGTCGCTGCGGCCTTTGGCAGCCTGCCGCTGCTGGCGGGCCCGCTGGGCCTGACCGAGGCCGACCTGCCGCTGCGCCCGGTCAAGGGCCAACTGAGCTTTGGGCCACTGACCGGCGCGCCCGACGCGGAACGCCCGCAGCGCCAGGACGGTGTCTTCGTGCCCTGTTACGAAGAACAGGCCGCGCCGCGCCTCTGGGCCATGGGTTCAACCTACGAACGTGGCGTGGACAACAGCGACGTGACCGACACCGCCCACGCGCGCAACCTGGCCAGCCTGGACGCCCTGCACCCCGCCGCGGCCGCGCGCATGCGCAAGCAGGCGGCCGATGGGCAACTGCGCGGCTGGGCGGGCGTGCGATGCGCCTCACTCGACCGCTTGCCGCTGGCCGGCAGCCTGCCCGACATCGCCGCCACAGCCGCCCTGCTCGGCCAGCCGCCATTTCACCGGCGCAAACCCCGGCTGTCCGAATTGCCCCGCCTGCCCGGCCTGTTCACGCTGAGCGCGCTGGGCTCGCGCGGACTGACGCTGGCCTCGCTCTGTGCCGACGTCCTGGCCCGCCACGCCCTGGGGCAACCCGGCCAGGTGGACCCGGAACTCTGGGCCACGCTGGACCCGGCGCGCTTTTACTGGCGTCGCCTCAAGCGCCAGCAGATCGCTTCATAACCAAAAGACATACCGGCATCACTAAAGAATAGTTTGAGATATGTAGAGTGACTTTTACAGTCGCTCCCCATGCACGAACTCGCTTTTGTCTTTGCCGGTTTTTTTGTCGGCCTCGTCGTCGGCCTGACCGGCGTGGGCGGCGGTTCGCTGATGACGCCCATCCTGATCTTCTTCTTCGGCGTCAAACCCTACCTGGCAGTGGGCACCGACCTGCTGTTCGCCGCTTTCACCAAGGCCGGCGGCACCGTCAGCCTGGCGCGCCAGCGTCTGGTGCCCTGGCGCGTGGTCGGCCAGCTGTGCGCGGGCAGCATCCCGGCCGCCCTGGCCACCTTGTGGGTGCTGCACACGGTGGGCCCGGCGAATCCTCAGGTGCAGACGGTCATGACCACCGCCCTGGGCGTGGCCCTGCTGCTGACCGCCGCCGCCATGCTTTACAAGGCTGCGCGTGGCAAAACCGCGCCGCGCACCTTGGACGCCGCCCACTTCGACCAAGCCACCCACGCCCGCCATTGGGCGCTGCCGCTGCTGTTTGGCGCCGTCATCGGCACCCTGGTGACGCTGACATCGGTCGGCGCCGGTGCCATTGGGGTGACCGTGCTGCTGCTGCTGTTCCCGCTGCTGCCACTGACGCGCATCGTGGCCGCCGACATCGCCTACGCCGTGCCGCTGACCCTGGTGGCCGGCCTGGGCCACGCCTCGCTGGGCTCGGTGGACTGGGCGCTGCTGGCCAAGCTGCTGGCCGGTTCGCTGCCCGGCATCTGGCTGGGCTCGCGGCTCATGCGCCACACCCCCGAGCGCCTGGTGCGCTCCCTCCTCTCGCTGCTGCTGGCCTACGCCGGCGTCAAGCTGATCGCCATCTGAGTTTTTTGAAGCAGACACCATGTACCAGTACACCGCTTTCGACCGCCAGTTTGTGCAACAGCGCGCCGACCAGTTCCGCGACCAGCTGGCGCGCTGGCAGGCCGGCACGCTCAAGGACGACGAGTTCAAGCCGCTGCGCCTGCAGAACGGCTGGTACGTGCAGCGCCACGCCCCCATGCTGCGTGTGGCCGTGCCCTACGGCGAGCTGTCCAGCGCCCAGGTGCGCGTGCTGGCCAGAATTGCCCGCAAATACGACCAGCCCACGGCCGAAATTTTCCAGGGCGCCGTGGCCACACAAAACCGCCTCGGCGACATCCAGCTGCGCGACGGCCAGGCCATTGGCAGCAAGCTCACCACCGGCTACGCCCACTTCACCACGCGCCAGAACGTCCAGTACAACTGGATTCCGCTGTCCGACGCAGCCGACGTGATGGACCTGCTGGCCAGCGTCAACATGCACGGCATCCAGACCAGCGGCAACTGCATCCGCAACATCACCAGCGACGAACGCGCCGGCATCGCGGTGGACGAGATTGCCGACCCGCGACCTGTCGCCGAAATTCTGCGCCAGTGGAGCACCCTGCACCCCGAATTCGCCTTCCTGCCGCGCAAGTTCAAGATCGCCATCACCGGCGCCCGCGAAGACCGTGCCGCCATCCACTGGCACGACGTCGGCCTGCAGCTGGTTCGCAACGAAGCGCAGGCGCTGGGCTTCAGGGTGCTGGTCGGCGGCGGCATGGGCCGCACGCCGGTGGTGGGCTCCACCATCCGCGAGTTCCTGCCCTTCGACCAGATCCTCAACTACCTCGAAGCCGTGGTCCGCGTCTACAACCGCTGGGGCCGCCGCGACAACATCTACAAGGCCCGCATCAAGATTTTGGTGAAGGCCGAAGGCCAGCGTTACACCGACGAGGTGGAGGCCGAGTACCAGCGCATCATCGAGCAGGACGGCGCGCCGCACACCATCACCGCCGCCGAATACGAGCGTGTGGCGGCCAGCTTCATTCCGCCGGCCCTGAACTGCGACCGCAAGAGCGCCGACGCCAAGATCGCCCACATCCTGCGCGCCGCCGCCGAGGACGATGTCGAGTTCGGCCGCTGGCTGCAGCAGAACGTGGCCGCGCACAAAAATCCCGACCTGCGCGCCGTCACGCTGTCGTTCAAGCGCCTGGGCCAGGCCCCTGGCGACGCCACCGCCGACCAGCTCGACGCCGTGGCCGACCTGGCCGACCGCTACAGCGCCGGTGAAGTGCGCGTGACACACGACCAGAACCTGCTGCTGCCCTGGGTGCGCTGCGACCAGTTGCCCGAGCTGTGGCGCGAAGCGCGCCGCCTGGGCCTGGCCAAGCCCAACATCCGCCTGCTGACCGACATGATCGCCTGCCCTGGCGGCGACTTCTGCGACCTGGCCAACGCCCGCTCCATCCCGGTGGCCGAGGCCATCACCGCCCGCTTCCAGGACATGGACGAGCTGCACGACCTGGGCGAGATCGACCTGCACATCAGTGGCTGCATCAACAGCTGCGGTCACCACCACAGCGGCCACATCGGCATCCTC
>JAUYSB010000107.1 GCA_030696525.1 Hydrogenophaga sp. | reverse complement strand
CCACGCGCCTGGCGCGGCGGCAACTCGGCCCACACCCGCAACCTGCGCTGCATGCACGACGCGCCGCAGGACGTGCTGGTGGAGGCCTACCCCGAAGAGGAATACTGGCAAGACCTGCTCAAGGTCACGGGTGGGCGCACCAACGAGCACCTGGCGCGCCTGACCATACGCGCCTCGTCCACCTGCCGCGACTGGATGCGCCGCCACGGCGTGCACTTCCAGCCGCCGCTCTCGGGCGCGCTGCACGTGGCCCGCACCAACGCCTTTTTCATGGGCGGCGGCAAGGCCCTGGTCAACGCCTACTACCGCAGCGCAGAACGCCTGGGTGTACAGATCCGCTACGAAGCCCCGGTGGACCGCCTGGAAATTGAAAACGGACGCTTTGTGGCGGCGCATGTGAAAGGCGAGCGCATCACCGCCACCACCTGCGTGTTGGCCGCTGGTGGCTTCGAGTCCAACCGCGAATGGCTGCGCGAGGCCTGGGGCCAGAACGAGCGCGGCGAGTGGCCGGCCGACAACTTCCTGATCCGTGGCACGGCCTACAACCAGGGCGTGCTGCTCAAGCACCTGCTCGACGAGCACGGTGCCGACGCCATCGGCGACCCGACCCCGGCCCACATGGTGGCCATCGATGCCCGCGCGCCGCTGTACGACGGTGGCATCTGCACCCGCATCGACTGTGTGTCGCTGGGCGTGGTGGTCAACCGCGAGGCCCGGCGCTTCTACGACGAAGGCGAGGACTTCTGGCCCAAACGCTACGCCATCTGGGGCCGGCTGGTGGCGCAGCAGCCGGGGCAGATCGCCTATTCGGTGATCGACGCCAAGGCCATCGGGCGCTTCATGCCGCCGGTGTTTCCGGGCGTCAAGGCCAACACCCTGCCCGAACTGGCGCAGCAACTGGGCCTGGACGTGGACACCTTCATGGCGACCCTGAACGCCTACAACGCCGCCTGCCGCGTCGGCCAGTTCGACCACACCCGCCTGGACGATTGCCACACCGCAGACCTGGCGCCGCCCAAGACCCACTGGGCCCGCCCCATCGACACAGCGCCCTTTTACGCCTACGCGGTGCGCCCGGGTGTGACCTTCACCTACCTGGGCCTGCACACCGACAACAGCGCCGCCGTGCGCTTCAACGGACAGCCCAGCCGCAACCTGTTCGTGGCCGGCGAAATGATGGCCGGCAACGTGTTGGGCCAGGGTTACACCGCCGGTGTCGGCATGTCGATTGGCACCGCCTTTGGGCGCATTGCCGGCACGAACGCAGCCCGTGCGGCACTCACAACAGGTTCGGCCCTCAACACCGGAGCACCCCAACATGCAAGCACTTGAAGCCCTGACCCGCGACGCCCGGGCGCTGGCCAACGGCGACATCGTCACCGCCCCCGAAGCCGAGGTGGCGCGCCAGATGACCATCTGCAACGCCTGCCGCTACTGCGAGGGCTTTTGTGCCGTGTTTCCCGCCATGACGCGGCGCCTCGAATTCGGCAAGGCCGATGTGCACTTTCTGGCCAACCTGTGCCACAACTGCGGCGCCTGCCTGCACGCCTGCCAGTACGCGCCACCGCACGAATTTGCCATCAACGTGCCCCAGGCCATGGCCCAGGTGCGCGGTCAGACCTATGTGGACTACGCCTGGCCACCGGCGCTGGGCCGCCTGTACCAGCGCAACGGCCTCACGCTGTCGGTGGCGCTGGCCGTCGCGCTGGCGCTGTTTCTGGTGCTGGCGGTGGCCTCGCAGGGCCGGCTGTGGGGGGCGGTGGCCACCGGCGGCTTCTACGCCATCTTCCCGCACAACCTGTTGGTGAGCCTGTTCGCGCCGGTGTTCCTGTTTGTGGTGTTCGCGCTGGGCATGGGCGTGCGGCGCTTCTGGCGCGACGTGACGCCCGCCACCAGCGGCGCGCCCCTGAGCCTGCCCGCGTCAGTCGAGGCCACCCACAACGTGCTGCGCCTGACCTACCTCGACGGCGGCCACGGTGACGGGTGCCACAACGCCGACGACGCCTACACGCTGTCGCGCCGGCGTTTCCACCACCTCACCTTTTACGGCTTCATGCTGTGTTTCGCCGCCACCAGCGTGGCCACCGTCTACCACTACGTGTTCGGCTGGGTGGCGCCCTACGAGTTGCCGTCGATACCCAAACTCTTGGGTGCGGTGGGTGGCCTGAGCCTGATGGTGGGCACGGCCGGCCTGTGGCACCTGAACCGCCGCCGCCATCCCGAACACGGCGATTCGAAACAAAAACCCATGGACCTGGGCTTCATCGCCCTGCTCTTCCTGACCAGCGCCAGTGGCCTGGCGCTGTGGCTGGGGCGGGGCACCGCTGCGCTGCCCTTGCTGCTGTGCCTGCACCTGGGCGCTGTGATGGCCCTGTTCGCCACCCTGCCCTACGGCAAGTTTGCCCACGGCGTGTTCCGCACCGCTTCGCTCTTGCGCCATGCGGTGGAAAAACGAAAGCCCAATCCGATTGGTGCTGGGGCCGACTAAGCGACTGTCTAGACGACAGAACATCATGAATCTTCCAACAGATTACATGGCCCGCCAACTCCAACCATCAACGGCCTTGCGCTGGCCGCTCTGGGACACGATGCGATGGGCTTTGCTCAAGGTCTCGTCCAGTGCTTCCCGAACGGCAGCCCCGATGGCCGTACTAGCCGATATGGCCTTGCGCTCAATCTCGCGCTGCAGCCGACCCACGATGGTGCGCTGGCGTTTGATGGCGCGTTTCATGCGCTTGAACTGGCGGGCGTGGGCATAGCGCCCGGCCTTGCGGTTCAGATGCTGCCCCTCTTTGGCAAAGGTCTGCTTCAGATCGATGCCCACGTCCTTGGCTGCCTCGACCAGCTTGACCCGGGCGGTCTCTAACAGGCGGCTGTCAGTGGGGTGGGCAATCGCCTTGTGCTGCACAGTGCTGTCCACGATCACGCGGGCAAGCTCCTGCGGCTTGATCAGTTTGAGTTCGACCGCTACGTTGATGGTCTGCGCCAGCAGTTCTTCCACGCCTTCGTCGCCCAGCAATTGCCGGAACTTGACCAAGGTGGTGGCGTCGCAAGGCTGGCGGTCTTCGTAGTACGCACAGCCAGAGAAGAACTGCCAGCGTGGCGTATCAGCCCAGCGGGCCACCACGCCCTCGTCGGACTCGTTGAAGGCGTGCTTGAGGTACAGCAGCGCGATCATGGTGCGCAGCGGCACGCGAGGGCACCCGGCGTTGCTGCTCACTGGTGCTCGCTGCACCTGTTCGCCAAAAAGATCCAGGTCGGGCATGGCCACACCGGCGCGGCCTTTGCGAGAGAACACCTGCGCCACCCGCGCTTCGATCGCTCACCCGCACTCTGAGTACCTCGTACGGCGCGGGCTTGGTCAACCAAGGGCTTACTCCCAACCTGCAGCTTTCGCGTCCCCCGCCTCCCGAAGCCCCTCGAAGCCTATTCCTCAATCGGATCCCAGGGACTTGCTTGTGCCCCCGCCCAGACCCCTGTAACCTGCGCAGCGCGTCCGGCACCGTGCCACCCACCAAGGACACCCGATGAGCGACACCCTGGAGACGGATTACCTGATCGTTGGCGCGGGGGCGGCCGGCATGGCGTTTGCCGATGCGCTGCTGACCCACTCCGATGCTTCGGTCACGGTGGTGGACCGGCGCCACGCGCCGGGCGGGCACTGGCTGGACGCCTACCCCTATGTGCGCCTGCACCAGCCGTCAGCGTTTTACGGTGTCAGTTCGGTGCCCCTGGGGCAGGACGTGATCGACACCCAGGGCACCAACGCCGGCTTCTACGAGCTGGCCAACGCCGACGAAATACGCGCCTACTTCACCCGCGTGATGGAACAGCATCTGTTGCCCAGCGGTCGCGTCACTTACCTGCCCAGCAGCGATCACCTGGGTGCAGGCCAGGTTCGATCGCGGCTGGCCGACCGCTCGTGGGACGTCCGCGTGCGCCGCAAGACCATTGACACCACCTACCTCGAAGGCCATGTGCCGGCCACCAGCCCGCCGCCATTTGAGGTGGCCAGCGGCGTGCGCTGCGTGTCGGCGGGTGAGCTTGCCCGCACCAGCGAGCGGCCCGAGCGTTACGTGGTGATCGGTGCCGGCAAAACCGCGGTGGACGCCTGCCTGTGGCTGCTGGACCAGAGTGTGCCGCCAGCGTCCATCCGCTGGGTGAAACCACGCGAGAGCTGGTGGATGAACCGGCGCTTTCACCAGCCGCTTACCCTGCTGCCCGACTTCCTGCACGGCACCGCTACACAGCTGGAGGCCATCGCCCAGGCCAGTTCCATCCCGGACCTGTTCGCCCGTCTCGAAGCCCAGGGGTTTTTCCTGCGCGTCGACGCCGAGGAGCCGGCCACCATGTGCCGCGGCGCCATCGTCAGCGAAGTCGAACTGGCTCGGCTGCGTCAAATCACAGACGTGGTACGGATGGGCCATGTGCGCCGCATCACCACAAACGAGATCGTGCTCGATGGGGGCAGCGTGCCCACCACCGCCGCGGCCCTGCACGTCCACTGCGCCGCGCGCGGCCTGGCGCGCCCGCCGCTGCGGCCCATCTTCGAGGCGGATCGCATCACCGTCCAGCCCTTCATGTGGAGTTTTGCCTGCTATCAATTCGCCATGCTGGGCGTGGCCGAGGCCCTGGTGCCCAGCGACGAGGACAAGAACCGGCTGTTCCCGCCCATGGCCTACTGGGACGCCAACGCCGACTACCTGAGCACCTTCCTGGCTGCCCTGGCCAACGAGCAGGCGCGTGCCACCGTGCCAGCGCTGGCGCAGTGGGCCAAAGCCACCCGGCTCAACCCGCTGGGGCAGATCGGCCTGCACCGCGAGCACCCGCGGGTGGCCGACGCCATGGGGCGCATCAAGCACTTCGGCCCCGACGCCTTCAAGAATGGACGGCAGCTGCTGCGGGCGCAAGCCACGCCGTAGCGGCGCGCACCGCGACCGGTGTGGCGACAATTGGGCGCAGCATGGCCTCGCACATCCTGATCGTCCACTACTCCCGCAACGGCTATACCGCCCGCCTGGCCGATGCCCTGGCGGCCGAGCTGCAGGCGCGTGGCGCTCGCGTCACGCGCGAGTGTGTGCGGCCGGTGCCCCTATTGCCGCTCTACGTCGCCTGGGCGGAGATGCGGCGCTGGTGGCACGGCGTCTAACACCAGCCCACCCAGCCCTTCAGCCGCTGACGCACCCGGACGTGTCGGCCTTCAACCAGGTGCTCGTCGGCACACTTAATTGGCTCTACATCAGCTACCCGTCGTTGGGGGTGGAGTCCACCACCTCGGTGGCCAGTGCGGCAACCGGAATGAGCTTCAAGGACACTGCCAGGCTCACAGTCTGCGCGAGCAACTCCTCCACGCCTTCGTCGCCCAGCAGGCGGCGGAACTTGACCAGGGTGGTGGCGTCGGAAGGCCGTCAAGCCGCATGAGCCTTCCCACGGTTAGGAGCACTTTCCCGTGTGCCGCACATCGGTTCTGAAGTCCGCACTCATACACGGACCCATTCAGTGCTGCTCGGAAGTTGCGATTGCCAGCGCGCGACACAATCCGCGTTCTTCCACATTAGGATAAGATATTAGCTATTCACTTTTCCATTCATTTAAGCATTCAGACCTTCATGTCCACCCACGCTGACGCCTTGCGACTGATCCTCTCGCGAGGTCCGGCGCGCAGCCCGGACATTCAGCGCACGCTCGCGGTCAGCCAGCCCACTCTTTCGCGCGCGCTTGCTTTTCTCGGCGACGAGATCGTGCACATTGGTGCAAGTCGCGCGCGCCGATACGCCTTGCGCGACCGCAATCGGGGATTTGGTGAGGTGCCGGTCTACCGAGTGGATGCCCAGGGAAGATTGAGGCGCCTCGGGGTGCTAACGCCCTTGCGCCCCGACGGCTACTTAATGCGCGAAGACGACGGAACAGAACACCTCAGTGACGGAGTGCCTTGGTGGCTGCTGGACATGCGCCCTCAGGGCTTTCTGGGCCGCGCCTATGCGGAACGGTATGCAACGACGCTCGGCTTGTCGCGCGATGTGCGTGAATGGAACGATGCCGACGCTCTCCGCGCGTTGTTGCCCCATGGGCACGACGTTGTTGGGAACTTGCTGCTGGGTGACACAGCGCGGGATCGTTTTGTCAACGCTCCCGACCCTGGGCCGGTTTCCATGGCAAACAAAGGGCCGACCTATGTGACGCTTGCCCAACAGGCCAGCAGCGGCGCTGTGCCCGGATCGTCAGCAGCGGGGGAACAACCCAAATTCACGGCTTTTGCCGAAACAGATCAGGGTCACAGGCATGTCCTGGTCAAGTTCACCGTGAATTCGAGCAACGCTGATGGCGCCGCAGTCCAACGTTGGCGGGATTTGTTGTTGACCGAGCACCTGGCCCTCGAAACCCTCCGAGAAGCAGGCATTTCTGCAGCTCGCTCCTGGATTTATGACCACGGGGGTCAGCGTTTTCTTGAGGTAGAACGATTTGACAGGTTGGGGGTGCGGGGTCGCCGAGCCTTGATCTCACTCATGGCACTCGATGCAGAATTCGTGGGTGATGGACGTTCGCCGTGGCCAGTGGTCACAGCCGAACTGGCGCGCCAGCGAATCGTGACCCCCGAAAGCCCGGTAGCAGCTCAGGCGGTTTTCGCTTTCGGCCGTCTCATCGGCAACACGGACATGCATCAAGGCAACTTGTCCTTCGTGAGTGAACAGGGTCGGCCTTATGCACTCGCCCCCGCCTACGACATGCTGCCCATGGCTTTCTCGCCCAAGCAAGGTGGTGCCATCAGCAACAGCATTCCCGCAGTCGAGCTCCATCCAGTCGTCGCACACCATGTATGGGCCAACATGCTTGTGTTGGCGCAGGCCTTTGTCAGACACCTTGGCGCTGACGCACGACTTTCCACCAGTTTCGAGCCCTGCCTTGGCGCACTTGAACAACATTTGGACGAGGCCAAGCGGCTGATCACGCGCTTAGCTTGATCCACTATCCCGGCGCGGGCCAGTTCATGTTTATGCAATTTTGTGACTCAACATGGCCCGATGATCATGTTTTTTGATTAGAACAGCCGCCGAGATCGTGAAGCCAGCAATGATGACAGCCGCGAACCCTACGGAAGCGTAGCCCAATGACTGGACCAAGGTACCTCCCAGCAAGGGGCCCATTGAGGAGCCAATCATCACCATCGCAGGCGTAGAGGCGGCTGCGCGGCCTGAAGGGTCCAACTTCGCGATCAGTCCGAACAGAAAAATGTGCCCGAACATCACCGGAAACACACAAAACGCAGCAGCTGCCGCGTAAGCATTAAATCCTGAGGCATTGAACACAGTCAGCGCAAGCAGGGCTTGAACCACAGGTGCGACGATGCCTACCGTCACGGCAGATATCCGGTTTTCAAGGACCGCCGCCAGCGGGCCTGGCACCAGGTTGATCAAACCTAGCGCAAGCAATACGCCAGCGACCATACTGGTACCAAATCCGCGCTCCATCCCCACACGCTCGATGAAGCTGAAAATCATGGCGTAGTTGAGGGTCAGGAAAATCACGGCAGCGATGGCAAACCACGCACGACGTGGAATTTTTTGAATTGCGGCCTGGCGCTCATTCACATGGGTGTCAATCTGAGGGTACCGCGCCAAGCAGAGCACCGCCGCCAACAACATGATCAAAGAGAACGCCAGAAATATTGAGTGACCTCCGCTGCCTTGGATAACCACAGGCATCCCACCAAGAAAGCCAACGGCAAACACGCCGAGCAGTGTATTGGAAATGGCAAACATCCGGTGAGGATTCTGCGCTCGCCCCATACCGCCATGGATCATGGACAACCCTGCGCCGATACCTAACCCCGCAATGGCATGTATCACCATCAAGGTCGCTCTCTGGTCAGCGTCCACGGGAGATTGCGCTGCCTGATAAAAACTCCCTGAAGCCAGCAGAAAGCCAACAGTGGCCATCGCTCTTCTAGGCAGACGCGTGAATTGCGCAGAAAGCACGAAGCTGGTCAACGCAACGGCCAACAAGAAGAGAGTAATCGTCAGGCCAGCCGTCTGAGGTGACATTCGATACGTTTGCATCAGCGTACCAACCCAGAGTGGCAACGCCACCAAATCGATCATGCCAGCAATGTGGCCGACAGTCAGGACCGCCAAGCTGCCTCGAGTAAAGGAAGTGTTCATGTCTCGCTCTTTCTATCTATATGGGAACCGCCGGTCTGTGCCGGCGTGTATTGCTTGACCTGATTGCTTGCGTCAGATCTATCGTGAGTCAATCACAGCGGAAACACTGCTTTCAGCCACAGGGCATTGCCCTCGGTTCCGTTTTTGACCTTGGATTCGAACTGCCACTTGGCGGTAACGAACCAGCCTTTGCCACTGTCGTACTTGATGTTCGGGCCAATAGCGATGCCGCTGGTCTTGCTGTTGGCCAGCTTGACGCCCGCCTGCTTGTCGAGGCCTACTTGCTGACGGACGTAACCGCCGATACCGATGGTCCAGCCATTGCCCAGGCCCCACCCTGCGGCATAGTCAAAATGGAACTCGTTGCCCGACGTGTAGTCCGTGTCTTTGTTGCGCTGGTTGAGGAGGTAGCCAATTCTCAAATCGCCGTTGAACCCTTGAGGGTCGACATAAGTCAAGGCATAAACGGGTTCGACGGTGAGATGGTTTCGACCAATGTTGGCCATGTCGTTTTTGTCGTATCGGCCGGTGGGCAGGACGAGGTCAACGGCCAGCGCACTGTGCAGCTTGGGACTGTGGTGAAAGCCAATGCCAGCCCCCGCAGTAACGTCACCCAGACCGGACTTGCTTTGGCTCGCACCCATTGCACTGACCGTCAGGTTCACCAAGGGTGCGACAGCATGTGTCACTAAATCGCCCCCCAGCAGCTTGACACCCGGCACCCAGACCAAACGCGGGACGACGGCATTGGCAGTGACCTTGAATCCAGGAATGCCCAGGCTGTTGCCGTTGGCGTCGTTCATTCTGTCGGCCGAGTAATGAGTGGCAAACACCATGCCGTACAGCCCTTGAGGCGGGACAGCACCGACCATGAAATTTTCTGTGCCATGGGCGTAACTGGAGCCTCCACCTTCAGTAGCGTGGACGGCCCCCGCCGCTGCCAGCAAACCTACGACACAAATGGTTGAGATTCGATTCATGTTTGTCTCCATTGATCAAGTTGAGATCCCCTGACGGGGCAAGGACGCCCATAAGGGCGAACACGAGCCACGGCTGCGAGTGCAACGACTCGCCTCCGTAGAAGCAGTAAGAAACTGAGGAAACGCTCGGGAAGAGCCGTTCGGCTTAACCAGACTCCGCAACGAAGCGGTTTTCGATGTGGCCGATCTGGTCAATTTCCACCCGCACAACATCGCCGGGCTCGAGGAACCGGTTGGATGCGATGCCCACTCCAGCGCAAGTGCCGGTCGCAATCAGATCGCCGGGCTCCAGCGTCATCACCTGGGATAGGTGGTGAATTTGCTGCCAGACGTTGTGGATCATCTGTGCGGTCGACTGCCGCTGACGCAACTCACCATTGACAGACAGGCGTATCTCAAGCGCATGCGGGTCGGCGATCTCGTCGTCAGTGACCACCCACGGGCCGATGGGGCCATGCGTGTCAAAGGACTTGCCCAGCGTGAAGGTCGGGCTGGCCTGCTGCCAGTCTCTCGCGGTCACGTCATTGGCCACAAAGTAGCCACCGACAACCGAACGCGCATCTTCAATCGACACATAGCGGCAACGTTTGCCGATCACCACACCCAGTTCGGCCTCGTAGTCCACTTTGTCAGAGACCCGCGGAATGACCACTGGGTCGAAGGGACCGTGGATGCAGGTGACCTGTTTGTTGAACCAGAGTTGTGTTTTGGGCACTTGCAGACCCGCGCGCCGCGCTTCCTCCGCATGGTCCTCGTAGTTCATGCCGATAGCCAGGTACTTGCGGGCTTCCGGTACGGGCGCTTCCAGATGCACTTCGCTCAGCGAATGGCCTGCTGGCCCTGCCTGTATCGCCTTGGCCAGACGGTCAAGCAAGCCTGCCCCCGCTGAAAGCACCTCACTAATGGTTGCTGGCGCATCAGGCACCAGTTCGCCCAAAGCGACAACACGATGGTGGTGCACGACGCCGATGGCAGTGCGGCCGTTGACGGTGTATCGAGCCAGTTTCATGGTGACTTTCCTCAGGCAGCTTCACTCATGGTGGGCTGGGCATGGATGCGGTCATGCTCCGCCTGCTTGAGCAGGTCCAGTGCGACGTCCACGATCATGTCCTCCTGCCCGCCAACCATGCGCCGCTGGCCGAGCTCGACCAGGATGTCGACGGTTTTGAGCCCGTACTTCTTGGCAGCTGCTTCCGAGTGGCGCAGAAAGCTGGAGTAGACGCCTGCATAACCCAGCGCCAGCGTCTCGCGGTCCACGCGCACCGGGCGATCCTGCAACGGGCGCACGATGTCGTCGGCCGCGTCCATCAGTGTGTACAGGTCGGTGCCGTGGTGGCAGCCCATGCGCTCGGCCGCCGCGATGAACACCTCCAGCGGTGCGTTGCCGGCACCAGCGCCCATGCCCGCCAGGCTGGCGTCCACCCGATCGCAGCCCTCTTCCACCGCAACGATCGAATTGGCCACGCCCAGGCTCAGGTTGTGGTGGGCGTGCATGCCGGTCTGTGTTTCTGGCTTGAGCACATCCTTGAAGGCACGGAAACGGTCGCGCACGTCGTTCATGCTCAGCGCCCCGCCAGAGTCGACCACGTAGCAACAGGTGGCGCCATAGCTCTCCATCAGCTTGGCCTGCTGGGCCAGCCCTTCAGGCGTCTGCATGTGGCTCATCATCAGGAAGCCCACGGCTTCCATGCCGAGGTGGCGGGCGTATTCGATGTGCTGCTTTGAAATATCGGCCTCCGTGCAATGGGTGGCCACGCGCACGATGCGGGCCCCGGCGTCATAAGCTGCCTTGAGGTCATGCACAGTGCCGATGCCCGGCAGCAACAAGGTGGCGATCTTGGCGTGTTGGACCACAGAGGCCACGGCCTCAATCCATTCCAGGTCGGTGTGGGCACCAAACCCGTAGTTGAAGCTGCCACCTTGCAGGCCGTCCCCGTGGGCCACCTCAATGGAATCCACCTTGGCGGCATCCAGCGCACGGGCGATCTGCATGGCCTGCGCCACGCTGTACTGGTGCCGAATGGCATGGCTGCCGTCGCGCAACGTCACGTCGGAGATATAGATCTTCTTGCAAGTGCTCATGGTGTCTCCTTCAGGCCGCCACGGTGGCCAGCATGCGCTCGGCCATCGATTCGGCAGTGCGCATGGCGGCACTGGTCATGATGTCGAGGTTGCCGGCGTAGGCGGGCAGGTAATGGGCGGCTCCCTCGACCTCCAGGAAGATCGAGGTCTTCAGGCCGGAGAGGGACTTACCGATACCAGGGATGTTGAGACCCTGCAGGCGATCGAACTGCACCTTCTGTTTCAGGCGGTAGCCCGGCACGTAGGAGTGAACAGCGGCAACCATGCGCTCGACCGATTCTTCAATGCGATCTTCGTCGGCCAGGTCACTGAAGGTGTAGACGGTGTCGCGCATGATCAACGGTGGCTCGGCGGGATTCAGGACGATGATGGCCTTGCCCTTGGCCGCCCCGCCCACCACCTCGATGGCCTTGGAGGTGGTTTCGGTGAATTCGTCGATGTTGGCGCGGGTGCCTGGGCCCGCACTCTTGCTGGAAATCGAGGCAATGATTTCGCCGTAATGGACCTTGGCCACTCGGGAGACGGCCGCCACCATGGGGATGGTGGCCTGCCCGCCACAGGTGACCATGTTGACATTCGGTGCGTCCAGGTGATCTTCACCGTTGACCACCGGAATGCAATACGGGCCGATGGCCGCTGGCGTCAAGTCGACCATGCGGATGCCGGGCTTGATCGCACGCAGGAAAGCGTCGCTCCTGATGTGGGCACTGGCCGATGTGGCATCGAATACGACGTCGATCTCGGTGAAGACGGGCAAACGAGTCAGTCCTTCAACACCTTCATGTGTGATGGCCACGCCCATCCGCTGTGCGCGGGCCAGGCCATCGGAAGCAGCGTCGATACCGACCATGGCGCCCATTTCGATGTGCCGACCATGGCGCAGGATCTTGATCATCAGGTCCGTGCCGATGTTTCCGCTGCCGATGATGGCGGCCTTGAGTTTTTTGTTCATGGCTGTGCGTCCTCAGACCATTCGGCAGTTCACGCTGCCCAGATCGCCGATATCCGCGTGGATGTGATTGCCAATCGCAATGGGCACCATGGGGCCGAGAGCACCAGACAGGATCACCTGCCCCGCCTTGAGCCCATGGCCACGCTTGGCCATCGTCACAGCGAGCCAGTAAGCGGCCCGAAGAGGATGACCGAGGCAGGCAGACCCAGTGCCTGTCGAGACCGTCTGCCCATCCATTGCCATCGTCATCCCCAGTTTGGCCAGAGAGAGGCTGCCTACCGATACAGGTTGATCACCCAACACATAGAGTCCACAGGAGGCGTTGTCGGCAACCGTGTCTGCCAAAGTGATCTTCCAGTTGGCAATCGCACTGTCCACAATCTCCAAGGCTGGGAGCGCGAAGTCAAGGGACCGGAGAAACTCTGAATAGCTGGGCGATTGACCATTGAGATCACGCCCCACAACGAAAGCGATTTCGGCCTCGATCTTCGGCTGCATCAGCCGCGATGTGGGAATGTCCTGCCCGTTGAGGTACTCCATGTCATCGAACAGCGTACCGAAATCGGGTTGATCCACACCCAACTGCTGCTGCACCGCCTTTGACGTCAAACCCACTTTCAGGCCTGAAATGCAAGCCCCAGCTTTGAGCCGCGCTTGGGTATTCACTTCTGCAACGGCGTACGACGTGTCCAAGCCCTGAATGCCGAAGGATTGCGAGATGGGGGCGATGGCTTGCCCTGTGCTCCTGGCTTGTCGCAAAGCCAGAGCGGCTTCCTCTATGTTTGAAGTTGTCATTGGACTACCGAAAATAGGTGATGCGCTGCCCAGCACATCGCGGCCGGGCGGCTGATAGGGCAATCAGACAGTCGTTTTCACTGACTGTGTTATGTGGACATTCGGTGACTCGCCGACTGCGTCCGGAACAGAGAGGCCCCCGACATCGGTCGCCGCAACAAAACGGTCTGGTCGCAACGCAATCACCTTGACCCCGAAGCGACGCATCCAGATCAACAAGGCACCATCAAGGTCAACAATGTCGTCCACGCCTTTTCCACGCTGATCCGGCGAGAGCACGCAAAGGTACCGAGCACCCAAGCCACTCCATGCGTCGGCGTCTTCCACAGACAAGAGACTGCGGGGATCCACGCCATCGCCCAGGAGGGTGAACCCACTGCCCAACTGGTCATCCAGCCAGCACAACCTGCCGTGAGCGTCACCGACTCGGGGCTGTGGAACCATCTTGCCCACGGCGCTGTCTGGCGCCACAGACCCGGTGAACCATCCGGCTTCGTACCATGGGTTCCAGAGTAGAGGCGGCTCAGGAGGGGGTTCGCCAGGTTTCGGCGCCATCGCGGCCAGCTCCTCGTCGCTCAACTGCTGCTGAATGAGGCGACCGAGCTGAAGGGCCACGCCGGTGTAGAACGCGACATTTGGAGCTCGCTCAGCTTCATAGGTATTCAACAAACTTGCTGGCAAACGTCCTTTCAGGACCTCGCGCAATTTCCAGGTGATATTGAATGCGTCCCGAATACCTGACTGCATGCCTGCACCCGCCCATGGGGGCATCAGATGACCAGAATCCCCCAGGAGGAAGGCTCGACCTTCCCGCCAACGCTCGGCATGGCGAACATGGTGTCTGTAAAACGCATGCTGATGAATTTCCACATCATCCGAGGTGACACCGAGGGAGTTGAGCAACGTCCACAACTGCTCGTGTGTCGAAAAGTCGGCTTCGGATTCATGGGGCTCCAGCGGAAACTCCCAACGGTGATTGCCTTGTGCCAGCGCAATGTCGACCACGGGGCGCTTGCTGTCAGACCAGAAAGTGAGGATGTGACGTTCAGGCCACCAGCGTTTCACTCGGGCATCAATCACCACCCATTTCACCTCACGGGTCTCACCAATGAGTTTGATGCCCAGTCGCTCTCGGGTGGCACTGGCACCCCCATCACACACCAGAACATAGCGCGCTCGCGTGGTTTTGATATCGCCAGTGGCAAGATTTTTGGCGCTGACGGTGACCCCATTTTCGTCCTGCTGGAGATCGATGACTTCCACGCCGAAGCGGACATCTACGCAATCGCTGTGGCGCTCATTCGCGGCGCGCAGCACTTTCTCCATCGAAGGCTGGTAGATGGCATAAGAGGTCGGGTGACGACCCAGACGCGACGGAGGGAAGTCCATGCGCATGATCTGTTGGCCACTGTAGGTAACCCAGCGCAAAGCCACCGTCGGATCCATCGTTTCCGCAAGTTCTTCATCCAGGCCGAGTGACTGAAAGCAACGCATCGTCCAATCGTTGACTGTCACGGCTCGAGCACGCGGATAGATGTCCTTGTCACGTTCAAATGCCACTGTCTTGATGCCATAGTGGCCGAGACACAAGGCGGCAGCCAACCCGCTGGGGCCGTAACCGATGATGGCAACGTCGGCGTCGAAAGTATGAGCTTGGTTCATGATCAGGCCACCTCCACCGCCGCAGCGGGTACACCACCGCCCTCGCCCGGCAACGCGCCAAACGGGCGATGCCCCCAGTTGCTGACCCGGTCGAATGCCTGGGCTTTCCAGCTCTCTTCATCTACCTTCACACCACCCCAGCCAACCTCCACGAGAAAACCGGAGGGCGTGTGGGCATAAAAGGAAATCATTTGGTCGTTGGGGTGCTGACCGATGTCCATGACCACAGGTAGACCGAACGACAAACACCGATCACGAGCGCGCCCCACGTCGGCCACTTGGCCCACTTCCACCATAAAGTGATGGATGCGTTTCTTGGGCCCCGGCACCGGAGCCCGAGGTGCGACGGCAATGGAGTGATGCCGTTCGTTGGCGTGGAAGAACGACACTTCGATCTTCACGCCGGGCGCGGGCTGCAGGTAGATGTTGTCGCTGAGCTTGACACCCAGAATCTTGTTTGCAAACTCGATCATGCGAGGGTAATCGTCGGCTTCGAACACCACATGACCTGCGCCGCCGTTGCCCGTCACAAACCCAGACGACACCAGTTTGGACTGCAGGGGCGAGGATGCCTTAGGTTGCGCTGCGTAAACCTCATGCCAGTTCCCTTCCGGATCACGGAACTGCAACGCACGCAGTACGCCGCGGATTTCCAGGTCGTCGTCGGAGGCCCAATGGTGGCTCACGCCATGGACTTTCAAATGTTTTGAAAAGGCGTCAACATCGCTGGCCGATTCAACCCGCCACCCGGCGTAGGACAAGTCGTTGGCCGGCCCATAACTCAGAATGAACCTTGCCGGAGCGTCGTCAATTTTCAGTCGGGTTGTGCTGCACGGCCCATCGGCCACGTCGGCACCAATCACCTCGGACGCGAAGCGTTTCCAGCGTTCTCTGTCCGAAACCTCAAAGCCAAGGTATCCCAGCTCCAGAATAGAAGGGGTCATGGTTGTCTCCTTTGAAATGGTTGAAAATTGAAATAGATTCAGGCGCTGCGCAGAAAGCCCAACACCAGGTCATTGAAGCGGTCGGGGTGCTCCCATTGCGCCCAATGACCACAGTTGGCCAACAGCACAAAGTCAGCGTTCGGCATGGCTCGGAATGGCTCCATGCCTTCCACCACATTGACCCTGTCCTGCAAACCCCAGACAAACATGGCTCTGTGAGGCAGATTCCCCAGACGGGGGTCCAGCGAAATAAAGGTTTCTTTGCCCGGCCCTTCTGTTGGAGGCACGAGTGGGGGATTGGCACGAATTTCGGGATCGTTGCTCGCCTCAAAACGGGCTTTTAGGATCTCCGGTGTGATCAGGCCTTGATCAAAAACCAGGTGCTTGATGAAGGCTTGAAGCTTCTCCATCGTGGGCCCTTCACCGAGGTAGTAGGTCAGCAGCAGCTTGATGCCCTCTGTCGGCCCCTTGGCATCTTTTGCTACACCGCCGCCAGGGCCCATAAGCACCAGCTTCTCAACGCGCTCAGGGTGATCCATGGCAAGGCACAAGGCCGAAGATCCACCAAACGAGTTGCCAATCAGATGCGCTTTCTGGATGCCCATGGCATCCATGAACGCCTTGATTGCACGCCCCCCGTTGTGAAATGGTCCTATCCCACCAAATGCATTGAGGTTCTTGGTGCTCTTTCCCCAACCTGGGAAATCGATGACCCAGAGGCGAAACTGCGCAGACAAGGCAGCGATGTTTTTGCTGTAGTTGCTGGCGCCTGTGGCACCAGGGCCACCACCGTGCAACATGATCACATCCGGGCCACAGCCGTGGACCTCGTAATGGACCTGCCAAGGCGCACCACTCTCGGTTTGCCCCTGCGCGTAATGGAGTTCTGACATTTGACTTCCTTCAAAAGCTCCTGGAACAGCCATCGCCAGAACGTGCTCAGCAGGCACAGCTCTCACGACTCCGAGGAGGTGAAGCGAAGTCTATCTACATTGACACTTTCGTCAATGACATAATCGTCAATCTAGGTGTAAACCATACCCAGTGGTTTCCCCTACGTGGTGGCGACGTCTGGACGGGGCGGAAGCTGGACCTTCAGTGCACGATCAATCAACCGGGGAGCAACACCCAACCCGTTCAATATGGCGCGAACCACTTCATGTGCCCGTTCCCGGCCACCTGTATCGACTTTGGAAGATCGAAGGGCATAGACCATGACGCCAAACGCGATAGCCTCAGCAAGATCAAGTTCTGTGACTTTGATGAGACCTCTATCGATGGCCTCACTCAGATCGGCCCGTGCATGCTCAGTGGCCAAAGTACCCACACCAGACACAGAGCCTAGAAACGCACGAAAGATGGGGTCCAGGGTTGCCCTCCGGTAGAACATGCGTGCTGCCGTGGCCAGTCGAATCACGGGATTGGGTTCGTTCTCGACGATGGGGACGATAGAGGCGATGAACTCATCAGATAGCTCCGCCATGGCCGCTTCCAGCAACTCTCGGGTGGTCTCGAAGTAGTTGTAGAAGGTTCCCCGAGACACGCCAGCTGATTTGACGAAATCATCCACAACGGGGATGTCTGGTCCATGCTGAGCAAAGATTGGGATGGCCGCCCCAATGATCAAGGAGCGGGTTTTGGCGCGCTGCACCTGCGCACTTGCGGCTCGCGGATTGGGCTTGCTCGAGGCTTTCGCTTTGGGCTTGAGCTGGTAAGTCATGCGTTTATTGTGCCGCCAAGATTCAAACTGCCGCTCTTGGCCCAATGCACGGCTCATGAAGGACTCAATGCGCAACCGCCGCCGCCTTATGGGCGTGCGCGAACTTTGGCTCCCTACCTGCATAGCCCGTTGTCAAATCGAGCTTTTGCTCGTAATCCCGATACCACCCCTTCAAGGCATGCTTGGTTGGGTAACCCAGCTGTCGGATTGTTGGTCTGACGCGTTGGCTGAGCTTGATGCAGAGCTCGACTGCTCGCATCCTGTCTTCGTACGAATACAAGAACTACCTCCTGGCAATCCAAGTTTTCATCCGCCTCCCTTCGCTCTACAGGGTCTTCTTTCCCAGCACCCGCTGCAGCTTGCCGATCTCGGCTCGGACTGCGGCCAGCCCCGATGCCGGCACCACCGCCTAGCCGGAGCTGACTACCGTCATGGCGCCTTCGCGATCGTGCTTTCCCATTTGGAACAGCAGACTGGTAGCAACGCCCGCCTGGGTGCAACCACCGACACGCGCATGCCCGGCTCTTAAATGCACCGCATCAGCGCGGCTTGCTACGTGGGCAACCAGCGCCGAAGCGCTGGTCTTACAGGATGCGTCCAACTGTGTCTGTGTGCCTGGCCGTACTCATAGTCCTATCTTCAAATATCTGTGACAGTGACAGGACCAGTCCGGGGATTCGGGGGACAATCACATGAGCTCAGACGGTCACCGAGGTGCGCTGTGTATTCAGCACATTGGCGCTGATCTGCTCGTAGTGCGACTGAGCCAGCTTGGCGATCTCCTGATAGAAGCTGCCGCTGGGGTTCCCCTCAGCCGACTGCGCCAGCTCCTTCAAAGCACCGGCAAGACGCTCCATTTCAGACACGGAGCCGTCCTCGTTGATGTCCAGAGGGTCGTAAGTGCTGCTGGTCGAAGACGATGATGCCCCCCCTGCACCGGCAGGTGCCCCCATGCCGCCCGGGGGGGGCGCCGGGCGGCCGGCCTCGAATTCGGCTTGCGACAGCTCGCCATTGCCGTCGGTGTCGAGGGATTCAAAGCTGGGAACACCCTCCTCGCCCTGGTCCTGGACCGCACCGTGCGACTGCGCAAACGCCATGGTCGAAGGCGGTGGCATCAAGGCACGCATGCCCTGGTCGAGTTCGTCGCTGGTCAGGCTGCCGTCGCTATTGCTGTCCATTTTCGACAAGACAGCCTCGCTGTCGCCCAGCGAGGCGCCAGTCTTTTCGGCAACCTGGGTCAGCAGGCTGCCCAGCTCGGTCGAGTCGACCGCACCACTGCCATCGCTGTCCACCTTGGCAAACATCTTGGCCTGGTGCTGCGCGCGCTGCGCGTTGGCCGCTGCCCAAGCGTTGCTGGCGCCACCGACGCCGGAAATTGCGCTCATAGGGAAGTCCTTTCTGGTAGGAGGAAGAATTGGTGGCCCGATTCTTCGCGCCAACTGTGAAGGGCGTTTCTCCACTTCGTATCAAGCCCGGTACAAATGCATTTCAAAAGCCCCAAACAAACGGACCATCACCAGCCATTTCCGCATTTTGAAATGCAGTCCTGCTTCCTACACTGTTGGCGCATTAACGGGGCAGCCATGGGCACACACACTTCCATTCTTCTGGTCGACGACGATGAAGAAATCACCGAACTGCTCGGCGCCTACTTACAGCGCTTCAACTTCGAAGTCCACAGTGCCGCCAATGGCACAGACATGCAGGCACAGCTTCAACGTCACACAATCGACCTGATCGTGCTGGACCTGATGCTCCCTGGCCGCGACGGGCTTGAGCTGATACGCGAACTGCGGGCACATTCCAACGTTCCAGTCATCATGCTGACGGCGCGCACCGCGCCACTTGACCGTGTGCTTGGGCTTGAGCACGGCGCCGACGACTACCTGGGCAAACCCTTCGAGCCACGTGAACTGGTTGCGCGCATCCACTCGGTACTGCGGCGTTTCTGTGGCGCCGGTGACACCGAACCGCACGGGGGCGCCAACGATGTGATTTGTTTCGATGGCTGGGAGCTGCACCGCGAGGCGCGCCACCTGTTGTCGCCCACCGGGCTGGTGGTGCCGCTGTCCAATGCCGAGTTCCGCTTGCTCAGTACCTTTTTGCAAACCCCCCGCCGCTTGTTCAGCCGCGACCAGCTGATGGAGCAGGCGCGCGGGCGGGCCATGGACGCGTTCGAGCGCAGCATCGACCTGCTCGTCTCGCGGCTACGGCACAAACTCGTCGACACCTCGCGCGAGGAGCCGTTGATCAAAACCGTGCGCGGCGCGGGCTACCTGTTTAACGCGCGCTCAGTGAAAGGGAGGCTGGCGTGGCGCGGCTGACTGTCATCCGACCGAGTCTGGTGTGGCAACCGGCCAGCGCCCTATTCGAACGCTGCCTGCCCTCCAGCCTGTTCGGACGCCTGACGTTACTGCTGTTCGCAGTGATGCTGCTCAGCCACCTTCTGGCCTTGTCGCTGCTGTTCGAGCTGTACCCCCGTCCCATGGGCCCACCACTTCCCAAGCCACCCAGCGCGCAGCAAACGCAGCCACCGTCACTGGACATGCCACCTGCGCAAATGCTGCTTGACATCGGCGTGCGCCTGGGGGCCATGCTGCTGGCGGCCTGGATTGGCGCACGCTGGCTGGCCGCGCCGGTCAAGCGCCTGGCTGAGGCCGCACAAGGGCTGGCTGCTCACATCGAAGGCCCGCCGTTGCAAGAATCCGGCACACGCGAGTGCCGCGAGGCAACCCGAGTGATCAACCAGTTACAGCGCCACATCCGTCTGCAACTGGCACAGCGCGATCAATTTGTGGCCGCTGTCTCACACGACCTGCGCACACCGCTCACGCGGCTGGCATTACGCGCAGAGGCATTACACGACGCGGTTGCGCGGCAACGCTTCTGCAAGGACATCACGGAGATGGAAACCATGATCCGCGGCACGCTGGACTACCTGCGCGGCGCCGCCGACCCGGAACCCCTGGTGAGACTGGATCTGGCCGCGCTGCTGGACAGTGTGGTGGAAGACCAGCAGGCCTGTGGCCACCCGGTCTGGCTGGCGCAAGCGCCTGCTGCTTCGGGCACCTGCACGGTGCGCGCTCAGCCGATCGCACTGCGGCGCTGCATCGACAACCTAGTGCACAACGCGGTGCGCTACGGCGGCCATGCCGAGGTGGCCTGCTTTATGGACGCACAGCAACTTCGGGTCAGTGTGTCTGACAAGGGCACTGGCATTCCGATTGACCTGCTGGACCAAGTGTTGCAGCCATTTTTTCGGCTAGAGGCCTCACGCCACCGCCACACTGGCGGCCTTGGCTTGGGCTTGGCGGTGGCCGACGAAATCGCCACTCGGCACGGCGGCCGAATACACCTGAACAACCGCCCAGGGGGCGGCCTGTGCGCTGAGCTAACGCTGCCTCGTGTAATCTGACAACTGGCGCTCAATGCCACTGTTGGATGCTTAGCATCGGGGTGTTTTCGCAAATAAGGCCTGTACGCTACCCGAGCTCAAAGCGTTCCTTGGTGGATCGTCCGTCACCACCTTGCTCGGTAGGCATCCCACGGTTTGGATCACTCCCGATGGATATGCTACCTATTGACGGATAAGTTTTAAGCCCCCTCGACTTGAATGTTTGCAGTCTTGGTGGCCGCCCCAATCAGCTTGTGCGATGCGTCAATGCGCGACAAACTCCGTCGGCGTTCTGAACACGGGTTCGATGGCAAGACCCCGCATCTTTTCATTGATGCTGTCGGACGCCATTGCCGCGGCCAGTGCACCCTGGACCTCAGTGCGAAACTGAGGTGGCTCAGACCTTTTCGCATTTCATAGGACTCAACCATTCACGTCAAGAGACCGAATGAAGGTAACCAAATCAGATGCGAGAACAGGGCGGCTATAGAGGTAACCTTGCACCTCGTCACAGCCGTTGGCACTCAGAAAGTCTCGTTGCGCCTCGGTCTCTACGCCTTCAGCAATTGTCCGAAAACCCAAGCTGCGGGCCATCTGCACGATGGCGCTGACGATGGCGCGGTCGTCTTCGTCGGTGACGAGATCACGGATGAACGACTGATCGATCTTGATTTTGTAAACGTGGAATTTTTTTAGATAGTTCAACGATGAGTAGCCTGTGCCGAAATCGTCGATGGACATGCGAACACCCCGCCTGTGCAGATCTTCCATCACCGCAATGGCTTTGAGCGGGTTGTCCATTGCCACGCTCTCGGTCAGTTCCAGCTCGAGGTATTCCGGCGCTAATGCCGTCAGCTGCAGCACTTCGCTGACCAACGCCGGTAGATTGGGGTGGCGAAACTGCACCGCCGATAGATTGACTGCAACGACCATGGGCGACAGGCCCTCATCCAGCCAGGTTCGCATCTGACGGGCAGCGGTTCGAAGCACCCAACTGCCAATCGAAACGATCAAACCGCAGGCCTCGGCCAGCGGTATGAACTCGGCGGGTGACACCTGCCCAAGGGTCGGGTGTCGCCAACGCAGCAGCGCTTCCACGCCCACCACACGAGTCCCGTCCATAGACAGCTGAGGCTGGTAATGGAGAACGAATTCGTCCCGCTGCAGTGCTTGGTGAAGAGCATTTTCCAGCAGCAACATGCGCTCGCTGCGGGTCTGCATCTCCTGGGTGAAGAATCGGTGATCGTTGCGACCATCTTGTTTGGCGCGGTACATGGCTGTGTCTGCGCGCTGATAAAGCGTTTCGAAATCCTGGCCATCTTCGGGATGCATAGCGATGCCGATCGAGCTGGTGGCAATCAGCGTCTGCTCCCCAACCCGATATGGTTGGGCTAGCACATGTTGCAACTTTGTCGCAACGCGGGCCGCTGCCTCAATGCTGCTGTCAGGCAGCACAATCACAAATTCGTCACCGCCCACGCGCGCCACTGTGTCGCTTTCACTCACCGACTCGGCAAGCCTCTGGGACACGGCTTGGAGCAGTTTATCGCCTACGCGGTGACCCAGTGTGTCATTAACGTGCTTGAAATGATCGAGGTCCAAAAACAACACAGCCAGAGGGTGCCGGTCACGTGCGGCGGCGGCAATAGCATGGGTGACGCGATCGTTGAGCAGGTTTCGGTTTGGCAGATTGGTGAGTGAATCAAAATAGATCAGCTGGTTGATGCGCTGCTCTGCCTGCAACCTCACCGTGATGTCCTCTACCGCAGCCAACACATAGCGTCCGCCTTGCCCATCAATCGGCGTCAGGCCGATTTCCACACGGAAATCATGACCGTCCCGGTGCTGAGCAAAAACCTCACGGCCATCCCCCATGCGGCGCTCAGACGGCTCCACCATGTATCGGTTGATCAGTTCTGCGTGTCCCGTGCGCACGCTCGCCGGGATGAGCCGCTCCAGTGGGTGGCCTAACAGTTCTCCCTCCCCATAGCCAAAAAGATTGGCCGCTCGCTTGTTGGCCAGCACAATACATCCTTGGCTGTCCACCATAAGCATCCCTGTGGGCGACGCTTCAACCGCACCGCGAAAACGCTCTTCAGCGCGTTTGCGCTCGGTCACGTCCACATGAGATCCCAGCAGACGATGCGCCCAGCCACTCGCATCAGGTTGCTTCTCGCCGCGAGCCAATATCCAGTGGTACTGCCCGTTCTTGTGGCGCATGCGAAACTCGCTCTCGTAGTGCATGACATCCGCGCGGGATACGCAGTCGTTGGCATGTTTGAGCGCGGCCTCGCGGTCATCAGGGTGCAGCAAATCCACCCAGGTATCAAACGTGTGTGGCAGCTCCCAAGGTCCGTAACCCAACTGAGCCATCCAGCTGGGTGAGAACGAAACCGATCCGCTGTGAAAGTCCCAATCCCACAAGCCTGTATTGGAGGCACGGACCGCGAGTTCGAGGTTGGACTGAGCGGCTTCCAGTTCCCGGTAGGGGCGCTCAATGGCATTGACCACCACGGCGCGGTAGATGAACAGGTAGCTGATGACCTTGCAGACATGCCCCAGCACGTTGTAGGCGCCGGTCATGGTTGTGTAAAGCGTGAAATAGAACTCGCTCATGGCCATCACAAGTACGGCGGCAAATAGCAGCGGTGCATCGTAAGGCTGGAGCTTTTGCATGCGCCGCCACAGCAACGCTGCAGTCACCAGGTTCAGGACAATGCACAGATACTCCAAGCCCTTCTTCAGGGGAGTCAGGCCTTTGGCAGGAATGAACAAGTCGGGCAGCGCGTCCTTGTGAGCAAGGACAATCCAGTGGATCACCACAACCAGACCCAGCGTGCCAGCGAACAACAGGTACTTGGCGCCCGGCTCTTTCAGAGTCCAGGGCCGCAGCAGCACGACCAGCAAGGAAAACGCTGCAAGCAGGCGGGCCGACAGCCAGAAGCTCAAGTGTTTTTCGGCATCGTTGGGCGTGAAAAAGTCTGGCATGCCCGTGTAGGAAAAGGTATGCGAAAAATCCAGACATGCAACAGCGAAGAAGGCGCACGCCAGCAGCACGGTGTGGCCTGACATCTGATCTGGCCTTGAGTTCCAACCCACGGCAAACACCAAAAGAGCGACCACAATGGAGACCGTCTCCATCAAACCGTGCAGCGGAAGGTAATCCGAAATGCCCTGAGAGCCCGGCGTCGCGGGTATGACCCAGGCCAAGAACTGGACCACCACGAGGGCCAGCAACACGGCAGCAACAAGCCGCATCGCCGACACATAAGCCGGATGCACACGAACCCGGCGATGCGTTGGCTTGCCTTGTTCTGCTTGAGTGGCTATGGACATGACATCGGCGGCGATAAGTGAATAAAGAAGTCCGACACAGGAGGCATTGAACTTCAGGCGACTTGTGGCTCGTACTCAGCGCTGGCGTTTGCTCTCGTACATGGCAGCGTCTGCCTTCTTGAGGATCAGGTTGGGGTCCTCGTCCTGCGGATGCACCAGCGTGACGCCAATCGCAGCAGAGCCCTCGTGTCGAACCTGACCCAGCATATAGGTTTCGGAAAGTGCACCGCTGATCTTGTCTGCCACGAGCTGTGACTGATTGCGAGCCTGCTCGAGGTTGAGCCCCGGCATCTCCAGCAGCACCACAAATTCATCTCCACCCAACCGTGCCACCGTGTCTGCTTCTCTTACATGCCGGCGCAAACGGTGGGCAACCTCGACCAGCAGCAGGTCGCCCGCCTCGTGACCATGGGTGTCGTTCAGCGCTTTGAAACGGTTCAGGTCCAAATAGAGCACCGCCAGTTGAGTACTGCGGCGGTGGCGCGCATGCAGCGCCTGCTGCAGCCGATCTAGCAACAGACGCCGATTGGGCAGCCGGGTCAACAAGTCGTGAAAGGCGAGGTGGCGCAGCTCATCCTCCATGCGTTTGCGGTTGCTCAAATCGATGAGCTGGATCAGCAGATGCGGTTGGAGGTTGAGCGAGGTGGGCAGGATGCGGCATTCACAAAAAACCGCCTTGCCAAAGCTGCTGGTGATGTCGATTTCCAGTTGCTGGGTGCGGTCCTCCTCCAGTGCTTTGAGGCATGGCTCCAGCAGCCCGGCGCTCTGGAATGAAGGGGTGTGGCGGAAATTTTGAACCATCAGTAGATCACGGGTTGCGCCGATCAGTTGGGCGAAAGCATCGTTGGCCTGCACGCACTGCCCGTTCGCGGCATACACCGCCATTGGCACGGGTGAGTTCAGCAAAATGGCCTCACTGAAATTCAACACTGCGGTCAACTCCTGGTTCAGCAACTCCGTTTTTTCATGCGCCTGACGCAGCGCCTCTTCGGTGCGCTTCTTTTCTGTGATGTCGGTGGAAATGCCAAACAGACCAACGATGCAGCCCTGGGCATCCTGCAGCGGTGACTTCACACTCCAGTAATAGCGCGTTTCCCCAGTAGAAGCAATCACAGCCTGCTCTTCGCGCTCCAAGCGCTCTTTGTGGTCTAGGACCTGTCGGTCAAAATTGTTGATGTCCTCGCTGATATCGAGGTCGAAGAACTGTGCGCTGCGCGCGCCAAGGATTTCCGTGATGGGACGACCAAACTGAACGCATACAGCCTGATTGACATAGAGGTAGCGTCCTTCAATGTCTTTGACGTAAATGGGCGAGGAAACCGCATCGAGACCTTGGTAGGCCAGGCGGGTTTGCTCCAACGAGGCATTGAGATCGCGCTGAAGCTGCATCTCATTGCGCAATTGGCTCGCGTAGCTGGAGAGCAGCGCCCAGATGGTCAGTCCAGTCAACACCAGGGTCGGAGGCAGCGCAGTCACCCAGACGATGGGCAAGCGCAGCGGTTGGGGCGGCACATAGCCACCGAACGCCTCTGCCGCCCAGTAGGCCACCAGTGCGCAGACGAAGATGGCCGTGACCGCTAGCGCCACCAGGCGCCCAAGCAACCAGGCAGCCAGCACAATGAGAAGCGGCATGTTGATCAACAAGGGCGTACGCACCCCATTGATAAAGTAAGGAAGCAAAACAATGGCCACGCACAGGGGCAGCAGGAACGCCCAGCGTGCCCATGTCGGGTGACCAGAATGCATCAACCCAAGGGCCATCAGCCCCACGCCGATCATGATCTGTCCTGGGTATTGCACCGCAGGGGTAAAGACCGCCTGAAGCAACCAAATCAAAGCGCCGAGTCCCAGCCACAGTTGGATAAAGCGCTTGAAGAAGCCATCACTGGTCGCAGCCAGACGCAGTTCCACCTCGATCAAGGAGACAGGTGCTGACTGTGTGTGAGGCAAGGGGTGCGGCATATTCGATGATTCTGGCACTAGGCTACCCGGTTGGATGAGATCGAAGCAAGCGCATCAAGCCCAAGGGGCAAGCATCGGCCGCCTGTTGTAACTACCGTCACAGATGCGCTCCACAGCGCTGACAACGACGGGTGTACACGCGGGAGCAGGCAAAACGTCAGCAGGACCCCCTTGGGGTCGACTCAACAACTGGGCGCAACCGGTTTGTGATTTCTTCGGCCGGCGTGGGCCGTCCCAGCAGATACCCTTGCGCAATGTCACACCCTTCATTCTTGAGCAGCGCCAACTGTGCTTGGGTTTCGACACCTTCGGCGATGATGGTCAGGTTCAACGCCTTTCCCATTGCAATGACGGCACGCACGATGGCCGCGTCACTCGCGTTCTCCAGGGCATGACTGATGAAGCTGCGGTCAATTTTCAAATACTGCAGCGGAAACCGTTGCAAATAGGTGAGGCTTGAATACCCTGTGCCGAAGTCATCCAGCGACAGGCTGACGCCCAGTTTGCGCAACGCCTGCATCGTGTTGGTGGCTTCCTCAGGCTTGTGCATCATCAGACTTTCGGTCACCTCCAGCTCTAAGTAATCCGGGGGAAGACCGGCGTCCTGGAGTGCAGCAGTCACTTTGGCCAGCAGAGCCTCGTCCTGAAACTGCTTGGCAGAGATGTTGACGGCAACTGAAATGCGCGGCCCGCCCAAATCAATCCACTTTCTGGCTTGCGCGCAAGCGGTTCTGAGCACCCACTCACCCAACGGAACGATCAGCCCGGAATCTTCAGCAATGGGGATGAACTCAGCGGGAAACACCATGCCGCGCGTGGGATGGCGCCAGCGCACGAGCGATTCCACACCCACGATCTCGCCATCCGACAGGCCCACCTTCAACTGGTAGTGGACCTCGAACTCCCCCAGCCTCAAGGCGCGGCGCAACTCATCTTCCAGATGAAGGCGCATCTTGGCCTGCGAATCCAGTTCCGTGGAAAAGAACTCAAACCGGTTTCGACCGCCCTGCTTGGCACGGTACATCGCCATGTCGGCCTGGCTCAGCAAGGCGTCTGAGGTGTTGGCGTCCTGCGGGCACATGGCAATGCCAAGGCTCGCCGACACATGAAATTCCATGTCGTCAATGACATGAGGCTGGCGCAGCGTCTCAACAATGTTTTCTGCGATGGTGGCCACATGGTCTGCGTGCTGCGCATTGGTCAGCAGGATGACAAACTCGTCACCCCCGAGCCGGCATACCGAATCGCTGTCTGAAACGCAGGCCATGAGCAGCTTGGCGACACGCTGAAGTATGCGGTCCCCCACCCTGTGGCCCAGGCTGTCGTTGATGTTCTTGAAATGGTCCAGGTCGAGCAGCAGGATGGCGACATCTTTGTCACCTTGCTGCAACTGAGCAATGGCCCGCGTGATACGGTCGTCCAGCAGTGTGCGGTTGCCCAGTCCGGTCAGCGCGTCATGGGTGGCCTGCTTGCGCAGCTCGACCTCGTAGGCCTTGCGGACTTCAAATTCACGTTGGAGCTTGCGGTTGGATTGTTGTAGATCTTGGGTGCGATCACGCACCAGTTTGGCCAGCTTGATGGGCTGCAGCAAGATGTATCGCACCAGCAAGGCCACACCGGTGCCCAGCAAAAGCGACAGCGCAATGCCAATCGCCAGCGGGGCGTTGGTCCAAGATCGCGCGGCAGGCGCAGCGCTCAAGGTCCAACTGGTTTCGTGGACCAGCATCTTGGCATTCACAGTGGCAACTTCCAGCTTCGGTGCGCTTTCCAACAACACCTGTTTGTTCCCCGTGATCGGGTTGATGCGCCAAAGCTGGTAGGTGACGCCCTGGCTCTCAAGGTCTGCAAGTTTTGACACCGCCTTGAGGGTGTCAAGCATCACAACGGCGCTCGCAAATCCCCAGAAAGTCTGGTTTCGATTGTGATCTTTCAGGAAGATGGGATACCTGCCTACGAAGCCGACGCCCCCTTGCTTGAGCAGGGATGGGACCGCCACATGCAAATTCCCGTATCGAACCGTGAACTGAGCCTCGTCGCGGTTGGATGGATCGTTCAAAACATCCAGCCCCATGACTTTTTCGCCTGCCTGTGGCGGATAGACGAAATGCACCACGCCGTTGCGAGCCAGTTGGATGCTGTCAATGCCCGCATAGAACGGGAACAGCTCCTGCGCCAGACTGTCCACATCTTCTATGTGACCCTGGCTTTGTTTGACGGAGCCGGCCAATGCAAAAGTGGCCGACAGCGTTCGGTCGATCAGTTGCTGAATATGGCTTGCATACCCCGAGACCACCTTTGCCAGTTGCTGCTGGATATTCAGCTGCTCGGTACGGGTGTACTGGATGGTGGTGTACACGCCGATACCCACCACCAGCACAAAAGCGAGCAATGCGTTGGCATTGGCTCGACGAATGCCAAGCCGGTGGCCTTGAGCATCTCCAGGCGCGCTCGCCCCTGCCGATTCTGCGTTTCTATCGAGGGAAGAATGGACGGTGGTGGCGAAATGGCTCATTTTTTGCACACATGAAGCAGACGGTTGGGCGGCGGGCACCACATGTGGCTGGCACCTGCAAAACATTTGCTTGAAAAACACCGCCCGGCTTGTGCGTCAGAAAGACTCCCAGTTGTCGCCACCACCCGTGGCAGTGCCACCGATACGGGGCGTAGCCGAGTTGTCCCGTGGCGCAGATACCTGTCTGAGTTTGCTGGTGGGCGCGGGTTGGCTCAGGGTCACTGGCGCAGTGTGTGACGCGGGTCGCGCATGGTGCGCCGTAGCAGCGTGTCCATCGATCTTGAAAATGGCAACCGTCTGAACCAGGTCATTGGCCTGCTGGTTGAGGCTGCTGGCCGCTGCGGCCATTTCCTCCACCAGCGCCGCATTCTGTTGCGTGGCCTGGTCCATGTTCTGCACCGCTTCGCCAATCTGCCCCACGCCCTCGCTCTGTTCTTTGCTGGCAGCTGAAATTTCGGCCATCAGATCGGTCACGCGCTGGATGCTGCCGACCACCTCGGTCATGGTGACACCGGCCTTGTCAACCAAGGCGCTGCCTTGTTCCACGCGGCTCACGCTGTCGTTGATCAGATCCTTGATCTCCTTGGCCGCAGACGCGCTGCGCTGGGCCAGGGTGCGCACCTCACCCGCCACCACCGCAAACCCGCGGCCTTGTTCCCCTGCCCGCGCCGCTTCCACCGCTGCGTTCAATGCCAGGATGTTGGTCTGGAAGGCGATGCCGTCGATGACGCTGATGATGTCGGCGATCTTGCGCGAGCTGTCGTTGATGCCCTTCATGGTGACCACCACCTGCGCCACCACCGCGCCGCCTTGCTGGGCCACGGTGGATGCGGTTAGCGCCAGCTGGTTGCCCGCCAGGGCGTTGTCGGCGTTCTGGCGCACGGTGGACGAGAGTTCTTCCATGCTGGCCGCCGTTTCCTCCAGCGAACTGGCCTGCGACTCGGTTCGACCGGACAGGTCTTGGTTGCCCTGCGCGATTTCCGCGCTGGCGGTGGACACGCCATCTGCCCCTTGTCGGATTTGGCTGACAGCTGCGGCAAATCGCTGTCGCATCTGCTCCAGCGCCGACAACAAGGCTGACACCTCATCTCGTCCACTGGCGTGCAAGGGGACGGTCATATCGCCCTCGCTCATCAGTTCCGCGCCACGCACCGCGTCGGCAATGGGCCGCGTCACGCTGCGGCTGATCACCACGCCCAAAAACACACCCAGCATCAAACCCAGCACGGACAAAGCCAGCGTGATGTTGCGACTGGACATGTAGAGTGCCGAGTTCGCGTCCGAGGTGCGCTTGGCATTGGCTTCGAACATCAACGTCAGTTCGTTCATGCCAACGCCCAGGCGTATGCTGGGTTGCACCACCTGATCGCGCAGGTAGGCCAGCATCGGTGAGTCGGCCTGCAGGGGCGCCTCGGCCAGCAGCTTCATCAGGCCCTCGCTGGCCTGCTGATCGGCCTTCCAAAGCTCATCCAGCTTCTTGAAGGCTGCCTGTAGCTGTGGGTCATCTTGCGCTTTTTCCCTGGCCAAAGCGCTCAGTTCCAGGCTTTTGGCCCGCCAATCGTTCATGCGCTTGATGGCTGCCGCACGGGCTTCCGGGGTGGTCGCGAGCATGGCGTCGCGCAGGCCCACCACCGAGGCATACCGCTGCACGTTTGCCTCTTTGGCGAGCGACAGCCCCCAGGTTTCTTGCTCGTAGAGAGCCGTGTCCGCGTCATCCAGGGCAGACATGTTCCTGATAGCGAACAGGCTGACGCCTGCACCGAGCAGGGCCACCAGCACGAAGGCCATCACCAGCCGAACCGACATCTTGATATTGTTCAATTTCTATCTCCTACGCTTGATTAACTTCACGATTTGCTGCTTTCTTCGCACGGGGGGAACGTTCAAAACATGCCCCCATCGCCAGCTCTTCCTTGAGGATGCTGGCCCCCAACTTGATGCTGTGCTGGCCCGACACACTCACATAGCGCAGCACCGCAGCAATCTCCTGCCGCGTGGCCCCCAGCGCCAGGGCGCGGCGCATGTGGCGGCGCATGCCCTGGGGGTACAGGCTTTGAGGCGCTGCGTCCACCGCCAATGCCACCAACGCCATCCACTTGGGGTCAATACCGGTCGGCTCAGACGCCCCCTCCACCAGCGCCAGCATCTGCTCGCTCCATTTCGGGTCCAACCACAGCCCGTCTTCCCAGCCCTGTTCCGCTTCGCGGTCTGTTGGCTGTCCGTTCTTCTTTAAGGTGACCATCGCTGTTCCCTCTCGTATGGACCGGTTGCCTGAACCGGAATGTAAAAAACTTGAAGCCAATTGATTTGACATTTCGCGACAATGAGTTTCCGCTTCATGCCACCGTGGCGTCGAGCTGACCTCGGAGCTCATTTCTGCAGCGTGTCCAACCGCATCTCGTAGCTGAAGAACCTGTTCCGCCCGCGTCCTTTGGCTACATACAGTGCCTCGTCGGCCCGTTGGATCAGGCCCTGTGCCGAGGTGTGCTCATCGGGGATGCAGGTGGTGATGCCGCCCGAGATGGTCACCCAGTCACCGGTGCTGGACTTCGGGTGCGGCAGGCGCTGGGCCGCCAGCAGGTTCATCAGCGCGCGGGCAAAGGTCATGGCGCCCGACTTGGGCGTGTCGCTCAGCACCAGCGCAAACTCCTCGCCGCCATACCGGCCAGCGTGTTGGCCCTCGCGCTGGCAGCTTGAACGAAACACATCGCCGATGGCGGACAAGCAGTCGTCTCCCGCCTGGTGGCCCAGCGTGTCGTTGTAGAGCTTGAAATGGTCCACGTCGCACAGCAGCAAGGTCAGGGGCTTGCGCCGCTGGTGCGCCTGGTGGATGGCGGCTTCAATGTGTCGATCCAGCCCACGGCGGTTGAGCAGGCCTGTCAGCCCGTCGGTTTCGCTCAGATGGCTCAAGGTGGCGTTGGCGTGGCGCAGTTCCTGCAGGGCAAACAGCCACTGCCGCCGCATCTCGATCTGGCGCTGGATGCTACGCATCTTGGCCAGGAGCACCACGGGCGGCACCGGCTTGACGAGGTAGTCGTCACCGCCGGCCTCGACGCCCCGCCACAGGTTGAGCTCCATGCTCATGCCCGAGACAAAGACGATAGGCGTCCAGTTACCCACCTCGTTTTCACGGATGCGGCTGGCCGCCCAGTAACCGTCGTGCTGGGGCATCTCGATGTCGAGCATGACCACGTCGGGCCGCTCGCGCTGAAAAACCTCCAGCGCAGAGGTGGCGGAGTCCGCCTCCAGCACGGTGTAGCCGGCCTGTTTCAACACCATCGTCAGCGCCAGCCGGGTGCTGCGCTGGTCGTCCACGACCAGCACGCGGCAACCGTCGCTGTTGGGCAAGCTGATCATGGGTACGCTCCGTTGTACTGTCCGTTTCGATCTGCGTCAGGCCCGTTAAGTTGGTTGGCTGCGTACAACCACCGCAGCCGGGGGCCGCGCGGCAAGCGCTTACCCAACAACTGCTGGGTCTGCTGGCTGTCCATGTAGGCTGCAATGTCCCGCACCGATGCGCGCAACCTGCCCGACTGGTACTTGGTCATCTTGAAAGGCAAGCGGCCCGTGCTGTGCAGGTTGTAGATGTGGCCCGCGCTCAACTTCAGGCACGCGGCGACCTGAGGCACCGTGAGCCAGGCGCATCCAGGGAACAAGCTATGCAGGAGCTGCAAATGCTCACCCGTCGGTAAGCCCTCTCCTTCAGGCAGAACAAATGTGTCGGCACCCGGCCCTGGCAACGACGTGTGGGGTGCCAGAAGGCAGTTGAAAACATCCACTGAAATTCGCCTTGTCATTGATTTTTCATCGGTTCTGTCACCGTTGCGGCCCCAAGGGCGCGCCGTTTCTCATGCGCCGCTTGCCAAGCCGCCAGCTCCGCCATGGGGAAGGGCCGGCCAAAGAGGTAGCCCTGGTACAGATGGCAACCCAACTGCTGCAGCACGGTGAGCTGGGCCTGGGTTTCAACGCCTTCGGCAACGACCACCATGCCCAGGCTCTGTCCCAGCGCCACCACGGTGCGGGCAATGGCGGTGTCGTTCGCATCGGACTGGATGTCGCGCACGAACGAACGGTCGATCTTGAGCTGGTCCAGCGGCAGGCGCTTGAGGTAGGACAGGGACGAGTAGCCGGTGCCGAAGTCGTCCATCGAAAAGGTCAGCCCCATGCCCTTGAGGCGCCACATGGTGCTCAGGGTGGACTCGGCGTGTTCCATCATCACGCTTTCGGTGATTTCGATCTTGAGCCGCTGTGCGTTGGCCCCGCTGCGCTCCAGGATGCCCTGCAACTGCTGCTGGAAGTCGGGCTGGCCCATCTGGCGCGCGCTGACGTTGACCGACAGCGACCAGTGCGCGGTGACCGGATCGCGGGCCCAATCGACGAGGTGCCGGCATGCCTGTTCCAGCACCCAACGGCCGATCGGGATGATCAGCCCCGTCTCCTCGGCCAAGGGGATGAAGTCCATGGGTGAGACCACACCCCGGGTCGGGTGAAGCCAGCGCAAAAGCACCTCGCCGCCCACCACCTCATGCTGTGCATTGACTTGGGGTTGCAGGTACAGCGCCAGTTCTTCACGTTCGACCGCCTGGCGCAATTCGGCCTCCAGCGCCACGCGCGCCAGCACAGCCGCCTGCATGTCGGGGTCAAAGAAGCGGAAGCTGTTGCGCCCGGACGCCTTGGCTTTGTGCAAGGCGGTGTCGGCATGCTGCAGCACCTCGTCTGCACTGAAGCCCTGTCCCTGGAACACCACGATGCCCAAGCTCGCGGTGCAGTAGTGTGGTGCCACCAATCCCCTTTCCTGCGCCACGTCGTAGGGCTCGCTCAGTCGCTTGAGGAGCGTGGTCGCCATGAGCTCGATGGCGTCGGTGGTCTGAGGGGTGTCGTCTGCCACCGCCTCAACAATCACCCCAAATTCATCGCCGCCCAATCGGGCCAATGCCGTGGGGTTGGGAAACAACTGCTGCAGCCGGCGCGTCACCTCCAGCAGAAGCCGGTCGCCTGCCGCGTGCCCCTGGGTGTCGTTGACGGCTTTGAAGTGGTCGATGTCCAGCAGCAGCAAGGCCGCTGGCCTGCCCGGGCTGGCGTTGGCGATGGCCGCCCTCAGGCGGTCCAGCATCAGCCGGCGGTTGGGCAACTGCGTCAAGGTGTCGTAGTAGGCCAGGCGGTGAATGTCGTGTTCGGCCTGGCGGCGGCGGGTGATGTCTTCCAGCGTGATTTGCAGAAAGCGACCGCGCCGGGTCTGCACCGACATCAGGCGCACCTCGGCATCCCACAGCTCACCGTCTGGCCGGCGATGCCGCCAGTCAAACATCCGCTCACCTTGTGCCAGCGCAAGGCGTATCTGACTCAGCGCAGCGACATCCGACGGCGTGCCGTCGTACTGCCGTTCGGCCGACACATCTTTGGGCGTGAGACCCAGCAGCACCGAGCGGCTGGGAAGCCCATAGATTTGCTGCGCGGCAGCGTTGCAATCGATGAAACGCAGGCTGATCGGGTCCATCACCACCATGGCGACGCGCGATTCCGCGAACAGCGATTTGTTGTAGCTCTCGCTGTCGGTCAGTTCCTGGCTGCGCACCTGTAGGCGCTCGAGCATGCGGTTGAAATACTGGCCCAACCGGCCGATTTCATCCTCGCCGGGGTTCGGCACACGCGCCGAGTCGTCGCCACCCTCGACCCGCTCCGCCACCCGCTGAATGTCCTGCAAATGGCGCGTCATGCGGCGCACCGCCAGCAAGGCCAGCACACCGCCGGCCAGCACCGCCAACACCCCGTAGCGCAAAGCGTCCCACAGCAACTGGCGCATCTGCTGCTGTGCAGCATGCTGACTCAGGCCCACCCGCGCCCAACCCACATGCACCTTTCCGATGAGAGCGGGTGCCACGGCATCCACCAGCGCGGCTTCGTTTGCGTACAGGCGCTCGGCCGGCGGCGTGGGCAGGTCCAGCACATCCTGGCCGATGCGTTGGGGGTCGCTGTGGGCCAGCACGCGGCCATGGCGGTCCAGCAGCATGGCAAACACCAGATCCTCCTGCACGCGCTGGGCGTCAATCAGCTCGGTCAGGCCCACCATGTCGCGCGCCAGCACCCAGCTGGCGGCCGACACCGCCAGCGTGTGGGCGAGGTCAGTGGCCAGCGTTTGCTGCTGTTGCGCCAGGTGTTTTTTTTGGCGCATCAGCACATCGGTGGTGAACCCGGCGATCAGCACCACCAGCACCAGCACGATGGCTGACAGCAGCTGGCGTTTGATGCTGCGCGCGAGCCAGCGCATGGGCGACCAGTCGCGTGTTGGGCGGTCCGTCATGGTTTGGGGGCCGCAGGCGGCGTTGGGGTGGGGACGGCGGCTGCCGCCAGGTAGGCCCGGACCACGTGGTAGGTGGCGTTGTTGGCGGGGCTGAAACGGCGAATGCGCGCGGCCTCCAGCACGGGCTGCTGGCGGGCATCCAGATGCAGGGCCAACAACACCCGCGCCAGGTCGGTGCGCAGCGCCGCAGGCAGGTCGTTGCGCACCATGACTGCGTTGTTGACCAGGGCAGGTGTGATGGCCAGCACCCGCAGTCGCGACGCTTCTTGGGGTCGGTCGAGCTGGAAGTCGCGCCAAGGTTGCAGCCAGGTCGATGCGGCGTCGCTCAGGCCCTGGATGGCCGCCACCATGGACGACTCCTGCGAGCCGACGTAGAGCAGCTCCACATCGCGGCCCGGCTGCAGGGCGTGGCTTTGCATCAGGCGCTGCGTCATGATGGCCGCGGCCAGGGCCGTGGGGGCCGGAAAGCTGACACGCCGACCTTTCAGATCGCGCGGGTGGCGGATCGGGGAATCGACGGGCACCAGCAGCACGCCCCGGAATTCCTCCGGGTCGCCAGCCATGGCCACCACGGTGTAATCCCGTTCGATGGCGGTCAGGGTCTGCAGCGGGTTGGGCAACAGCAGCTCGGGCGCACGCGCGTCGATTTTGCGCTCAAAGCTGTCGTAGTCGCGCGAGGCTTCGAGCTCGAACCGGTAGCCGGGCAACTGGCTCTGCAGGTGGTCGATCAGTGGCTGATAGGTGCGCACCAGGTGCACCGGGTTGTGCAGGGGGTGAATGGCCAGACGCAGCACGGGACGCGGGTCTGCGTCGCTGCCATAGCTGGGGCCCTGCGGTGATTCGCGGTGGCTGTCACAGGCCGGCAACAGGCAGCCGAGGAACACCGCCGTCAGCGCGCGTCGCAAGCGCATGAGCAGCTGAAGCGTGGCGATGTCTGCCTGCGGGTTCATCAAGGCATCACTCCGTCGGTCGGTGTGTACACCACCACCCGGTTGCGGCCCTGGGCCTTGGCCTGGTACATGGCGTCGTCGGCGTGTTTCATCAGCATGGCCTCGGTGTCGCCGTGTTCGGGGTACATCGCAAGGCCCACCGATGTGCCGACCTGCAGGGTGTGTTCGTCCAGCGTCACGGGCTGGGTCAGGGCGACGCGTATCTTGTCGGCCACCTGCACCGCATCTGCCACCGAATGCAGCTCCATCAGCAGCACCACAAATTCGTCGCCACCCACGCGGCCCACCGCGTCTGACGCCCTCAGGCAGGCGCTGATGCGTTGCCCCATCACCTGCAGCAGCCGGTCGCCCATGGCGTGGCCCCAGGTGTCGTTGATCGGTTTGAATTCGTCCAGGTCCAGAAACAGCAAGGCGAGGCGTTGTTGGTGCCGTTTAGCCAGCTCCAGGCCCTGCACCACCCGCTGCGAAAACAGCACGCGGTTGGGCAGGTCGGTCAGAGCGTCGAAGTGGGCGAGGTGGTTGAGTTTCTCTTCGGCGCGTTTGAGCTCGGTGATGTCGGACACCATGCCCAGGTAGCCCACGATCTGTCCGGCGTCGTCCGTCAAGGCCGACTTGATGATTGACGCCGTGAACCGAGACCCGTCCTTGCGCACGTAGCGCACCTCGTGCACCTGTCCGTTGGCCTCCACAGGCTCGGTCGAGGCGCCCGGCACCCGCAGCAAGCTGCGCACATGTCGCTGTGCAACTTCTTGTGCTTGGTAGCCGAACAAGCGCTCAGCGGCCGGGTTGAACAGCGTGATGCGGTCCTGCGGGTCGGTCACCACAATGGCGTAGGGGCTGTGGTTGAGGATGGCGGTCTTGAAGCGCAGCAGTTCGTGCAGCCGTGCTTCGGTCTGGCGGCGCCGGGTCAGGTCTTCGACCACCAGGATCGCGTGGGCCTGTCCTTCCAGTTCAAGTACCGAGCGCGTGATGCGCACCGGGACGTAGGTGCCATCACGGCGCTGCGCTGTCAGTTCGCGTCTGGGTCGGTTACCCGACGGCGGCGGCGCGGCCGACTGGTCCGCCGCCACCAGGCGCTGGCCCGCCATGCCCTCCAGTTCCAGGGCGGTGTAGCCCAGCAGTCGACTCGCTGCCGGGTTCGCGTGGCGAATCACATCCTGCTCGTCCAGCAGCAACATGCCCAGGGGCGAGGCCGCCAGGATGTGGGCCGCTTGCTGGTTCACCTGGGCTTTCAGGCGATGCTGGGCCAGGCGGTGCATGTGCCAGAACCCCACCACAGTCAGCACCAGCATCAGGCCGCTGAACGCCAGCAGCGCGTGGGTGGTGGCCCCGAGGTGGTGCACAAAATCCCGCGTGGCTTCGCCCACCAGGATGTAGAGCGGGTACTCCCCCACCCGCAGGTAGGAGTAGAAGCGCTCCACGTGATCGAACTGGGTGGTGGCCTCGTAGGTGCCAGCCACCGGGTCGCGCGCAATGAGGTCGCGCAGCGTCTGCGAGACGCGCTGGTTGCCCACTTCCTGGTTGGCCATCGGGCCACGGCGGTAGCGGTCGATCTGGGCCAGGTCGGCGGTGCGCAGCACGATGGCGCCGTTGGGCCCGAGTTTGATGGATTCAAACAGCTCGCCGAACACCTCGTTGTGCAGTGTCATGAACACCACACCGGCAAATTCGCCGTTCGGTGCTTCGATGCGCCGCGCCAGCACCAAGCCCCACTGTTGGGTCAGGCGCAGCAGGAGCGGGGCCGCCACCAGCAACGGATGGTCGGCCGACCCACGCGGCAAGGCTCTCAGGCGCTGGAAATAGTCGCGATCGGTCACATCAATGGGCGCCACCGCATCGCCCGTGCCGAAACGCACGATGCCGTTGACATCCACCACACGGATGGCCATGAACGGTTTGGAGACCAACAACTGGTGGGACAGGTAGGCGGTGAAGCGTTCGCTGTCCAAGGCGCCACGCGTCGCATCTTGCTGATGTCGGTAGGCCACCGACTGCAAAATGCTGTCACCGTGCCGCAACACATCTTCGATGTGCTGTGCCAGCAAGCGCGTGGTGTTTTGTGCGAAGACGTCGGAGCGCTCCCGGTAACGCTGTTTTTCCTGCCACAGCGTGACGCCGGTCATGACCAGGATGAGCAGGCAGACCAGCACGGCGCCACCCCAGTAGGGCAGTGCATCCGATCGCAGCGCGCGGTTCAAGCCTGGCGAATTCATGGCGTCAGCGTGTGCTGGGGTGGTTTGCAATCCTGGGCGCAGTCGCTCAGAACGACTCCCAGTCGCTCCCGCCATCGCTGCCCTGCTTGGGCGCTTGCACCAGCTTGGCGGCAGGTGCGGCCTTGGGCGCGTTCAGCGGCGCGGGGCGCTTGGGCGCGGCCGGCTTGGACACCGGGCGGCGCTGGTGCAACGTCTGCGCCTGAGCCACAGGGCGGTGGTGGGTGGCGTCGCTGGCTGAGAGCTGGAACACGGCAACAGCCTGCACCAGTTGCTGGGCCTGCGAGTTGAGGCTGCTGGCGGCGGCCGCCATTTCTTCCACCAGCGCGGCGTTCTGCTGCGTGACCTGGTCCATCTGGGTCACGGCCTCGTTGATCTGCATCACGCCCTGGCTCTGCTCGGAGCTGGCCGAGCTGATCTCGCCCACGATGTCGGTCACCCGGCGGATGCTGTCCACCACCGCCTGCATGGTCTTCCCGGCCTGGTCCACCAGGGCCGAGCCCTGATCCACCCGCACCACGCTGTCACTGATCAGGTCCTTGATCTCCTTGGCGGCTGCGGCGCTGCGTTGTGCCAGGGTGCGCACCTCGCCGGCCACCACCGCAAAGCCACGGCCCTGCTCGCCCGCACGGGCCGCTTCCACGGCGGCATTCAAGGCCAGGATGTTGGTCTGGAAAGCGATGCCATCGATCACGCTGATGATGTCGGCGATCTTCTTGGAGCTGTCGCTGATGCCGCGCATGGTGTCCACCACCTGCGCGACCACCTGCCCGCCTTGTGCTGCCACGCCAGACGCCTGCTGGGCCAGCTGGTTGGCCTGTTTGGCGTTGTCGGCGGTCTGGTTGACCGTGCTGCTGAGCTCTTCCATGCTGGCCGCCGTTTCCTCCAGCGAGCTGGCCTGTTCTTCGGTGCGGCCCGACAGGTCGGTGTTGCCTTCCGAAATCTGCGTGCTGGCCGTGGCCACCGATTCCGAACCGGCGCGCACCGTGCTCACCACGCGCACCAGGCCGTCCTGCATGTCTTTGAGGGCAGCCAGCAGCAGACCGGTTTCGTCTTTTGTACGCACCTGGATGTCGGTGTCCAACCGGCCGGCGGCCACGGCGCGTGCCACGTCCACGGCCTGGTTGATGGGCCGGGTAATGGAGCGCACGATCCACAGGCCCAGCATCAGGGCCAACACCATGCCGATGGCGGTTTCGATGATGGTTTCAATCCGCAGCTTGGCCACCGCCTCCACTGCTTGCGCAGCGGCTTCCTCGGCGCCTTCGGTCTGGAACTTGATTTGCTCGTTCAGCGTGTCCAGGTAAGCCAGCTGGACAGGACGCAGGCCATCGAGCAGGAAGTCCACCGCCTGGTCTTTGGGTCCTTTTTCGTTCATCTCCAGAAACCGGTTCACGCCTTCGGTAAACTTGGTGCGGGCCTGCCCCATGCGGCCGTAGATCTCGCGGCCTTTGGTCGACTGGATGGCCTTGTCGGCTTTCTCCATCAACTCACCCACGGTCTTGCGCGAGCTCTCCACACCGTCGCGCTCGGCCTTGATGCGGGCCGGGTCATCGAGCAGGGCGATGTTGCGGATGGAGCGCGCCTGGCGGTTGACTTCCAGCCGCAGGTCGTTCATGTCGGCCACCAGCGTCATGCGCCGCGCGGTGATGTCCTCCAGCTGCGACTGCAGCGAGGACGCGCCCACGATGCTCTGCGTGGCGAGGACCACCGACAGCAGGACCAGCAGGCTGAGCGTGAGGATCAGCCGGGTGCTGATCTTGAGGTTGTTGAGGTAGTTCATGGTTGAAGTGGCAGGTCTGAGGGCGGCGGGGGTTCAATGGGCGGCCTCGCCGGCCACTGCCAGCTCGGTCTCGTTGATGAGCTTTTCGATGGCCACCAGGATCAGCATGCGTTCGTCGCTGCCGCTGGCCTGTGCCTGTGTGGCGATGCCGGTGACATAGGCGGTGTCGATGCCGCCGGTGAGTTGCGGCGGCTCCTTGATCTGCGCTGCACTGAGCGCCACCACGTCCGACACCGAATCGACCACGATGCCCACCACCCGCTGGCCCAGGTTGAGCACGATGGTGGCGGTGATCTCGTTGTAG
>JAUYSB010000070.1 GCA_030696525.1 Hydrogenophaga sp. | reverse complement strand
CATGCGCGTGACCGACCCCGAAACCATGGAGGTGGTGGAGTGGGTGCTGGCCGGCGAGGTGCAACAGGACATCGTGGGCCTGATCAACCGCGCCGGTGGCAAGGCCGTGGGCCTGACCGGGCGCGATGGCGGCATGATCCGCGCGCGCAAGCTGCGCATGATGGACCAGAAGGACCCCAACCTGGAACACGACGTGGGCCAGGTTGGCGACATCGTGGCCATCGACCCCAGCGTGGTCAAGGCACTGCAGGACGACGCCTTCATCCCGGTGGTCAGCCCCATCGGTTTTGGCGAACACAACGAGAGCTACAACATCAACGCCGACGTGGTGGCCGCCAAGCTCGCCACCACGCTGCAGGCCGAAAAACTGCTGATGTTGACCAACATCCCTGGCGTGTTGGACAAGGAAGGCACGCTCTTCACCGAGCTGACCATGCGCCGCATCGACGAGCTGTGCCAGGACGGCACCATCAGCGGCGGCATGATCCCCAAAATCGCCGGTGCGCTCGATGCCGCCAAGAGCGGGGTCAACGCGGTGCACATCATCGACGGCCGCGTGCCCCACGCGCTGCTGCTGGAAATCCTGGGCGATCAGCCCTTTGGCACCATGATCCGCTCGCACTGACGGAGCGCCGCCATGCACAGCGACGACCTCGAAAGCGACGACACGCAGGCGGCGGAGCCGGAGGCATCCGGCGGGCGCAAACGCCCCAAGCCGGGCGAGCGTCGGGTGCAGATTTTGCAGACCCTGGCCGCCATGCTGGAGCAGCCCGGCGCCGAGCGCATCACCACCGCCGCGCTGGCGGCGCGCCTGCAGGTGAGCGAGGCCGCGCTGTACCGGCACTTCGCCAGCAAGGCGCAGATGTTCGAGGGCCTGATCGACTTCATCGAGCAGAGCGTGTTTGGCCTGGTGCAGCAGATCACCCAGCGCGAAAGCGACCCGCGCCAATGTGTCGCCAAATTGGTGACCATGCTGCTGCAGTTCGGCGAAAAAAACCCCGGCATGGTGCGGGTGATGGTGGGCGACGCCCTGGTGTTCGAGCACGAACGCCTGCAGCAGCGCATGAACCTGTTCTTCGACAAGTTCGACGCCGCGCTGCGTCAGTCTTTGCGTGAGGCGGTGCCCGCGTCGGACATACCGACGGCCGACGCCAACCTCTTGGCCGGCGTGCTCACCGCCTTTGTGGTGGGGCGGCTGCAGCGTTTTGCGCGCAGCGGGTTCCGACGGGCGCCGACGGAGCAGCTTGAGGCGGCGTTGGTGCTGGTGCTGTCACCGATCTGAAGAAGCCCGCCTGGCGCTCAGCGTGCGTGCGCTGGACAACGGCGGACCCGGCACGCCCGGGGCCTGCAACGTGCACAACCCGGGCTGCGACTTCAACGACGACATCATCGCGCACGGCGCAGCGTTCTGGTGTGGTCTGGTGTTGGCCTACCTGGGGCGGTCGGACGACACGGCGCCCTGAACGGTGGGCGGTGGCGGGTCACGCCGCTGCGTACCCGCTCTGGTAGGCCCGGCGCACCTCCGCCACCTCCACCGAGTACGACGTGTACCAGTGTTCCCGCCCATGCTGTTGGGCCAGCAGGTGCGCCGGGTGGGCTTTCCAGGCGCGGATGGCGGCCTCGTCCGGCCAATAAGACAAGGCCACTTCCTGAGCCCCTTCGGTGACGGCGTGGAAGGCCAGGCAGCCGAATTCGGTCAGGGCCAGTTCGCGCATGTGCTCGGCCACGCGGGTGTAGGTTTCATCGAGTTGGCGCACGGTGGCGCGGAAGATCACGACGTACATGGTGTGTCAGGAGGGGTGGTGCTCGGGCGCGGCTTGAGATGATCGCTCAACCCCGCACACCGCCTGCGAAAGTTGGTGAACTGGCGATGCCTATGGCCCCACGGCCTGCTGGCAGAGGAAGTCGAGCAGGCGCTCCGCTGCCGGCGTCAGATCGCCCTGGCGCCGGTAGCAGATGGCAAAACGCCGCTGCGCCCAGTCGTTGAGCAAAGGCACCAGCCGCACCTGCCCGGCCGACACATAGATGCCAGCCACCTCGCGGGGCACCACGCTGATGCCCAGGCCCGCACCCACCACGCGGAAGGCGGCGTCGAAGTTGGACACCACGACCCGGTAGCTCAGGCTCCGGCCGGCCCTGGCTGCGGCGCGGTGCAGCATGGTGTAGACGGCGGTGCTGGGCGACAGGCCCACGTGCTCGAAGTCCAGCGTCTCCTCGAAGCGCATGGCTTCGCGCTGCGCCAGCGGGTGGTCCACCGGCACCGCCAGCACCAGTTCGTCGCGCCGGTAGGGGCGGGATTCCAGGCCCCGGAAGTCGGCGTTTTCCCAGCACACGCCCAGCGACACCACACCTTCGCGCACCATGGACACGATGTCCTTGGAAAAGCGCTCCTCGATGTCAACCTTGATGTCGGCGTGGGCCGGCTCGCGCATGAACCGCGACAGGTCGTCGAGCAGCGATTCGGCGATGGCCGAGGCGCTGGCCACCACCCGCACCTGGCCCTTGATGCCGCCCTTGAAGGCGGCCATGTCGGCCTCGATGCGCTCCAGCGTGAAGAGCAGGGTGCGCGCGTGTTCCAGCAGCGCACGCCCGGCCGGGGTGGGCGCCGCACCTTTGCGCCCGCGCACCAGCACCGCCGTGCCCAGGGCGTCTTCCAACTGCGCAATGCGTTTGCTGATGGCCGAGGGCTCGATGTGCTCCAGCGCGGCAGCGTCTTTCATGTTGCCGGCGTCCACCACCGCCACCAGCAGGCGCAGGGTCTTGAGGTCCAGGTCACGCACGGGTAAACCCTTGTATTTGATTCCGATATGGAATTTTATGGCTTCCAAATGACCACTGGATGTTTTGTGGGGAATTCATAAACTGCCGACATGACACCACTTCCCCCCCAAGCCCAGATCCGCGAAGTGGGCCTGCGCGACGGTCTGCAAAGCATCCCGACCGTGTTGCCCACCGCGCGCAAGTGCGAATGGATAGCCGCCGCCCACGCCGCCGGCCAGCGCGAGATCGAGGTTGGCTCCTTTGTGCCGGCCCGCCTGCTGCCGCAACTGGCCGATACCGCCGAGGTGCTGGCCTACGCCAAGACCCTGCCTGGCCTGGTGAGCAGCGTGCTGGTGCCCAACCTCAAGGGCGCGGAGCGGGCGCTGGAATGTGACGCCGACCTCATGCTGCTGCCGCTGTCGGCCAGCCACGCCCACAGCCTGGCCAACCTGCGCAAGACGCCCGACGAGGTGGTGGCCGAGATGGGCCGCATGCGCGCCGCGCGCGACGCCTCGGGCAAGAAGACCTTGATCGAAGGTGGCGTGGGCACGGCCTTTGGCTGCACCCTGCAGGGCGAGGTGAAGGTGGCCGAGGTGTTGCGCCTGATGATGGCCTTGCTGGACGCCGGCGCCGACCGCGTGAGCCTGGCCGACACGGTGGGTTATGCCCACCCGCGCGCCGTGGCCGAGCTGTTCGAGCAGGCCATGAAGCTGGCCGGCGACCGCTTCTGCTGCGGCCATTTCCACGACACGCGTGGCTTGGCACTGGCCAACGTGTATGCCGCGCTCCAGGTGGGCGTGACGCGCTTTGACGCCTCGTTGGCCGGCATCGGCGGCTGCCCGCACGCGCCCGGTGCCAGCGGCAACGCCGCCACCGAAGACCTGGCCTTCATGCTGGCCGCCTGTGGCGTGAACACGGGCATCGACCTCACCGCCTTGCTGGCCTTGCGCGCCAACGTGGCGGCTTGGCTGCAAGGCGAACCCACCCACGGCGCGCTGTGGCGCGCCGGCTTGCCCTCCACCTTTCAACGGACCCCCGCATGAACCCCAGCTCCACCGGCCTGCCTCTTGAGGGCGTGCGCGTCGTCGAATTCACCCACATGGTCATGGGCCCGACCTGCGGCATGATCCTGGCCGACCTCGGTGCCGAGGTCATCAAGATCGAACCCCCGGGCGGCGACAAGACGCGCAGCCTGCCGGGCCTGGGCATAGGCTTCTTCCGCAGCTTCAACCGCAACAAAAAGAGCGTGGTGCTGGACATCCACACCGAGGAAGGCCTGGCCACGGCCAAGGACCTGATCGGCCAGTGCGACGTGCTGCTGGAGAACTTCCGCCCCGGTCTGATGGACAAGCTGGGCCTGGGCCACACGGCCTTGAAGGCCTTGTTTCCGCAGCTCATCTATGTGTCGCACAAGGGCTTTTTGCCCGGCCCCTACGAGAACCGCCTGGCGCTGGACGAGGTGGTGCAGAACATGGCCGGCCTGACCTACATGACCGGCCCGGTGGGCCGCCCGCTGCGTGCCGGCACCTCGGTCAACGACATCATGGGCGGCATGTTCGGCGCCATCGGCGTGCTGGCCGCGCTGCGCGAACGCGAGCGCACCGGCGAGGGCCAGGAGATCCAGAGCGCGCTGTTCGAGAACTGCGCGCTGCTGGCCTCGCAACACATGCAGCAGTTCCAGATGACGGGCGAGGTGCCGCCGCCGTTCCCTTCGCGTGTGTCGGCCTGGAGCGTGTACGACACCTTTGGTGTGGCCGGCGGCGAGCAGCTGTTCATCGGCGCCGTGAGCGACAAGCAGTTCCTGACGCTGTGCGAGGTGCTGCAGCGCCCCGACCTGGCCAACGACCCGGCCCTGGCCACCAACGCCCAGCGCGTGGCCGTGCGCCCGGCCTTGTTGCAACAGCTGAGCGACACGCTGCAACACCACGACCTGGAAACCCTGTGCGCCCAGCTGCAGGCCGCCGGGCTGCCTTACGCCAAGGTGGTGCGCCCCGACCAGCTGGTGCAGGACGAACACCTGATCGCCAGCGGCGGCCTGGTGCCCATGGAAACGCCCGAAGGCGACACCACCCAGGTGGTGCTGCTGCCCCTGCTCATGGGCGGGCGCCGCCCCGGCGTGCGCCATGCGCTGGCCAAGGTGGGTGAACACACCGATGAGGTGTTGGGCGCGCTGCACGCGGCTTGAGGAATGACAGATCACGAATGACGAATGACGAATGACGCTCAACACACCACGGAGACACCCATGAACACCATCCAACGACGCACCGTTTTTGCCCTTGCCGCCGCTGCCCTGATGGGCGCCGGTACGGCGCACGCCCAGACCCCCAGCACGCCGCTGCGCGTCATCCTGCCGCTGGGCGCCGGCTCGGGCGTGGACGTCATCGTGCGTTCCGCCCAGGTGGCCTTGTCCAAGGCCCTGGGCGGCCAGCCCGTTGTCATCGAGAACCTGCCCGGCGCAGGCGGCATCACCGGCACCCAGGCGCTGGTGAAAGCCGCGCCCGACGGCAACACCGTGGCCTTCATCTCCAACAACCACGCGGTCAACCCCAGCGTGTTCAAGAACCTGCCCTACGACAGCCTGGCCGACATCACGCCCATTAGCGTGGTGGGCGGCTCGCCCTTTGTGCTGGTGGTCAACCCGGCCAAGGTGCCGGCGAACAACGCCAAAGACATGCAAGCCCTCATCAAGGGCAAGCCGGGCCAGTTCAACATGGCCTCGTCGGGCAACGGCACCATCATCCACCTGGCCGGGGAGATGTTCGTGGACGCGCTGGACATGCAGGTGCAGCACGTGCCCTACAAGGGCATGGGCCCCATGATGACCGACATCATCTCGGGCCAGGTTGAATTTGGCGCCGCCGCCGTGGCCGCCGCGCAAGGCCACATCGCCTCGGGCCGGCTCAAGGCCATTGGTGTGATGGGCAAACAGCGCGTGGCGTCCTTGCCCGACGTGCCGACCATCGCCGAGCAGGGCTTCCCGGACGTGGACGTTGCTGGCTGGTTCGCCATGGTCGGCCCCAAGGGCCTGCCTGCCGCGCAGGTCAAGCGCCTGCACGATGCCGTGGTGACCGCCTACAACGACCCCGAGGTGAAGGCCGCCATGGCCAAGCAGAACAACGTCATCGACCCGACCACCCCCGAGGCCGCAGGCGCGTTCTTCAAATCCGAGCAGGCCCGCTACGCCCGCCTGGTGGCCAAGGCCAACATCAAGATCGACTGAAGCGGCGTTCTCGGCTGCCGCCATCGCCGGGCAGACGCCGCCAACTAGAGGCCGCACTCTACACAAATACCCGCACCGTGGGTGTTTGTCATCTGTACAAAGGTGGATTTGCGTACAAAATAGAACGACCGTTCGTTTTATTTTTATTCGTATCCACCCACATGACCGCCACCAGCCCCGTCCGAGCTCCCCGAGTGCGCCAGGTGTCCGCCGCCTCGGCGCACAAAGCCGCGCACAAGGGCCAGCAGACCAAGGCCGCCATCGTTGACGTGGCCCTGGGCATGGCCACCCACGTGGGCGTGGAAGGCCTGAGCATCGGCGCCCTGGCCGAGGCCATGCAGATGAGCAAGTCGGGCGTGTTTGCCCATTTCGGCTCGCGTGAGGAGTTGCAAATTTCGGTGGTGCGCGAGTACCACAACCGATTCGAAGACGAGGTCTTCAAGCCCGCGCTGAAAAAGCCGCGCGGCCTGCCGCGCCTGCGCGCCCTGTTCGACAACTGGATGCAGCGCACCTCCGTCGAAATCGACTCGGGCTGCATCTACATCAGCGGTGCGGTGGAGTTTGACGACCGGCCCGGCCCGGTGCGCGATGCGCTGGTGGACACCGTGCTCACCTGGCACGCCGCCATGAAACGCGCCATTGCCCAGGCCAAGGCCGAAGGCCACCTGAACACGACCGTGGACGAGGACCAGACCCTGTTCGAAATCCACGGCCTGATCCTCGCGCTGCATTACGAAGCGCGCTTCCTCCGGTCCCCCGAATCCATTGCCCGTGCCCACCGCGGGTTTGCCCACATCCTGGCGCGCTGCGGCGCGCGGGACTGATTTTTTCTTTTCACGAACCCACAGGAGCCCTGCCATGCCCGTTTACAACCCGCCTCTGCGTGACATGCAGTTCGTGATGCACGAAGTGCTCAACGTGTGCGACGACTTCCGCGCCATGCCCCAGCATGGCGACGTGGACGCAGACACCATCAACGCCGTGCTCGAGGAGGGCGGCAAGTTCGCCTCGCAGGTGCTGTTCCCGCTCAACATCAGCGGCGACACCGAGGGCTGCCAGCTCGACCAGGCCACCCACGAGGTGAAAACCCCAAGCGGCTTCAAAGCAGCCTACAAACAGTACGTCGAAGCCGGCTGGGCCGCGCTCAGCACCGACCCGGCCTATGGTGGCCAGGGCCTGCCGCTGGTGGTGAACCAGTGCCTGTACGAGATGCTGAACTCGGCCAACCAGGCCTGGACCATGTACCCCGGCCTGACGCACGGCGCCTACGCCTCGCTGCACACCCACGGCACCGATGCGCAGAAGGCCACCTACCTGCACAAGATGAGCAGCGGCGAGTGGACCGGCACCATGTGCCTGACCGAACCCCACTGCGGCACCGACCTGGGCCTGATGCGCACCAAGGCCGAGCCCCAGGCCGACGGCACCTACAAGATCACCGGCAACAAGATTTTCATCAGCGCCGGTGAACACGATATGGCCGACAACATCATCCACCTGGTGCTGGCCCGCCTGCCCGACGCGCCGCCCGGCATCAAGGGCGTGAGCCTGTTCATCGTGCCGAAATTCCACGTCAATCCGGACGGCAGCCTGGGCGATCGCAACGGCATCTACTGTTCTGGCCTGGAGCACAAGATGGGCATCCACGGCAACGCCACCGCACAGCTGGTGCTGGACGGCGCCATCGGCACCCTGGTGGGCCAGCCCAACAAGGGCATGCAAGGCATGTTCGGGATGATGAACGCCGCCCGCCTGGGGGTGGGCAACCAGAGGTTGGGCCTGACCGACGTGGCCTACCAGAACGCGCTGGCCTACGCCAAGGACCGCATCCAGATGCGTAGCCTGAGCGGTGCCAAGGACAAGAGCCAGCCGGCCGACCCCATCATCGTGCACCCCGACGTGCGCAAGATGCTGCT
>JAUYSB010000026.1 GCA_030696525.1 Hydrogenophaga sp. | reverse complement strand
GGCAATTGGGAAGGCGTGCCCGGCGGCGAGCATGTGGAGCTGACCGACGTGGCCAGCGGCCGCCACCTGAGCCTGCAGTTCAAGGGCGACATCATGGTGGGCTGCAACAGCGTGGGCTGGACCGAGCACGTGGGTGTGATGCGTGGCCTGGTCGAAGGCCAGGTGCGGCTGGGCGAATGGAAAAACAAGCTGCTGGCCGACCCCACCCGCCTGATGGACGCCTACCTGGGGGCTGCGCAGGCGCAAGGCCACTGGAGCGGCGCGGACGACACACGACGACGTGCATGATGGCGGGTATGAAGATCACCTTCAAACTTTTTGCCACCCTCACCGACTACCTGCCGCCCGAAGCGCGCCGGGCCAACCAGCTCGAACTGGAGGTGGCGCCCACCGACAGCATCGCGACCATCATCGAGCCCTATGGCATGCCGCCCAAGCTGGTGCATCTGGTGCTGGTGAACGGCCGCTACGTGGCACCTGAAGTGCGCGCCACCACCACCTTGAACGACGGCGACGTGCTGGCCATCTGGCCGCCCATTGCCGGCGGCTGAGGCACGGTCAACATGCAGTCGTTTTACCCCGAACGCTTCGAGCGCGAGATGGGCTGCACCGAAGCCGAGTGGCAACGTGCCTTGCCCGCCGCCATGGGCGAGACGCCGTGGCGCCAGGCCGGCGGGGTGTTGCATGCCGACATTGGCGCGGGCCAACTGCGCATCACCTGGCGCGAAGGTGCGCCACGCGCGATTGCGCTCATGCGCATGCCGCGCATGCACGTGGCTTTCGAATTTGCCGGGCTCGACGAGCACCAGCGTTTCACCTTCATGCAGCGCTTCGATCTCTACATGCAGCGCGGCGGCGGTTAGGCCTCAGCCTGCCGCCTTGCTCCACCACATCTGCCCACTGAGCACCCCCAGCCAGGCCAGCAACAGCGAGCCGAACAAATGAAGGCCTGAGTGCAGCAGGGCGGTTGCGACGCGGCCCTGCTGCAGCAGCGCGATGGCCTCGGCCGAGAAGGTGGAAAACGTGGTGAGCGCCCCCAGCAGGCCGGTGACGATGAGCAGGCGCCACGCTGGGTCGATGCCGGTGTGGGTCTGGAAAAACACCACCGCCACACCCACCGCGTAGGCGCCGGCCCAGTTGGCGGCCAGCGTGCCCCAGGGCAGGGCGGCGCCTGGGTTGAGCCACAGGCCCAGTTGCCAGCGCGCCAGTGCGCCTGCGCAGGCGCCGAGGCAGATGGCAACCACTTGGCTCATGGTGTGTGTGGGCGGTCAGCCGTCAGAAGGGCGCGCTGCTGTCGTCGGCCGTGGCCATGTCGGCGGCCGATGCCTGGTGCGCGCGGCCGGTGGTCACGGTGCCGGCTGCGCTTGCGGGCGCAGCGGTCGGTGTGGCGACGGCGCCAAACTCCAGGAGTTCGCCGCCCAGGGCTTCCACCAGTTCGGGGATCAGCTGGCCCAGCTCGCCGGTGCTGATAGCCACATCGGCGTCGAAGTTGTCTTCCTTCTCTTTTGACGTGCCTTCGAACACGGTCTCCAGCAAGCCCACCTTCTTGAGCGTCATCGATTCCGTCAGCGTGAAAGCCACGCGGCCCTGCCAGTTGAGCGCCAGCTTGGTGGGCAGTTTGCCCTGGGCGATGTGCTGTTTGACCTCGTCGATGTCCAGCGTGTGGCGGGTGTACTTGACCACCGCGCGGTCTTCGCCGGTGGACTTGAGCTCGCATTCCTGCTCGATCTGAAAGGCACCATCGGCCTCGCCTTCGGCCAGCCACTGGGCCATGGCGCTTTGTGGCGTGCGCTGCGTGTTGAACAGGCGTGGCGCCAGGCCGGGCACCGCTTCCACCAGCGCGGTGATCACCGCGTCGGCACGGCTCTGGCTGCCGGCATCCAGGATCAGCAAGTCCTGCTCGGCGTCCAGCCACACCCACACGCTGGAGACCTTGCTGAAGGCCTGTGGCAACAGGGCGCGTTTGGCGTCTTCGCGCAGGTCACGGGTTTCCTTCTTGCCGGGTTTGCGGCCGGTGGTGGCTTCGATGCGCGCAATTTCCTCGTCGGCCTTGCGCCGCACCACGGTGGCCGGCACCGATTTGCTCTCGACCATGAACTTGAGGATGCGCTGGCCGGCGATGGACTCGACCAGCGCGCCGTGGTTCTCGCCGCGCGGCGCGGCCCAGCCCAGCGACAGCTCCTGCGAGGCACCACATGGCACAAAACGCGCCTCGGCCAGCGCCGCATCCATTTCGTCCAGCGCGGGCAGAGACTCTGCGCCCAGGCGGTACACCATCACGTTCTTGAACACACGAATCCTTGCAACAAAAAAATGCCCCGCCATTGTGGGCGGGGCGCTTATCTTAGCCCGGTGCGGTCACATCCTCGACGGCATCCAGGTCACGATGCCCGGGAACCACCACAGCAGCAGCAACGCCAGCACCATGAGAAAGAAGTAGGGCATGCACACCTTGGCAATCCACGCGATGTCGCGTTTCGTCATCCCCTGCAGCACAAACAGGTTGAAGCCCACGGGTGGCGTGATCTGCGCCATTTCCACCACGATGACGATGAAGATGCCGAACCAGATCAGGTCGATGCCGGCGGCCGTCACCGTGGGCAGGATCACGCCCATGGTCAACACGATCATGGAGATGCCGTCCAGGAAACAGCCCAGCAGGATGTAAAACAGCGCCAGCGCGATCAGCAACACGCCGGGCGAGAGGTTCAGGCCGGTAACGAATTCCGCCAGGTGGCGCGGCAGGCCGATGTAGCCCATGGACAGCGTGAGAAAAGCCGCACCGGCCAGGATGAGCGCGATCATGCAGTAGAGCCGCGTGGCGCCCAGCAGCGAGTCGCGAAAGGTGCCCCAGTTGAGCGAACCCTGCACCGCCGACAGAATGAGTGCGCCCACCACACCGATGGCTGCCGCTTCGGTGGCGGTGGCGATGCCGGTGTAAATGGAGCCGATCACGCCGGCGATCAGCAGCACCACCGGAATGAGGTGGCGCGACTCGTTGAGCTTCTGTGCCAGCGTCATGCTCGCGTCGGCATGGGGCACCTTGGCTGGATTGAGCAGCGCCCACAACATGAGGTGGCCGCTGAACAGAGCGGCCAGCATCAGCCCGGGCAGCACGCCGCCCACAAACAGCTTGGCAATCGACACCTCGGCCGCCACGCCGTAGACGATCATGATGATGGACGGCGGAATCAGCAGGCCCAGGGTGCTGGCGCCGCCCAGCGAGCCCACGATCTTCTCGGGCGGGTAGCCGCGGCGCGTGAGTTCGGGCACCGTCATCTTGCCGATGGTGGCGCAGGTGGCGGCCGACGAGCCCGACACCGCCGCGAAGATGGTGCTGCCGATGATGTTGGTGTGCAGCAGCCGGCCGGGCAGGGCATTCACCCACGGCGCCAGGCCGCGGAACATGCTTTCCGACAACTTGGTGCGGAACAGGATTTCGCCCATCCACACAAACAGCGGCAGCGCGGTCAGCGTCCAGCTGCTGGCGCTGCCCCAGATGGTCACGGCCATGGCGTCGCCGGCCGGGCGGCTGGAGAACAGCTCCATGCCAATCCAGGCCACGCCCGCCAGCGTGAGGCCAATCCACACCCCGCTGCCCAGCAGGGCAAACAGCGTGACGATCAGCAGCGCGGTGATGGCCATGTCATTCATGGTGGGTCTCCTGGCCTTCGCGGTTGTTGCGCTGCCCTCGCAGTTCCAGCACCCACTCGTCGATGAAGGCGATGAACAGCACGGCCGTGCCCACGGCCATCATGATTTGGGGAATCCACAGCGGGGTGGCATCGTTGCTGGTGGAGATGTCGTGGAACTGGTGCGATTGCCAGGCCAGGCGCGCCGAATAGAAGGCGAACAGCCCGGCCAGCAACACCGCCACCGACAGCGACCAGATTTCCATCGCCCGCTTGGCGCTGCCCCGCAGCTTGCCCAGGATGAGCGTCACCCGGATGTGCTCGTTGCGCTTGAGCGTGTGCGCCAGCGCCAGAAAACCCGCTCCGGCCATGGCGTATCCGGCGTAGGCGTCGGTGCCGGGCACATGAAAGTGCAGCAGGCGGCTGACGATGGACAGCAGCACCATCAGCAGCACGCCGATCATGAACAGCGCGGCCAGCCAGGCTGCGCCGTCGTACAAAGCGTCAAGCAGTTTTCTCATCCGGGTCATCCTTGCAAAAAAACAGCCCGGGGGTGTGCCCGGGCTGTGGTGTGCCGTTGCAGCGCGCGCAGGCCGCTTACTTTCGGTAGGCGCCCATCAGGGCCTGGCCTTCGGGGCCGGCCTTGTCCAGCCATTCCTTGAGCATGGTTTCACCGACTTTCTGCATGTCGGCCTTGAGCTGGGCCGGCGGCGTGTGGATGACCATGCCGTTGGCCTTGAGTTTCTCCAGCGACTCGACGTTGACCTTTTTAGACGCGTTCCAGCCACGCACTTCGGCGTCGGCGGCGGCCTTGAGCACGGCGTCCTGCGTGGGCTTGTCGAGCGCGTCAAAGGCCTTCTTGTTGACGATGACCGCGTTCTTGGGCAACCAGGCCTGGGTGTCGTAGTAGTTCTTGATGTGCTCGTAGGTCTTCGTGTCAAAACCGGTGGAGCCCGACGACATGTAGGACTCCACCACACCGGTGGCCATGGCCTGCGAGAGTTCGGCTTGCTGAATGGTGACGGGCTGCGCGCCCACCAGTTCGGCAATGCGCGCCGTGGCCGGGCTGTAGGCGCGCCACTTGACGCCCTTGAGGTCGGCCGCCGAGGCGATGGGCTTCTTCACGTAGATGCCCTGCGGCGGCCAGGCCACCGCGTACAGCAGCGACATGCCCTGTTCGGCCAGCTTCTTCTCCAGCAGCGGTTTTTGCGCCTGGTAGAGCTTCATCGAGGTGTCGTAGCTGTCGGCCAGGAAGGGCAGGCCGTCGGCGCCGAACATCTGCCATTCGTTCTGGTAATTCACCAGCAGGATTTCACCGATCTGCGCCTGGCCGCCTTGCACCGCGCGTTTGATTTCGGGCGCCTTGAACAGCGCCGCGTTGGCGTGCACCGTGATCTTGAGTTTGCCGCCGGTGGCCTTGTCCACGTCGTTGGCAAAGTCCACCAGGTTCTGGCTGTGGAAGTTGGTGGCCGGGTAGGCGGCGGGCAGGTCCCACTTGGTTTGTGCCTGGGCGGCGGTGCCCAAGGCCATGGCCGAGGCAAGCAGGGTGGCAGAGAACAGACGACGCTTCATGAGGGCTCCAGACAAGGATGGGTTGAAGTGTGTATTCGGTGACGGTACCGTCGTCACAGAATGTAGCCGGGCGGGCGGCCAGTGTGCTCCGTGTTTTCCCTTGATGTCAACAAATTGTTGGTGATTTGTCGGCGAAATGAATAGACTTCACAGCATGGCCTCGACCCGCAAAACCCAAAAAGCAGAATCCGTGCCCATCGTCTCGTCGGCGCACCTGGTGTCGCCGCGCAGTGCCGAGATGAGCGAGTTCGAGTTCGGCCTCATCGTATCGGGCAACGCCTTTCACCGCTGGATCGTGCACTGCATGAGTGCGGCCGGTCTCAAGGACCTCACGCCGCTGGACGTGCTGGTGCTGCACCACGTCACGCACCGTGCGCGCGACAAGCGCCTGGCCGACATCTGCTTCATCATGAACGTGGAAGACACCCACCTCATCAACTACTCGCTCAAGAAATTGCAGGGCTTGGGCGTGGTGGCGTCGAGTAAAAGCGGCAAGGAAGTGACCTACGCCGCCACCGACCAGGGCCGTGCCTACGTGGAGCGCTACCGCGAGATCCGCGAGGACTGCCTGATCAACGCCCTCAAGGCCGACTCGGCCCTCAACCACGACATCGGCCAGCTCGCGCGCCTGCTGCGCGTGTTGTCCGGCATCTACGACCAAGCGGCCCGCTCCGCAGCCTCCCTATGAACACACACACCACCTCCCGCTGGCAGTTCTGGATCGACCGTGGCGGTACCTTCACCGACATCGTGGGCAAACGCCCCGATGGCTCGCTGGTGACGCACAAGCTGCTGAGCGAGAACCCCGAGCAGTACCGCGACGCGGCGGTGGCCGGCATCCGCCACCTGCTGGGCCTTAAAGCGGGCGAGCCCGTCACGCCCGCGCAGGTGGCGTGCGTGAAGATGGGCACCACCGTGGCCACCAACGCGCTGCTGGAGCGCAAGGGCGAGCCCACGCTGCTGGTGACCACGCGCGGTTTCCGCGACGCCCTGCGCATCGCCTACCAAAACCGCCCGCGCTTGTTCGACCGCCACATCGTCCTGCCCGAGTTGCTCTACAGCCGCGTGATCGAAGCGCAGGAGCGGGTGGGGGCGCACGGTGAGCTGATCGAGCCGCTGGACGAAGCACATTTGCGCGAGCGCCTGTGGGCGGCCTTTGACGCCGGCCTGCGCAGCGTGGCCATCGTCTTCATGCACGGTTACCGCTACACCACCCACGAGGGGCGTGCGGCCGAGTTGGCGCGCGAGATCGGCTTCACGCAGGTCAGCACTTCTCACGCCACCAGCCCGCTGATGAAGTTTGTCAGCCGGGGCGACACCACGGTGGTCGATGCCTACCTCTCACCCATCTTGCGCCGCTACGTGGAGCAGGTGGCGGCCGAGATGCCTGGCGTGCCGCTGTACTTCATGCAGTCTTCCGGCGGCCTCACCGACGCCCACCGTTTCCAGGGCAAGGACGCCATCCTGAGCGGCCCGGCCGGTGGCATCGTGGGCATGGCACGGACCGCTGAAATTGCGGGCCAGCCCAAGGTGATCGGCTTCGACATGGGCGGCACCAGCACCGACGTGAGCCACTACGCCGGCGCCTTCGAGCGCGAGTTCGAGACCCAGGTGGCCGGTGTGCGCATGCGCGCGCCCATGA
>JAUYSB010000275.1 GCA_030696525.1 Hydrogenophaga sp. | reverse complement strand
TACGTCAACCTCGGTATCGGCATCCCCACGCTGGTGGCCAACCATGTGCACGACCACATCGAGGTCTGGCTGCAAAGCGAGAACGGAATGCTGGGGATTGGCCCCTTCCCCTACGAAGACGAGGTCGATGCCGACCTCATCAACGCGGGCAAACAGACCGTGACCACCATCAAGGGCTCGTCCATCTTCGGCTCCGACCAGTCGTTTGCCATGATCCGCGGCGGCAAGATCAACCTGTCCATCCTGGGCGCCATGCAGGTCAATGCACGCGGCGACCTGGCCAACTGGATGATCCCCGGCAAGATGATCAAGGGCATGGGCGGCGCCATGGACCTGGTGGCCGGCGTCAAGCGCGTGATCGTGCTGATGGAACACGTGGCCAAGAAGAAGGACGGCACCGAGGACATGAAGATCCTGCCCGAGTGCACCCTGCCGCTGACCGGCGTGGGCGTGGTCGACCGCATCATCACCGACCTCGGTGTGATGGACGTGACGCCCGAAGGCCTCAAACTGGTGGAGCTGGCCGACGGCGTGACGCGCGAGTTCATCCAGAGCAAAACGGGTGTGCCGCTGATCTGAACCCCGCAGGGTAAACAACCCGTGCCCGGCGGCCTGCACCGGGTACGCGAATTGCTCAGGGGGTAGGCCCCGTCCACCCACCCTGAGCACCTCCTCATGCAGGCTCCCATCGCCGCCTACCTTCAGGCGCTGCACGCGCAACTCGTTGGCACCAGCGCCGGCGAGCTCGCCAGCTACATCCCCGAACTCACCAAGGCCAACCCCGACTGGCTGGGCATCAGCATCGTCACCATGGACGGTGTGGCCTACAGCGTGGGCGACGCCGAGCAGCTGTTCACCATCCAGTCCATCTCCAAGCCCTTTGTGTACGGCATGGCCCTGGCCGACCGCGGGCAGCAGGCCATGGCCGAAAAGGTGGGGGTGGAGCCCAGCGGCGACGCCTTCAACTCCATCAGCCTGCATCCCCAGACTGGTGCGCCGCTCAACCCCATGATCAATGCTGGTGCAATCGCCACCACCAGCCTGGTGGCCGGACGCACCACCGAGGCGCAGTGGCAGCGCATCGAGTCGTCCATCGCCACCTTCGTGGGGCACCCGGTCACGGTCGATGAATCGGTCTACCAGTCCGAGAGCAGCACCGGCCACCGCAACCGCGCCATCGCCTGGATGCTCAAGAACTTCGGCATCATTGAAGACGAGCCCATGGCCTCGCTGGAAAACTACTTCCGCCAATGCGCCATCGAGGTGAGCTGCCGCGACCTGGCCTACATGGCCGCCACCCTGGCCAACGGCGGCGTGCACCCCCTGACGGGCAAACGCGCCCTGCCCACCGAACACGTGGGCCAGGTGCTCAGCGTCATGGCCACCTGCGGCATGTACGACTTTGCCGGCAGCTGGCTGTACGAGGTCGGCATGCCAGCCAAAAGCGGCGTGGGCGGCGGCGTCATCGCTGTCATCCCCGGCCGTTTCGGCATCGCCATTTTTTCGCCGCGTCTGGACATCAAGGGCAACAGCGTGCGCGGCATCGAGGCCTGCCGCCGCATCACGCGCGACTTCGGCCTGCACATGTTCCACCAGGTGCGCGACCCGCGCCAGGCGCTGGGCCGCGTGTACACCGGCGCCGATGCGTCCTCGCGCCGCAAGCCGGTGGGCCCGGCGCGCGAGCACCTGATGGCGCACGCCCACCGCATCAAGTACCTGTCGCTGCATGGCATGTTGGCGGTGGACGGGGTGGAGTACATCGTGCGCCGCATGCTGAGCATGGCCGCCGATACCGACTGCTTCATCCTCGACATGAACCAGGTCACCGGTGTGGCCGAAAGCGCGGCGTTGATGCTGCACCAGGCCCGGCGCACGCTGCAGGCCGAGGGCAAGCCGGTGGTCTGTTCGCGGGTGCACCGGCGTGCCGCCATCCTGCAGCCGCTGGCTCGCACGGCCGGCGCACAGGACCGGGGTTTTCTGGTGTTCGAGGACAACGACCTGGCGGTGGAGTGGTGCGAGAACCGCCTGCTGCAGGGCATGGCCTCGACCGACGAGGCGGCCGTGCCGCTGGCCGAGTCGCCCCTGCTGGCCGGCTACTCGCCCGAGATGCTGCGCATGATGGACAGCCACATGAGCACCGAGGTGTTTGGCGCCGGCGACGCCATCCTCAAGGCCGGCGAGGCCGGGGACGGGCGGGTCTTTTTCATCGAAACCGGGCGGGTCAGCGTGCTTGTTCCCCTGGACGAAGGCGGGCACCAGCGCATCGCGTCGCTCGGACCCGGCATGGAGTTCGGCGAGATGACGCTGCTGGGCCAGACCCAGCGCACCGCCTCGGTGGTGGCCGACAGCGAGGTGCGCTGCCGTGTGCTGCACGTGAGCGACCTGGAGGCGCTGGCCCTGGCGACGCCGCAGATCAAGATCCTGCTGCTGGAGAACCTGGCCCGCGACCTGGCGGTCAAGCTGCGCGGCGCCACGCAGTGGATCGCGGCGCTGGCCTGAGCCGTCTGCTGCGCCGGCGGGCGCGTATTATCGGTGTCGTCCAACCGCAGCGCGTGCTGCGGCCAGGCCGCGACTCAGGAGACCGCGCACCATGCAATTGTTTGTCTGGGACCACCACTTCAGCACCGGCCTGCCCGAGCTGGACGAGCAGCACAAGGCGCTGATCGACGTTTTCAACCGCCTGCACGACACGCTGTTCCATGCCGGTGTGTCGGCCGACGAGCGCGAGGCCGCGCTGCGCCGCGCCTTCGACCGCCTGATGAACTACGCGCGCGCCCAGTTCACCGGCGAAGAGCAGCTCATGCGCGAGGCCGGTATCGACGAGCGCCACCAGCAGAAACACCGGCGCCAGCACGAGCAGTTCATCATCAACCTGCGCGAGATGTGGAACGGCCGCGCCACCCAGCCCGACCTGCATGGCCGGCTGATGGGTTTTCTGGTGTCGTGGATCGGGCTGCACATCCTGGGCGTGGACCCGTCCATGGTGCGGCAGATGCGGCAGGTCAAAGCCGGGCGTGCTGCCGGTGATGCCTACGAGGACGACCCCGGCGTGTCCGAGGCCGGCCAGCGCGCGCTGCTCAACCTGGTGGGGCGGCTGTACCTGGAGCTGTCCTCGCACGCCCGCGCCCGCGACGCCGCACTGGCCGCGGCCGACGCGGTGGCCGCCAGCGCCCAGGTGCTGCACGAGCGCCTGGCCCGCCAGGGCCACTACGACGACGAACTGCAGGCAGCCGATGCGCGCCTGTTCGAAACCCGGTTGGAAGAGGAGGCTGCACGCGGCTTCCGCAACGAGTCACCGCTGTCGCTGATCCTGCTGGATTGGGGCGCCGATTCGGTCAACGAAGCGTCGGTGCTGCTGCGCGATGTGACGCGCGCCGTGTCGGCCGAGATGAAGCGCACCACCGACCTCGTGGCCTGCCTGGGCCCGCAGCGCGTGGCGGTGCTGATGCCCGACACACCGCAAGACGGCGCGGTGCTTGCGGGCCAGCGTGTGGCCGCCGCCATCGCAGCGCTGGGGCCGCTGCGCATGGGGGTGGCGGGGGCTGTGCCGCGCTCGCGGGGTTTTGGTGCGGTGCTGGTGGCAGACGCCGCCGCATCGCTGAGCCCGATCGCTCAGCCCGGCTGAGCGCCCTTGCCCAGCAGGTGCCCGATGCTGGTTTGGGTGTCGGGCGCGCTGAGGATGGCTTGCAGCGCGGCCAGTTGCTGCGGCAGCAGGTAGCCCGCCACATGGTGGGTGCAGAGGGCGGTGTCGCTGGCCAGTTCCCAGGTGCTCAGATCGCTCAGGCTGCCGCCGGCCAGGCGCTCGCCCAGGCGCGCGCTCAGGTAGGCCACGGCGCGCCGGGTGGCGGCCGCCGTTTCGAGCTCACCGGCCGGGTGGGTCAGCGCCAGGTCGATGTCGCCCACGCCTTGCACGATGCTGGCCGGCAATTCCCAGGCCGACATCAGCAGGCGGCCGATTTCGGGCGCGCACAGGCCCAGCGCCTGCTGCTGGGCGCTGTAGCGCTGCACCAGGTCGAGCGACAAATCGGTCAGCGCGGCCTGGGCACGGCTTTGTGGCAGGGTGGCCACGGCCATGTGCCCCACAAATGAGAGCACCACCTTGGTGACCAGGGTGCCCGCGTCGGGCATGTGCAGCTGCTTGGTCAGGCGCGAGCACAGCTCGCTGGCCACCGCGCTGGCGGTCCACAGGCGCTCGAACACGCGCTGGCTGGCCGGGTCGCCGGCCTTGAAGGAATCGTCCAGCATGTAGCGCAGGCAGATGCTGCGCACCGTGTTCATGCCCAGGAAGGTGATGGCCTGGCCGATGCTGGTGACGCTGCGCTGCAACCCATACAGCGGCGAATTCACGGTGGACAACACCTTGGCCGCGATCATCGGCTCGCTCATCACCAGCTCGCTCATCTCGACTGAGGTGGCGGTGGCCAGGAACTCGGGCGAGATCAGCTGGTGCAGCGAACGCGGTGGCCTGGGGATGTGGCGCAGCGCTTCCGTCAGCGCATCGCGCTGGGACTGGGGCAGGTCCTGGGCATGGGTGATCTGGAACGCCGCCAACTCGGGCGGCAGGGGGCGTGTGGGTGGCGGCGGCACCGCAGCCGCCGCGGCGACAACGGGGGCCGTGGCCGCGCGCGGTGGCGGGCTGGGCGGCAGTTCGGCACGGCGGCTCGCGGGCGTGTCGTCTCGGCGCGGTGCGGCACGGCGCAACACCAGGTAGGCCACCACGGCCAGCACCAGCACGATGAGGGCAAGGATCAGGGGCGAGGTCACGTGGTGGGCTCCGGGGTGTGGCTAGGGTATGAGGGCATGGGGCGTGAGGGTGGCGGGCAGCTGGTCCACCGGCACCGGGTGGCAGAACAGGTAGCCCTGAAAGCGTTTGCAGCCGGCCTGCATCAGCATGTCGTGCTGGGCCTGGGTTTCCACGCCCTCGGCCAGCACGTCCAGGCCCAGGTTGCGGCCCATGTCCACGATGGCTTTGACGATGGACAGGTCGTTGGCGTCGAGCAGCAGGTCGCGCACAAAACTCTGGTCGATCTTGAGCTGGTCCAGCGGCAGGCGTTTGAGGTAGTTGAGCGAGGAATAGCCGGTGCCGAAGTCGTCCAGCGACAGCCGCACGCCGCGCGCCTTGAGCGAGCGCATCTTGGCGGTTGCGCCTTCCACGTCTTCCACCAGGTGGCTTTCGGTCAGCTCCAGCTCCAGGCGCTGCGGGTCGGCGCCGGTCTCTTCCAGCACCGCGGCCACCTGCTGCACAAACTCGGGGTGGTGCAATTGCCGCGCGCTGATGTTGACGGCCACCAGCAGGTGCCGGCGGCTGGGGTCGTGGCGCCAGGCCACGATCTGCTCGCAGGCGCTGCGCAGAATCCACAGGCCCAGCGGCTCGATCAGGCCCGAGACCTCGGCCAGCCCGATGAAGCTGCCCGGCGGCACCAGGCCGCGCTGCGGGTGCTGCCAGCGCACCAGCGCTTCAACGCCGAACACGGCGCCGTGTTCGTCGATCTGCGGCTGGTAGTGCAGCAGAAACTGCTGCTGGGCCAGGCCCTCGCGCAGGTCGGCCTCCAGTGCCGCGCGGGCCGCCACCACCACCTCCATGTCGGAGCGGAAAAACCGCACCGTGCCGCGCCCGGCGGCCTTGGCTTGCGCCAGTGCGATGTCGGCGTGTTTGAGCACCGCGTCCACCGTGTTTTCCTGCTGGTTCAGCATGGCGATGCCCACGCTGACCGTCACCGGGTGGCTCAGTGTGCCGAGCTGGAAGGGCATGCCGGTGATGACGCGCACCAGATGGGTGGCGGCGGTCTCGATCTGCCGCAGGGCCAGGCCGGGCTGGCCGTTGAGCGAGGTCATGAGCAGGCCGAATTCGTCGCCGCCGAGCCGGGCCACGAGGTCTTCTGCGCGGGCGCAGCCGCTCAGGCGCTGGGCCATCTGTTGCAACAGCAGGTCGCCCAGGTTGTGGCCGTGGGTGTCGTTGAGGTCTTTGAAGTTGTCGAGGTTGACCAGCAGCAGCGCGTGCTGGTGCAGGCCGGCGGCCGGGTCGGCCAGCAGCTGGTGCAGGCGCTCGATCATCTGGCGCCGGTTGGCCAGGTGGGTCAGCGGGTCGTAGTAGGCGAGCTGGTGGATTTCCTGCGCGAACTGGCGTTGCTCGGTGATGTCGGTGGAAATGCCGCACAGCGCATAAATGCTGTTGTCGGCCCGGCGCAGCGGCAGCTTGACCGACAGGTAGGTGCGCACACGGCCGTCGGGCAGGCGGTTGATTTCTTCCTGCACATTGCGTTCGCCGGCATCGAACACGCGCTGGTCGATCACCCGCAGCTGCTCGGCGGTGGTCTGATCGAAGAAGGCGCTGTCGCCATGGCCCACGATCTCGGCCAGGGGCTTGCCAAACAGCTCGCAGACCTGGCGGTTGGCGTACTGGTAGCGCAGCTCCGTGTCCTTGATGTAGATGAAGGCGTCCACGCTGTTGAGGATGGTGGAGAGCTTGTCTTCGCTGGTGCGCAGTTCGGCCGTGCGGCGCTGGACCTCGCGTTTGAGCAGGGCCACAAAGGCCAGGGCCAGCAGCAAGGCCGCCACCACGCCGCCCAGACCCCACCAGAACGCCACCGGTATGGGCGGCGTCTCACGCGGCACGGCCCAGCGTTTGAGCACGCGGTAGTAGGTCGAGTCGGGCTGGGCCTGCCAGCCTTCCAGGTGGCGGTCGAGGGCGGCCAGCAGCTCGGCGTTGCGCCCCTTGCCGGACACAAAAAACAGCCGCGAGGGCTGGAACATCAGGCTGGTTTCGAGCAGCTTGTGGCGGCGCGCAGCGATGTCGCCGAAATGGTGGTTGGAGGCCACGGCATCGGCCTGGCCCGCCGCCACCTGGGCAAAGGCAGCCTCGAAGCTCGCGTGCCCCAGCAGCTCGGTGCGCAGGCCGAAGCCGTCGAGCAGGGTGCGCAGGTAGGCCTGCTGGCTGGAGCCCTCCAGCACCGCGACCCGCTTGCCCTGCAGATCGAGCATGGACTCGATGGGCTGGTCGGGCCGGCGGTACAGCTGCGACCAGCTGTGCAGCGCCGGCACCCGGTGGAAGTCGTACAGGCGCACGCGCGGATCGGTGCGCGCCACATCGGGCATGAGGTCCAGCGTGCCGGCCTCCACCGCCGCCAGGCAGGCATCCCACTGGCAGGGCACCGGCACCAGGGTCCAGTTCTCCAGCCGGGCCACTTCCTGAAGCAGATCGCCCATGATGCCGCTGGCCTGGCCGTTGGCCGCCGCCGTGACTTTGGGCGGGTTTTCGTACACGCCCACCCGCACCTCGCGTGCCTGGGCGTTCCCAGCGGCCACGAGCAACAGGCCCAGCAGCGGGATCGCGGTGGCATGTGCAAAGAAGCGCCCCAGGGGGCTTGGGAGCCGCATACACTGTTTCTAAATGATTGCCATTGGGTCAAGCATACGATAGTGAAGTGGCATTTTTGAAATTGTTTGACGATGAAGTGGTTTCCCGAAACATTTCGCTCACGTTTGGCCCTGGCGATTGGCGCCATGGCCGTGTGCGTGGGACTGCCGTTTTATCTCTACATCGCGCAGGTGTACGGTCAGCAGCTGGTGCGCGAGCGCGAACAGGCGCTGAACGAGCTGGCCGAATCGGTGGCCTCGGTGGTCTCGCTCAACCTGGAGGAACGGCTGCGCGAGATCGGGCTGGTGGCGCGTTTGTCGCCCGGGCTGGCGTCCGCTCAGCCGGGTGACACCGACCTCACGGCCACCCTCGACAAGCTGCAGACGGCCTACCCGGTGTACGCCTGGATCGGCGCCACCGACGCCCAGGGCGTGGTGCGCGTGGCCACGGGCGGGCTGCTGGTCGGGCGCTCGGTGGCACAGCGCCCCTGGTTTGGCGCCGGGCTGCGCGGCAATTACCTGGGCGACCGCCACAAGGCCGAGCTGCTGCAGTCACTCCTGGCACCCCAGGCCTTGGAGCCGATTTATTTCATCGACGTGGCGGTGCCGCTGCGCTCCAGCGACGGCCAGGTCACCGGCGTGCTGGCGGCCCACCTCTACTGGCGCTGGGCCGCCAACATGGTGGCCTCCATCGTGCCGAGCAAAAGCGCGCGCCAGCAGATCGACGTGTTTCTGGTCGACAAGGCGGGCCACATCAGCTACCCCGACCGCGTGCCGGGCGCCGACAAGGTGCCTGCCGACCTGGCGCTGGGCGCGCCGCAGGTGCTGAGCAGCTGGGCCGAAGGCGGCCGCTACCTCAGCGTGGCCTTGCCGGTGCCCGAAGCCTGGCCGGCCAGCCCGCTGGGCTGGCAGGTGGTGGTGCGCCAGCCGCTGGACGTGGCGCTGTCCGAGCTGCACGCCCTGCAGCGTGTGGTGCTGAGCGCCACCCTTCTGGCCAGCCTGCTGTTCCTGGTGCTGGCGTGGTGGGGCGCGGGCGTCATCAGCCGCCCGCTGGAGGCGCTCACGCGCCTGGCGCGCCGCATCGAGCAGGGCGACGAAGGGGTGGCGCTGGAAGCCGAAGCCCGCAGCGCCGAGCTGCGCCACCTGTCGGCCGCGCTCAAGGGCATGGCCAGCACCCTGATCAGCCGGCGCCAGGCGCTGGAGCGCAGCAACCACGAGCTGGAAGACAAGGTGGCCGAGCGCACCGCTGAGCTGGCGCGCAGCAACGCCGCCCTGGAGCGCCTGGCCCGCCACGACACGCTGACCGGTCTGCCCAACCGGCGCGCCTGCGACGAGCGCCTGGTGCTGGAGTTCGAGCGCATGCGCCGCACCGGCCTGGCCTACGCGGTGCTGGTGCTCGACATCGACCACTTCAAGCAGGTCAACGACGGCCATGGCCACGCGGCGGGCGACCAGGTGCTGCGCCATGTGGCCGACGTGCTGCGCCAGCAGCTGCGCAGCACCGACTTTCTGGGGCGCAGCGGCGGCGAGGAATTTCTGGCCTTGCTGCCCCAGACCCAGCCCGACGAGGCCTTGCGCGTGGCGCAGAAACTGCGGCACGCGGTGGACACGGCCAAGGCGCCGGTGGTGGCGCATGTGACGGTGAGCGTGGGCGTGAGCGCCGCTGCGGCCGAGCAGCCCGATGCCGAGATGGCCGTGCGCGTGGCCGACGACCAGCTCTACCGCGCCAAGCAGAACGGCCGCAACCGGGTGGAAAGCAGCTTCATGCGCTGAAGGGCGCCGGGCTGGTGAAGCCCAGGCGCTCGCCGCTGACAGGGTGGGGCAGTTCAATGGCGCAGGCGTGCAACAGCAGCCGGGGCGCAGCGGCCAGGGCGGCGCCTTCGGCGTACAGGTCGTCCCCCAGCATGGGGTGGCCCAGCGCCAGCAGGTGCACCCGCAGCTGGTGCGAGCGGCCGGTGACGGGCTCCAGCGCCAGCCGCGCACACGGCCCCAGGCCCGGCACATCGCTCACAGCCAGCACCCGCCAGCGCGTGTGGCTGGGTTTGCCGATGTCGACATCCACCTTGCTTTTCGGCCGGTTCGGCCAGTCCACGATCAGCGGCAGGTGGATGTCGCTCCAGCCGGCGGCGTCGGCGCCCGACGTGTCGGGCACACCCACCACCACGGCCTCGTAGCGTTTGTGTACTTGGCGCTCGGCAAAGGCCAGGCTGAGTGTGCGCTGGGCGGGGGCACCGCGCGCCATCACCACCAGGCCTGAGGTGCCCATGTCCAGCCGGTGCACCACCAGCGCGTCGGGGTACATGGCCTGGGCGCGCGCGCTCAGGCAGTCGGTCTTGTCGGGCCCGCGCCCGGGCACACACAGCAGGCCGGCGGGCTTGTCCAGCACCAGCAGGTGGTCGTCGGCATAGACCGTTTGTAGGGTCGCCATGTTCAGCGCAGATGGGCCGGCAGATCGGCGTGCTGGTGCAGCACGCGGATCACGTCCAGATGGGTTTCCCGCTCAAGGTAGAAGACCGCATAGGGATAAGCGCTGGTGAGCCAGCAGCGCAGGCCCGGGATCTCGAGCTGCCGTGCGTACCGGGGCGAACCCGTGGCGGGGTGTTCGGCCATGTGCTGGAATGCGGTGTCGATGGCATCGATGAAGCGAAGGGCAACATCCGCATCTGCCTGCAGCAGGCAGTGGTTGAAGGCGCTGTCGATGTCCGCCGCGGCTGCGGCTGTGGGCCGACAGGGCTTCAAGCCTTGCCGCCCTGCGCGCCCAGCGCGCGCTGGCGCAGGCGTTCGCGTTGTGTGGTCCAGTCAGGCCCCGGGCCAGACGCCAAACCCTCGGTCAGCAGGGCGCGCAAACGTTCACGCCCGGCTTCCTGTTCGTCGCGGCGCACCAGATCGCGCACGTATTCGCTGTGGGTGCTGTAGCCACGGCTTTTGACGCGCTCGTCCACGAAGGATTTCAGGTCGTCGGACAGTGAGATGTTCATGGTGGTGGGCATGGCCATCAGCTTACCGACTTTGGCAATTTTTGCCAAGACGCTGCCTTTCAATGTTGCCGTTCAAAGCTCGGCGGCCTCCACCAGAAACCGCACCCGTTTCTGGCCCTGCCACTCGTCGGCATCGAGGCGGAAGGCCAGCTTCACGCGCGGGGGCAGGGGCTCGGTGTGGCTGAACCAGATGCCATCCACCGCAGCGCCCTGGTGCTTGAGTTTGAGCTGCAGGTGTTTTTCGCCCACGATGCGCTGCGACACCACGTCCACTTCCTCGCAAAACACCGGCGGCGCAAAACCCTGGCCCCAAACCTCGGCGTGCAAGGTGTCCACCACCTCGGGGCGGCGGTACTGCGGGTCCAGCGGGCCGTCGGTGTCGAGCCGGCGTTGCAGGGTCTCGGCGTCCAGCCATTCGCTGGCCACCTGGGCCAGGCCTTGTTCGAAGGCGTCCAGCCCGTCTTCCGTGATGGTGCAGCCGGCCGCCATGGCGTGGCCGCCAAAACGCAGCAGCACGCCGGGGTGGCGCTTGGCCACTAAATCCAGTGCGTCGCGCAAATGGAAGCCGGGGATGGAGCGGCCCGAGCCCTTGAGCTCGTGCGACTTGCCCGCCGCCGCGCTGGCCGCGAACACAAAGGTGGGGCGGTGCAGTTTGTCCTTCAATCGCGAGGCCACGATGCCCACCACACCTTCGTGAAAATCGGGGTCGAACACGGTCACGGCCGGCGGCGGCGCTTCGTCCTCGTCGAACAATTGCTCGGCCAGCAGCAGGGCCTGCTCGCGCATGTCGCCTTCAATCGCCTTGCGTTCGCGGTTGATGCCGTCCAGCGTGCGCGCCAGTTCGTCGGCGCGGGCCGCGTCGTCGGTGATCAGGCATTCGATGCCCAGGGTCATGTCGGCCAGTCGGCCGGCGGCGTTCAGGCGCGGGCCCAGCGCGAAACCGAAGTCGAAGGCGGTGGCGGCCTGCGCGCGGCGCGCGGCCACCGCGAACAGCGCCGCCATGCCGGCGGGCAGGGCGCCGGCGCGCACTCGCTTCAAGCCCTGGGCCACGAGGCGGCGGTTGTGCGGGTCGAGCTTGACCACGTCGGCCACGGTGCCCAAGGCCACCAGGGGCAAGAGCGTGTCGATCTTTGGTTGTGTGGCTGGGGTGAAAATGCCTCGGGCACGCAACTCCGCCCGCAGCGCCAGCAGCACATAAAACATCACGCCCACGCCGGCGATGGATTTGCTCTCAAAGGTGCAGCCGGGCTGGTTGGGGTTGACGATCACGCAGTCGTCGGGCACCACCACCTGGCCGTTGACCACGGCGGGCAGGTGGTGGTCGGTCACCAGCACCGAGAGGCCCAGCTGGCGCGCGGTGCGCACGCCGTCCAGGCTGGCGATGCCGTTGTCCACCGTCACCAGCAGGTCGGCGCCGCTGGCTTTCACGCGTTCGGCGATGCTGGGCGTGAGGCCGTAGCCGTCGGTCACGCGGTCGGGCACCAGGTAGCCGACGTTGGCAAAACCCATGGGTGCGCCCAGCAGGCGCAGGCCACGCACGCCCACGGCGCAGGCGGTGGCGCCGTCGCAGTCGTAGTCGGCCACGATGCAGATGCGCTGGCCGGCGGCCATGGCGTCGGCCAGCAGGCGGGCGGCGTCCTCGGTGCCCTTCATCTGATTCGGCGGCAGCAGGCGGGCCAGGGTGTCGTCAAGTTCGTCGGGGCCGCGCACGCCGCGGGCGGCGTACAGCCGGGCCAGCAGCGGGTGGATGCCGGCCTGTTCCAGCGCCCAGGCGGCGCGTGGCGGCACGTCGCGGGTGAAAAGTTTCATAGGGTGTCCAAGAAGGGGGTGTTGGCAGGGCGCAGGGCCTGGCGCAGCCGCCTGAGCAAAGAGGGTTTTTGTGTGACGAAGGTCTGTGCGGCGCGCTCGCCACACAGCGTCACCCGCAGCGCTTCGCCGGCCTCGGCGCGCGGCAGCCAGTGGGCGGCGATGTCGGCATCGATGGTCAGCCAGGCGGCGGCGTGGGCGGCGTTGTCGGCGGCGCGCGTGGGGGGCAGCAGGCGCTGGTCCACCGTCACATGCGCGCGGGGTGGCACGGCTTGTTCCAGCACGCCCGCGCCGGTGATCCAGAAGGCGTTGACCGGCAGCAGCCCCAGTGCCTGGCGCTCGTCGCTCACCGGGTGGGTGTAGAACAGCATCTGCATCTCGCTCTGCAGCCGGCGCAGGCCGGGGTGGTGACCGGTGGAGGCTTGCAGCATCTCGGGGCCGATGGCGCGGCCGGTCGCGCGCTCCAGTGACCAGGTGCGCAGGCCCCGAAACACCTCGCCTGTGGCCAGCCAGGCGCCCGGGCTGTGTTGCGCCAAGCTGATGCCGTCCTCGGCAAAGTAGGGCGCGGCGGCCAACATCAAGGCCTCGGACTGCGCGGCGTCCAGCGCCAGGCTGTCGGGGTCGGCCAGGGCCACGTGCTGCGCGCCGATCTGCCAATGGCAGGGCCGCACCCAGGCGCAGGGTGTGCCCACGGTGGCGGTGTCGAACGCGGCCCACGGCGTGTGGCCCGCGTCAGCCGGCAATCCGTGCTCACGTGCCAGTGCCAGCTCGTGTGGCATGGCCGGGCTGTTGTCGCCGCAGTCAATGCGTTCTGTGGGCGCCATGTGGCGCAGCAGGCGCAACAGATGCGGGGGCAGGGCGGCGGTGCTGCCGTCGGGGGCGGTGACAGCGGGGATCAGCAAATGCGGGGAATGCGGAAGGGGCATGGGGGTGATTGTCCGGGATGCCACAATCCCCGCCGGAACATCACCCATGCAAATCCCCTACGAACTCTCCCTGGGCTGGCGCTACACCCGCGCCGGTCGCGCCACGCGGCGCAATGGTTTCATCTCTTTCATCTCGGGTGTGTCCATGCTGGGCATCGCGCTGGGGGTGGCCGCGCTCATCATCGTGCTGAGCGTGATGAACGGTTTTCAGAAAGAGGTGCGCGACCGCATGCTGGGCGTGCTCTCGCACATCGAGGTCTTCACGCCCAGCGGCGAAGCCATCCCCGATCTGCCCAAGACCTTGGCCGAAATCCAGCGCCACCCCGAGGTGGTGGGCGCTGCGCCATTCATTGGCGCGCAGGCCTTGATCGCGCGCGGCGAGGACATGAAAGGCGCCATCGTGCGCGGCATAGACCCGGCGCTGGAGCCCAGCGTCACCGAGCTGGCGGCGCAGTTGTCGGGCACGGTGCTGCCGCGCCTGGTGCCGGGCGAGTTCGGCATCGTGCTGGGCGGCGAACTGGCGCGCAGCCTGGGCGTGCGCCCCGGCGACACGGTGACGCTGATCGCGCCCAGCGGCCAGGTGACGCCGGCCGGGGTGGTGCCGCGCATCAAGCAGATGACGGTGGTGGGGGTGTTTGATTCCGGCCATTTCGAATACGACTCGGGCCTGGCCCTGCTGCACCAGGACGATGCGGCACGCATCTTCCGCCTCGAAGGCCCCACGGGCGTGCGCATCAAGCTCCAGGACCTGCAAAAGGCGCGCGAGGTGGCGGTGCAGATCGCAGCTGGCCTCAGTGGCGATTTGCTGGTGCGCGACTGGACGCGCCAGAACCGCACCTGGTTTGCCGCCGTGCAGCTGGAAAAACGCATGATGTTCATCATCCTCACCCTCATCGTGGCGGTGGCGGCGTTCAACCTGGTCAGCACCCTGGTGATGACCGTGACCGACAAACGCGCCGACATCGCCATCCTGCGCACCCTGGGCGCGAGCCCGCGCAGCATCATGGGCGTGTTTGTGGTGCAGGGCGCCATGGTGGGCGTGATTGGCACGCTCAGCGGCCTGGCCCTGGGCCTGCTGGTGGCCTTCAACATCGACACCCTGGTCCCGGCCCTCGAACGCCTGCTGGGCGCCACCTTCCTGCCGCAGGACATCTACCTCATCAGCCGCATGCCCAGCGATCCGCAGTCCACCGACATCGTGCCCATCGCCGTGATTTCCCTCGTGCTGGCCTTTGTGGCCACGCTGTACCCAAGTTGGCGCGCCAGCCGCGTGAACCCTGCCGAGGCACTCCGTTATGAGTGACGTTGTTCTGCAAGCCAGCGGCCTGACCAAACGTTTCCACGAAGGCCGGCTCGACGTGACCGTGCTCAAGGGCGTGGACCTGCAGGTGTTTGCCGGCGAAACCCTGGCCATCGTGGGCGCCTCGGGCTCGGGCAAAAGCACGCTGCTGCACTTGCTGGGCGGGCTGGTCGCACCCACCGCCGGCAGCGTGACGCTGCTGGGCCAGAACCTGGCGGGCCTGGGCGCCACCCAGCAGGGCGAGCTGCGCAACCGCCACCTCGGTTTTGTCTACCAGTTCCACCACCTGCTGCCCGAGTTCAGCGCGCTGGACAACGTGGCCATGCCGCTGTGGATTCGCCGCCAGCCGCGCGATGAAGCCGCCCGCGTGGCGGCCGACATGCTGGCGCGTGTGGGCCTGGCCGAGCGCCTGAAACACCGGCCGGCCGAACTCTCGGGCGGCGAGCGCCAGCGCGTGGCCATCGCGCGCGCCTTGGTCACGCGCCCGGCCTGTGTGCTGGCCGACGAACCCACCGGCAACCTCGACCGCGGCAGCGCCGGCGCGGTGTTCGAGCTGATGCTGGAACTCGCGCATTCGCAGGGCACCGCCTTTGTGCTGGTGACCCACGACGAAAGCCTGGCCGCGCGTTGCGACCGCCGCCTGCGCCTGACCGCCGGCCACCTGGCCGACGACCCGGTGCCCCACACCTGACGGGCGCCGCACCGTGACGCACTGGCTCAAGCTTGTCCTGCGTCTGGCCACGGTGTTGCTGCCCCTGGTGCTGGCGCTGCTGCATGCCAGTGGCGTGCAGCGGCTGGAGCTGCTCACGCGCCTGGAAGCCATGGCCTATGACGCCCGGCTGCTGGCCCTGATGCCACGCACGCTGGACGAGCGCATCGTCATCCTCGACATCGATGAAAAAAGCCTGGCCGAGATCGGCCACTGGCCCTGGTCGCGCAACCACCTGGCGCAACTGGTGGACCACCTGTTCGACGAACAGCAGGTGGCCGCGCTGGGCGTGGACATCGTGTTTGCCGAAGCCGACGACCGCTCTGGCCTGGGCCAGCTCAAGGCCCTGGCCGCAGGCGAGCTGCGCTACGACACGCGTTTCACCGCGCGCCTGCCCGAGCTGAGCCGCCGCCTCGACCACGACCAGCGTTTTGCCGACGCCTTGCGCGAGCGCCCGGTGGTGCTGGGCTACTACTTCACCGCCGACCGGGGCGCCTTGCGCTCGGGGCAATTGCCCGCGCCAGTGCTGACCGATGGGGGGCTCAAGGCCGAGGGCTTGCGGCCCTTCCAGGCCACGGTGTGGGACGGCTACGGCAGCAACATCGCCAAGATCGCCGAGGCCGCGCCGCAGGCCGGTTTTTTCAACCCCGTGACCGACAGCGACGGTGTGGTGCGTTCGCTGCCGCTGCTGGCCCGCCACGAGGGCGGTTACTACGAATCGCTGGCGCTGGCGCTGATGCGTGTGGTGGCGGGTGGTGCCACGGTGGTGCCGGCGCCGGCACCGGGCAGTGGCACGCGCGGCCAGGCGCCGGTGCTGGCCAGCGTGGGCCTGGCCCTGGGCGGCAGCAGCATGCAGATCGCGGTGGACAGCCGTGCGGCGGTGCTGATTCCCTTCCGCGGCCGGGGCGGCCCGCAGGGCAGCTCATTCACCTACCTGTCGGCCGCCGACGTGGTGAACGGGCGGCTGCCACCGGCGCTGCTGCGCGACAAGATCGTGTTGCTGGGCACCACGGCGCCCGGCCTGCAGGACCTGCGCGCCACACCGGTGGGCGAGGCCTTTCCCGGCGTGGAAACCCACGCCAACCTGCTGTCGGCCTGGCTCGATGGGCATGCCCTGGTGCAGCCCGACTACGCCGTGGGTTTTGAGGTGGCCGCGCTGCTGCTGTGCGGTGTGCTGCTGCTCGTGGGCCTGCCGCGCCTGAGTGCCCTGTGGTCTGCTGCACTCGCGGTGGCGCTGGTGGCCGCCCTGCTGGGGCTCAACCTGTGGCTGTTCGGCGCCCGGGGCCAGGTGCTGCCCCTGGCCACGCCGGTGCTGACGGTGGTGCTGGCCTATGTGCTGCACACCAGCCACGCCTATTTTTTCGAGGCCCGCGCCAAACGCGAGCTTGCCCAGCTGTTTGGCAGCTACGTGCCGCCCGAGCTGGTGGATGAAATGGTCAAGGCGCCCGAACGCTACAGCATGGCCGCAGAGGAGCGCGAGCTGACCGTGATGTTCAGCGACATGCGCGGCTTCACCCAGCTGTCCGAAACCATGGCGGCCGGCGAGCTGCAGGCCTTGCTCAACCGCGTGTTCAGCCGCCTCACGCAGGCCATCCGCCAGCACCGCGGCACCATAGACAAATACATGGGCGACTGCGTGATGGCCTTCTGGGGCGCGCCCGTGCCCGAGGCCGGCCACGCGCGGCAGGCGGTGCTGGCCGCGCTGGCCATGCGCCGGGCCTTGGCCGGCATCAACGCGGAGCACCGCCAGATGGGGCTGCCCGAGATCGGGATGGGCGTGGGACTGAACACCGGCACCATGTGTGTGGGCGACATGGGCTCCGACCTGCGCCGCTCTTACACCGTCATCGGCGACGCGGTCAACCTCGGTTCGCGGCTGGAGGGCCTGGGCAAACACTATGGGGTGGACATCGTGGTCAGCGACAGCACCCGCGCGCAGGCCGGTGACGGTGTGCTCTGGCAGGAGCTGGACACCGTCCAGGTCAAGGGCAAGGACGCGGCCGTGACCATCTTCACCGTGTTGGACGAGGGCATGGCGCAGCCGGGCGAGCTGGCGCGCTGGGCCGAGTGCCTGGACGCCTGCCGGCGCCACGACTGGCCTCAGGCGCAGGCTTTGCTGGGCCCACTGCAGGCCCAGCAGCCCGACAAACGGCTGTACGCCCTGTACGCCCAGCGCGTGGCCGAATGGCGTCAGCATCCCCCCGTGCCCGGAGGGCAGTGGGTGACCAGCTTCGAGACGAAATAGCCTATTTTTTGAGCGGCAGCTTGACCGCCGGCACCCTCAGTTTTTCCGGCACAGGGATGCGGATGGTGGGCGCCGAGGTCTGCGAGATCCGCTGCTTCACGGCCACGGTGCGGGTGGCGGCGTAGCCATCGAAACCCTGGCCCATGGCCGCTTGCAGCGATGCCAGGCGCTGGCCGGTGGGCGGGTGCGTGGCCAGGGCCAGCGTGTAGGCCGGGTCGTCGGGCCGCACGGTGGACAGGGTCTGCAACACGGTCGGCAGGCCAAAGGGGTCGAGGCCCGCGCGGGTGGCGATGGACACACCCAGGCGGTCGGCCTCGTACTCGTCGCCACGGTCCAGGCCTTTGCTGTAGAGGTTCTTGCCCAGGTTCATGAGGTAGGAAGCCGCTGCGCCGCCCACGTTGCTGCGCACCTGGCTGGCCACCACCTGGCTGGCCAGGCCGGCGCGGGCCGCACTGGACAGGGCCTGCAGGTGGTGTTTTTTCTCGATGTGCACAATTTCGTGGGCCAGCACGCCGGCCAGCTCGGCCTCGCTGAAGGTCTTGTCGAGCAGGCCCTTGGTGACGAACACAAAACCGCCCGGCGCGGCAAAGGCGTTGACGCCCCGGTCGTCCAGCACCACAAACAGCCAGGGCAGGTTGGGGCGGCTGGAGTGCAGGGCCAGCCAGCGGCCCAGCTCGTTCACATAGCGCTGGGTGCGCCCGTCCTTTAGCGCGGGTTTGGCACCCAGCAGCACGGCGGCCAGGTTGCGGCCGATCTCGATTTCTTTGGCCTCATCGATTTTTTCAACCGACTGCGACAGCAGCTGCAGCAGGCCTGCGATGTCGGTGGCCGACTGGCCGCCAGGCCCCACGGGCAAGACCGCTGCCACAGCCGGCGCAGCCGCCACCACCGACTGGGCACCGGCGCCCAGCGAACGCAGGGCGCTGCTGATCGGGCTGTCGCTGCTGCTGGCAGCGCTGGCGCCGCCCCCCGCGCTCGCACTGGGCTGGGTGGGCGCGGTGGCCACGCAGGCGCTGAGGCTGGCGGCCGCCACCAGCGTTTGTGCGAGCCGGCGCACGCGGCCTGAGGTGGTGTCAGAAGTTGGGCGGGGCGTCTGTTGAGTCTGGTGCATGGCGACACCTCACTGGGCTTGGGTCGCAGAGGGCGGGGCGTTGGCGGCGTCGAGGTCGGCCACCTGGCGCGGCTTGAAGCCGGCGCGCTGGGCAAACTGGCGCGCTTGGGCGTCACTCACCTTGTATTGGCCGGCCGCGTTGACGGCGGCCAGGTTGGGGGTGGCGTTGGCCAGGTCGTCGGCGTCCAGCCCGCGTATGCCCACGGTGGAGGTGGCCACCGTGCTGGATGGGGTCGAGCTTGGGCTGAAGGCCTGACCGAGTGCGCGCAAGGCGCTGCTGCCGGTGCCACCCGAGGCGGCCGCGGGTGCGTTGCCTTGCAGGTCGAACATGTGCAGCCAACCGGTTTTGCCGTCGGGCGTGCGCACGCGGCGGAAGGGCCCCTGGCGTTCTTCCAGTCGGGTCACTGTGGTGTCGGCCGGCAGCCGCGTCGATTTGGCGTTGGCCTGCGGCGTGGCGCGCAGTTCCACTTCGCGTTTGACGGTGAAGCGCTCTTGGGCGCGCGCCCAAGGACCCGCGGACAACAGCGCCAGTCCCATACACGCCACCGCCATTCCCCGAAAAAAGGTCATGTGCAGCACCTCGGTCGCGCCGTGGGTGGCGCAGTTCACAAAGTTTAACGTTTATGCGGGCTGGAGGCTAGCGCGGTGAGGGCGGCGGCGTGGTTGGGCTCGACCGTCAAGGGCTGTGCCGGCCGGGGCAGAGGCAGAGATGCAAATAAGGGTTTGTGCGCATTTGAATATCAGTGCTTGCGAATATACTTGCTTCACCGCCTGAGCCCGGCACTGCGCTGGTCGGCGGTCTCAACCCACGAAGGAACACGCTGTGTCGGAAGAATTGAGTCAAACCATCGGCCGGGTGGTGCCCGCGCCTGAGAACTTCCTCGATGCCGAGAAGCTGGAGCTGGCGCGCAAGGCCCGCCGCAGCTTCATGGGCAAGGCCCTGGCCATGGGTGCCGGCGTGGCCGCGTCGGCCAAGGCCGTGGCGGCCGATGGCGAAGAGGCCATCCTGAAAATGCCCGAGCACACCACGGGCCTGGGCCTGCCGGTGATCACCGACGGCTACGGCAAACCCAGCAAGTGGGAAGCCAACCTGCAGCGCCGCCAGAGCCCGGGTTTGACGCGCGTGAACCAGGCATCGGTGAGCTTCACGCCGCTGCAAGGCCTGTTCGGCATCATCACGCCCAGCGGCCTGCACTTCGAGCGCCACCACCAGGGCTGGTGGGACATCGATCCCAGCAAACACCGCCTGATGGTCAACGGCCTGGTCAAGCGCGAGCGCGTGTTCACCATGGACGACCTGATGCGCCTGCCCAGCGTCTCGCGCATCCACTTCATCGAGTGCGGCGCCAACTCGGCCACCGAGTGGGGCAACGTGGCCGTGCCCACGGTGCAGTACAGCCACGGCATGGTGAGCTGCTCCGAGTTCACCGGCGTGCTGCTCTCCACCCTGCTGGAGATGTGTGGCATCGACAAGAAGCAGGCCAAGTACGTGCTGGCCGAAGGTGCTGACGGTTCGTCCATGACGCGCACCATCGACATCGAGCGCGCCATGGACGACTGCATCGTCGCCTGGGCCATGAACGGCGAGATGCTGCGCCCCGAAAACGGCTACCCGCTGCGCCTGGTGGTGCCGGGCATCCAGGGCGTGAGCTGGGTCAAGTACCTGCGCCGCATCGAGGTGGGTGACCAGAAGTACGCCACCAAGGACGAGGCGGTGCACTACATCGACCACATGCCCGATGGCACGCACCGCCAGTACACCGGCATCCAGGAGTGCAAGTCGGTCATCACCACGCCCTCGGGCGGGCAGACGCTGCTGGACAAAGGTTTCTACAACGTCACCGGCCTGGCCTGGTCGGGCCGCGGCAGCATCAAGCGGGTGGACGTGAGCACCGACGGCGGGCGCAACTGGCGCACCGCGCGGCTGGAAGGGCCCATCCTGGGCAAGGCCTTCACCCGCTTCAACATCGACTGGGTGTGGGACGGCAAACCCGCCATCCTGCAAAGCCGCGCCATCGACAGCACCGGCTATGTCCAGCCCAAGATCAACCAGCTGCGCGCTGTGCGCGGCACCCGTTCGGTCTACCACCAGAACGCCATCCAGTCGTGGCTGGTGTCGGCCAACGGTGAAGTCTCCAACGTTCAGGTCTATTGAGAGATTGCCGACCATGAAAAAACGTTTTGTTTTTGCCATCGCCGCGCTCGCTGTCGGCTCGGTTTTTGCCCAGGCCAAGCCCTGGCACTCGATTGGGCGCGACGCCACGCCGGCCGAAGTCAAGGCCTGGGACATCGATGTGCGCCCCGACTTCAAGGGCCTGCCCAAGGGTTCGGGCAGCGTGTCCAAAGGCGAAGAGGTGTGGGAGGCCAAATGCGCGTCCTGCCACGGCTCCTTCGGTGAGTCGAACGAGGTCTTCACGCCCATCATCGGCGGCACCACCAAGGCCGACATCGAAGCCGGTCGGGTGAAGAACCTCAACGAAGGCTCGACCTTCCCGCAGAAGACGACCATCATGAAGGTGGCCACCGTCTCCACCCTGTGGGACTACATCAACCGCGCCATGCCCTGGAACGCGCCCAAGACGCTGACCACCGAAGAGGTGTACGCGACCACGGCCTACCTGCTGAGCCTGGCCGAGGTGGTGCCGGCCGACTTCACGTTGTCCGACCAGAACATCGCCGACGTGCAAAAGCGCATGCCCAACCGCAACGGCATGGTGTTCCATGAGCCGCTGTGGAAGGTGGGCGGCAAGGGCGACGTGAAGAACGTGGCCTGCATGAAGAACTGCCCAGTGGACGAAAAAATCCACTCCTCGCTGCCCGACTTTGCGCGCGACGCCCACGGCAACATCCAGGAGCAGAACCGTGTGATTGGCCCGGTGCGTGGCGCCGACACCACCAAGCCCGCGCCCGCCGCCCTGCCTGCCAAGGGCGCGGCCGCAGCGGCGCCGGTGGTGGTGGCAGCGGCCGGTGGCGCCGGTGATGCCAAGGGCTTGCTGGCGGCCAACGCCTGCACCGCCTGCCACGGCATCAACAACAAGATCGTGGGCCCCGGCTTCAACGAAATCCTGGCCAAACAAAAAGGCCAGGCCGACCTCGAAGGCTATCTGGTGAACAAGATCAAGAACGGCGGTTCGGGTGTCTATGGCTCGGTGCCCATGCCTCCCCAGGCGCAGCTGTCCGATGCCGACGCCAAGACCATCGCCAAATGGATCGCCGCGGGCGCCAAGTGATGCAGTGTGTGGCGTCCGGCTTTTATAGAATATAAGCAATTACTCGTAATCCCCAATGTGTTTCGGGCTCAGCCGGCGTAAGCTAGGCACACAACAGGCCCAGCATCCTTTTTTTTCCTCCAAGGAGTCCTTCATGAACAACACTCGCCGTTCCGTCCTCAAGACCTCGGGCGCCCTGGGCACGCTGGTCGCGCTGGGCCTCATCACCGAAAAGCAGGCGCTGGCCCAAGCCAACCGCGCCGGCTTTGAAGCCAAGAGCCTGGCCGACGCGCTCAAGGCCGTGGGCGGTACGCCTGCCACCAGCGACCAGGTCAGCGTGGTCTCGCCCGACATCGCCGAAAACGGCGCCGTGGTGCCCGTGGGCGCCACCAGCAACCTGGCCAACACGACCGAAATCCACCTGCTGGTCGAGAAGAACGTCAACCCGCTGTCGGCTTCCTTCTTCATCCCTGCCGGCACCGAAGCCAGCGTGCAGACCCGCCTGAAGATGGGCCAGAGCACCAACGTGATTGCCATCGTCAAGGCCGACGGCAAGCTGTACTCGGCCACCAAGGAAACCAAGGTCACCCTCGGCGGCTGCGGCGGCTGATCCAGCGGCCTCGATCCACAACCCTCGTTACGAATTTTCAGGAGAAACACCATGGCAGATCCGATGCGCATCCGTGCCGCAGCCAAAGGCGACATGACCGAAGTCCGTGTGCTGATGTCCCACCCGATGGAAACCGGTCAGCGCAAGAACGCCGCTGGCGACACCATCCCGGCCCACTTCATCACCGATGTCGAAGCGAGCCACAACGGCAAGAGCGTGCTCAAGGCCCAGTGGAGCACCGCCGTCTCGCAAAACCCCTTCCTGTCCTTCAAGTTCAAGGGCGGCGCCAAGGGCGACAAGCTGGCCGTGAAATGGGTTGACAACAAAGGGGAAACCCGCACCGACGAAGCGGCCATCGGCTGATACCTTCGAGGTGACGGAGACGGCCGGCCAACAGGCTGGCCGTCGCCATTTTGTGTGGTCTGAAACAGGAGACAACTGATGAAACTTTCACTCTGGACAACGGCTGTGGCGCTTGCCGCAGCGGCGTCTGGCGCGTCGGCGCAAACAGCTGCCGAAGGCATCGCTAAGTACCGCGAGATGCTGCAAGACGGCAACCCGGCCGAGCTGTTCGAGATGAAGGGAGAGGAACTCTGGAAACAGGCACGTGGCCCGAAGAAGGTCTCCCTGGAAAAGTGCGATCTGGGCGAAGGCCCGGGCGTGTTGAAGGGCGCTTTTGTCAAGCTGCCGCGTTACTTTGCCGACACCGGCCGCATGCAGGACCTGGAGTCCCGCCTTGTCACCTGCATGGAGACCTTGCAAGGCTTCAACGCCGCCGAGCTCATGAAAACGCCGTTCGGCCGCGGCGAAATGGCCAACATCACCGCGCTGGCCACCTTTGTGGCCACGCAATCCAAGGGCCTGCGTTTTGACCTGCCCCAAGGCCATGCCGAGGAGCGCAAGTTCTACGAATTGGGCAAACGTGCCTTTTTCCAGCGCGGCGGCACGCACGATTTTTCGTGTGCCACCTGCCACGGCGAAAACGACAAGCGCATCCGCCTGCAAGACCTGCCCAACCTGACCAAGAACCCGGGCGACGGCGTGGGCTTTGCGGCCTGGCCGGCCTACCGTGTGTCCAACGGGCAGATGTGGAGCATGCAGCTGCGCCTCAACGACTGCTACCGCCAGCAGCGTTTTCCCGAGCCCAAGTTCGCCAGCGATGTGACCATCGCGTTGGGCGTGTACATGGGCGTCAACGCCAAGGGTGCGGAATCTGCCGTGCCCACCATCAAGCGCTGAAGCAGGAGCCAAACACATGAAAAAAACCTTCTGGATGACGCTGCCTCTGGTGGCCTTGGTGCTGGCCGCATGCAGCTCTGCGCCCAGCCCGGCCGACTACGACAGACTGGCCGCCGACATGACCAAAAACTCCTTCCAGGACAAAGGCATTGCCAAGGTCAGCCGCCTGGAGCAGGACGAGGCCAACCGTCTGTGCAGCGCCGCTGATGTGGCGGGCAAGCCGCTGGATGAAAAACTCGCCAAGGCCATCGAAGAAGCCAACCTGAAATCCATCAAGTGGCCCAGCGATGGCAAGTTTCTGGGCGACTGGAAACAGGGTGAGGCCCTGGCCCAGAGCGGCCGTGGCATGACCTGGACCGACGACGCCAAAACCGTCAACGGCGGCAACTGCTACAACTGCCATCAGATCAGCAAGGAAGAAATTTCCTTCGGCACCTTGGGCCCCAGCCTCTACAACTACGGCAAATTGCGTGGTGTGAGCGACCCCAACGCGCCCGCGTCCAAGGCCATCGTCGATTACACCTGGGGCAAGCTGTGGAATGCGCGCGCCTACAACGCGTGTTCGCAAATGCCGCGCGCTGGCCACGCCGGTGTGCTCAACGAGCAGCAGATCAAACACATCATGGCGCTGTTGCTCGACCCGAAATCGCCGATCAACCAGTGAGCCACGGGCCTTGCGTGAAGCAAGGCCTTTTTTCGATTTCATCCATCAGTCCTTACTTATCGAGGAATATTCATGAGCTTCAGCCGACGTGAATTCATGCAGGTGCTGGCGGTGGCCAGCGCGGGGGGCATGGCCCTGAACCACTCCGACGTGCTGGCGGCTGCGCCCGGTGCCGGCGAGCGTCTGTACGACGTGCCCAAGTTCGGCAACGTGAGCTTTCTGCACTTCACCGACTGCCACGCCCAGCTCAAGCCCATTTATTTCCGCGAACCCAGCGTCAACCTGGGCCTGAGCGATGCCCTGGGCCGCCCGCCGCACCTGGTGGGGGAGAAGCTGTTGAAGCACTTCAATATACAGCCCAACACAGCCCAAGCCCACGCTTTCAGCTACCTCAACTTCGAGCAGGCGTCCAAGACCTACGGCAAGGTGGGTGGCTTTTCGCACCTGGCCACTCTGGTCAAGCAGATGAAGGCCAGCCGCCCGTACGCGCTGCTGCTCGATGGCGGCGACACCTGGCAGGGTTCGGCCACCTCGTTGTGGACCAACGGCCAGGACATGGTGGACGCCTGCAAGCTGCTCGGCGTGAACATCATGACGCCGCACTGGGAGTTCACCTTCGGTGCCAAGCGCGTGCAGGAAATCGTCGAGAAGGACTTCAAAGGCCACATCGACTTCCTGGCCCAGAACGTGACCACGGCCGACTTTGGCGACCAGGTGTTTGCGCCCTACGTCATCAAGGAAATGAACGGTGTGCCGGTGGCCATCATCGGCCAGGCCTTTCCCTACACCCCCATCGCCAACCCGCGTCACATGGTGCCCGACTGGACCTTCGGCATCCAGGACGAGAACATGCAGAAGATGGTGGACGAGGCGCGCGGCAAGGGCGCCCAGGTGGTGGTGGTGCTCTCGCACAACGGCATGGACGTGGACATCAAGATGGCCTCGCGCGTGCGCGGCATCGATGCCGTGCTGGGCGGCCACACCCACGACGGCATGCCCGCGCCCGTGATCGTGAAAAACGCCGGCGGCCAGACGCTGGTGACCAACGCCGGCTCCAACAGCAAGTTCCTCGGCGTGCTCGACTTCGACGTGCGCGGCGGCAAGGTGCAGGATTTCCGCTACAAGCTCATGCCCGTGTTCTCCAACCTGCTGGCGGCCGACAAGGAGATGGAGGCGCTGATCACCAAGGTGCGCGCGCCTTATGAGGCCAAGCTGGGCGAGAAGCTGGCCGTGTCAGAGGGTGCGCTGTACCGCCGTGGCAACTTCAACGGCTCCTGGGACCAGCTCATCTGCGACGCGCTGATGGAAGTCAAGGGCGCCGACATGGCGTTTTCGCCGGGCGTGCGCTGGGGCACCAGCCTGCTGCCGGGCGACACCATCACCTCCGAGCGCATGATGGACCAGATGGCGCTGACCTACCCGGCCACCACGCTCAACGAGTTCAGCGGCGCCGAGATCAAGACCATTCTGGAAGACGTGGCCGACAACATCTTCAACCCCGACCCCTACTTCCAGCAGGGCGGCGACATGGTGCGCGTGGGCGGTCTGCAGTACACCTGCGCACCGACCGCGCCCATGGGCCAGCGCATCAACAGCATGATGCTCAAGGGCAAGCCCATCGAGGCCGACAAGAAGTACAAGATCGCCGGCTGGGCCTCGGTGCAGGAAGGCGTGCAGGGCGAGCCGATCTGGGATGTGGTGTCGGGCTACCTGCGCAACAAGAAGGTCATCAAACAGGTCAAGATCAACCAGCCCAAGCTGGTGGGCGTGGACGGCAACCCCGGCATGGCCTGATCAAGGCCTCCCGGCTGCTCAGGGCTTGGCGTTGCCAAACGGCTGGCCGCGCAGTTGCGCGCCGGCCTGTATGTTGCGTTTGGCAAACCAGCCCTGGTTCATCTCCAGCACGTAGCGCACCGGCTTGGCGGAGCAGTGCGAGTCGGTGGTCTGCGGCTTCATGTCGGCCAGGTTGACGATGCTGCCGTCGTCGGCCACAAAGGCGGCCGTCAGTGGCAGCAGCGTGTTTTTCATCCAGAAGCACTGAACACCCGCCTGTTCGAACACGAACAGCATGCCTTCGTGCGCGGGCATTTCCTTGCGGTGCATGAGGCCGATGGCGCGCTGCTGCGGCGTCAGGGCCACCTGGGCGTCGATCTGGTGCATGCCGGCGCTGAGCTTGACGCGCTGCAGGTTGAGCTGCGGCCCCTCCTGCGCCTGCGCGGTGCTGGCGGCCAACAAAACGAGTGAGAGCAGGAGGCGGGCGGAGGCGTTCATGGCGGGCGGTTGGGCGTGTGCGATAGCAACTAGAATTTTGAGGGTTCGTTGTGCATCCCTACGGAGACCCCCTCTACATGTACCAGCATATCAAGGTCCCTGCCCAGGGGCAGAAAATCACCGTCAACGCCGACATGTCGCTCAACGTGCCGGACCAGCCCATCATCCCCTACATCGAGGGCGACGGCACCGGGCTGGACATCACGCCGGTGATGCTGAAGGTGGTGGACGCGGCCGTGGCCAAGGCCTACGGCGGCCAGCGCCAGATCCACTGGATGGAGGTCTATGCCGGCGAAAAATCCACCCGGGTCTATGGCCCCGATGTGTGGTTGCCCGAAGAGACCCTGGCCGTGCTCAAGGACTACGTGGTCTCCATCAAGGGCCCGCTGACCACGCCGGTGGGCGGTGGCATCCGCAGCCTCAACGTGGCGCTGCGCCAGGAACTCGATCTCTACGTCTGCCTGCGCCCGGTGCAGTACTTCAAGGGCGTGCCCTCGCCGCTGAAAGAGCCTGAAAAAACCAACATGGTCATCTTCCGCGAGAACTCGGAAGACATCTACGCCGGCATCGAGTACGAGGCGAAATCGCCCAAGGCCCAGAAGCTCATCAAGTTCCTGCAGGACGAGATGGGCGTGACCAAGATCCGCTTCCCCGATACCTCTGGCATAGGCATCAAGCCGGTGTCCATCGAGGGCACCGAGCCCCTGGTGCGCAAGGCTATCGAGTACGCCATCGACAACAACAAGCCCAACGTCACCATCGTGCACAAGGGCAACATCATGAAGTACACCGAGGGTGGCTTCCGTGACTGGGCCTATGCGCTGGCGCAAAAGGAATTCGGTGCCCAGCCCATCGACGGCGGGCCATGGTGCAAGTTCAAGAACCCCAAGACCGGCCGCGACATCACCATCAAGGACAGCATCGCCGATGCGTTCCTGCAGCAAATCCTGCTGCGCCCGGCCGAGTATTCGGTGATCGCCACGCTCAACCTCAACGGCGACTACATCTCCGACGCGCTGGCCGCGCAGGTGGGCGGCATCGGCATCGCGCCTGGCGCCAACCTGAGCGATTCGGTGGCCTGCTTCGAGGCCACCCACGGCACCGCGCCCAAGTACGCCGGCAAGGACTACGTCAACCCCGGCTCCGAAATCCTCTCGGCCGAAATGATGCTGCGCCACATGGGCTGGAAAGAAGCCGCCGACCTCATCATCTCCAGCATGGAAAAGGCCATCCTGTCCAAGAAAGTGACCTACGACTTCGCCCGCCTCATGGACGGCGCCACACAGGTGAGCTGCTCGGGCTTTGGGCAGGTGATGATCGACCAGATGTAACGCGCAGGGCGCCAGGGTGGGGTGTCGGGCGGGCAGGGTGCCAAGCTCCCTAAAATCGGACGATGTTTGTTCACCTCCGCCTCCACACCGAATTCTCCGTCGTTGACGGCACCGTGCGCATCGACGATGCGGTGGCGGCCGCCTCGGCCGACCGCCAGCCCGCGCTGGCCAACACCGACCTGAGCAACCTCTTCGGTGCCATCAAGTTCTACAAGGGCGCGCGGGGCGCCGGCATCAAGCCGGTGCTGGGCGCCGAGGTGGTGTTGCAAGGCCTGGGCTCAGACGCCGCCGCCGTGCCCGGCCCGGGGCAGAATGTGCAGCCGCTGCCCCGCGTGCTGCTGCTGGCCCAGAGCCACGAGGGCTACCTCAACCTGTGCGAAATCCTCGCGCGCGCCTGGACGCGCAACGTGGTGCGCGACCAGGCGCTGGTCAAGTGGGAATGGTTGCAGGAACTGGGCGCCGGGCTGATCCTGCTGTCGGGCGCGCACACCGGCCCGGTGGGCCAGGCCTTGCTGGCCGGCGACAGCCAGCGTGCCGCCGACGTGGCGCTGCAGATCGCCGGCACCTTCACCCACCGCTTCTACCTCGAAATCCAGCGCGCCGGCCGGCCCGACGACGAGCGCCATGTGCTGGCCACCGTGCCCTTGGCCGCGCGCCTGGGCCTGCCGGTGGTGGCCACCCACCCGGTGCAGTTTCCCAACGCCGAGGACTACGAGGCCCACGAGGCCCGGGTGTGCATTTCCGAGGGCGAAATCCTGGGTAACCAGCGGCGTGTGCGCAAGTTCACCCGCGAGCAGTATTTCAAGACCGCCGCTGAAATGTTGGCGCTGTTTGCCGATGTGCCCAGCGCCGTGGCCAACACGCTGGAAATTGCGCGCCGCTGCAACCTCAGCCTGGTGCTGGGCAAGCCGCAGTTGCCCAACTTCCCCATCCCGCCGGTCAACGGGCAGATCCTCTCGACCGAGGACTATTTCCGCCACGTGTCATTCGAAGGCCTGGAGGAGCGCCTGCGCCACCTCTACCCCGATGAGGCCAAACGCGAGGCGCAGCGCCCGCGTTATGTGGAGCGGCTGGAGTTCGAGCTGAACACCATTCTGAAGATGGGTTTCCCGGGTTACTTCCTGATCGTGGGCGACTTCATCCAGTGGGCCAAGGCCAACGGCTGCCCGGTGGGGCCGGGCCGGGGTTCGGGTGCGGGTTCGCTGGTGGCCTATGCGCTCAAGATCACCGACCTCGACCCGCTCGAATACAAGCTGCTGTTCGAACGTTTCCTGAACCCGGAGCGGGTGTCCATGCCCGACTTCGACATCGATTTCTGCCAGTCCAACCGCGACCGCGTGATCGACTACGTGAAGGACAAGTACGGCAAGGACGCGGTGAGCCAGATCGCCACCTTCGGCACCATGGCCGCGCGTGCCGCCATCCGCGACGTGGGCCGCGTGCTGGACTTCCCCTACGGCTTTTGTGATGGCATTTCCAAGCTCATCCCCAACAA